>CAVJPC010000161.1:0-3144 GCA_963651205.1 Bacteroidaceae bacterium
ATCGGCAGCTGGGACGGAAATTCCGGTATAGAACGCATCGTCCACATCAGAGACTGCCTGATCCTCGAAACGATGTTCGCCACGGGCCTGCGCGTGCAGGAGCTGTGCGATCTGACGATGGACTGCATGGATTTTGCCACAGGAACAATCCGCATCATCGGCAAAGGACGAAAGGAACGAAAGGCCTATATCGTGGAGCCGTCCATACTCGTCCTCTATAAGGATTACTTCGCCTTCCGTTTCCTGATGGGGCTCAACGATCCTCACGTTTTCGTCACACGTCATGGAAAACAGATGTCAACCCAGAGCATCCGCTTCCTCCTGGAAAAATACGCCTCGCTGGCCGGCGTCAAAAAACATGTCACGCCCCATATGATCCGTCACACCTTCGCCACCCTCCTGCTGGAGGAAGGCACCGACATCAAATTTATTCAGGAGCTGCTCGGCCACAGCTCCATCACAACCACGCAGATCTATCTGCACATCAACGAACGGGCGATCCGCAGCGCAGTTACCGATAAGCACCCCCGCAGCCGCATGGACATCCACAACCCGTACGCAAAGACAGCCGCTGACATCGACCTGTCGCAACACCAGCCTCCGGAATTTTCTTTTTAAGGGAAAGCAAAAACATTAAAGATAAAGCGAAAACACTAAAGGCAAAGTGAAAACACTAAAGGCAAAGTGAAAACGCCTCATCCTGCCCGTTCTTCCGGCTGCTCTCGGCTGCTCTGAAACGATTCTAAACCCGGTTCGCCGAGCCGCCGAGCAATTCCGCGCACTTTTCTCCGCGTGATTTTCTCTTCGCCGCCTCGTCCGTCACCGCACAGCAGAAACGGCTTTTTCCTCCTTTTTCGGCAAACCGGCCTTTTCAGGCCATGCCCTGGAAAAAATGTCAAATTATCTTCAGAAGGGGCGGATAGTTTGTGCGAACAAGAAAAAATTTGCTCCCTTCGAAAGAATTCTACAAGGAGGAATCAGAAATGAAGAAAGTACTTTCCATTGTACTCTCTCTCGTCATGGTACTCTGCATGACCCCGATGATGGCTTTTGCAGATACCTCTGATAACGGTTATTCCGATATCGCTGGCGAGAAATGCGAAGGTGCTGTAAACGTTCTTTCTGCGTTAGGCGTCATCGACGGCTACGAAGAAGACGGAACTTACAGACCTGACGAGACGATTACGAGAGCTGAGCTCGCGAAAGTCGTCGTGACGGCTCTGGGCGTAGCTGATTACGCTTCCGCTACGACGTCCAGCTACACCGACATGGCGAACGCACAGTGGGCGGTCCCTTATGTCGAGTATGCGAAGAACCTCAACCTGGTTGAAGGTTACGGAAACGGCAAGTTCGGTCCGAGCGATCCGATCACTTATGAGCAGGCGGCAACGCTGATCGTAAGAGCCATCGGTTACACGACGGAATGCAACGAGATGAACGGCTCCTGGCCTGCTATCTACATCCAGAAGGCGACGGCTCTGGGTATCTTTAAGAACGTGGAAGGCAGCCAGTACGGCACGGGCGCAACGAGAGGCGACGTCGCTGTAATGCTGTATAATGCGTTAGATGTTCCTCAGGTTTATGCCGACAAGGATGGTGCGACGCTGAATAAGCGTGGTGAATATAATTCCCAGACTCAGGAATATGATATGATCACTATGATGTCCATCTTAAATAAGGATGGAGATTCTAGCTATGCGGTAGTGACTAGCAATATGGCAGATGATGCGCTGACCAACATCAGAGATTATGTCGGTGCTGCAGCAAAAGTTACTACTGATAAAAATGGCAAAGTTATCGCAGTAGGAGATATCCAGACTACGTTCCTGACTGGTAAAGTTTCCAACGACGGAAAGAAATTCACTGCAGATGATACTGAGTATACGCTGCCAACGAGTGAAGATAATTACGTCGATGTAAACGACAAGACTGGTGGAAAAGGCACTGCAAAAGCTGCTGATGAGATTACTAACGGTGAAACAACTGGTATTTTCGACAGTAAATTAGCAGCAAAAGACAAGGTTACCATTGCAGTCAAGGTTTCTGGTAAGACCATTAAAGAAATCTATTCTGTAAGCAAATGGACTGTAAATGATGATGCGGTCATTACCCAGAGCCAGATCAATACGATCAAGAATAAAAATACTCTTCTGGGCAAAGATTTTACATTAAACGATGATCAGGAGATTGATACGACCTCCTTCGAGCTGATCGGTGTTGATTCCTTAGATCACATCGAAGCAGACGATATCGTTTATATTTATACTGCACCGACCGACAAAGAAATCACAAGAGTTGCAGTAGGCCAGGAAACCGTAACAGGTGAGCTTACAAAAGTAACCAACGATGGAAAATATACCATTGATGGAACTACTTATTCCCTTGCAACAAAAGAAGTAAATGGAACTCTGGACAATAAGATTGATAGCGTAAGTGCAGGAGATACTGTCGTCGCTTCTCTCGATGCGTATGGAAATATCTATAAGCTGGAAGCAGATTCCGCAAACAGAATGTATGCAGCCGTACTGAAGACAGGCAAAGAAGAAAATGCCTATGGCGAAACAACATACTCGATACAGATGTTAACAGCTGATGGAAACACGCTTGTAGCAAATGTAGACGATGATTATGTAGAAAAATATAAAACGGCAATGGGCATTACTGATGCTACTAATCCAGGTGGTGTTGAAGATGCTACAATCGTTAAATACCATTTGAATTCTTCTGACGAAATCGATTACATTGAAAAGGTATCTACAAAAAATAAAACCACAGAGAAGACGAAGGTAACATCCTCCGGATATTACAATGGCTACGCTCTCGCTAATAACGTTGTAATCTTCTCCTTCAATGGCGACGATTATGCTAAAGCAGATAATTACACTATCGTAGATTACGATTCCGCAATCGGTAAGGAATTTATTGCAAGCTATGCGTTAAATGACAATGATCAGATCGTGCTGATGATCGCTGACGACCTGGTAGCAAACGATGTTGTATTCGGTATCGTTACAGGTTCTGGTACGAATAATTCTGATGCTGGATCTTATGTAGAGATTCTTACACCAGACGGTGAGACTGTTTCTTATGACTGTTCTGCTAATGTTCTTAACGAAATAAAAACTACTGCAGCAAATAATGCTC
>CAVJPC010000162.1:0-5825 GCA_963651205.1 Bacteroidaceae bacterium
TAAGTCTTTTTCCATTTAATGATTCTTTAGGGTCAACCACCAGTACAAAAAGACATTCAGTACAAAAAGGCTTATTCATCCCCATCAAAAGGCTTAGTAATGCTTAAGAAAGAATTTAGCACCTTATAGTCAACATCCGACCTCTGTTACCCGGTTCTTTTTCAAACATTACTTTGACAGCCCGTTTTTTTATTCCCGCCCTGTTCCAGCCGGTTTCTATTATTTTTTCATCTTTATAGCCTTCTCCATTTCCTCCAGATTAGATTGGGCAGCATTATTTCCTTTTTGAGCCGCTTTGGTAAACTCCACTACAGCCTGATCCGGATTGCCGCTCAACAAATAATAAATACCATTATTATTATCATATTCAGCCGTCTGCTTGTTTGATTTATCCAGATATTTCCTTGCTCCGGACAAATCTTTCTTTGACAAAGCAACGGCAGCGGCATTCAAATTGGCTACTTCGTCATCAGGATACATACGTACCGCAATATCAAATACATTGATAAAGTCCTCACTACCCTTGGGATAAGTATTAGCTACCAGATACATTTCGTTCAAGCTGAGGAACTGAGGTTGTGTCTTGACAATTTCCCTGCCTTCGTCCACTTTAAAATTGGCTATGGTATAATCAATGCGGCAGTTCACTTTACGGAGTGCCGGATAAATCTCCTTCAGCATGATGCGGTAAGGAGCACCACCGCCCACCCGTTTAATCTCTTCCTTACGACGGTTGATATCAGAAGTATTTTTTATGATGCCAAGGAAGGTATCCCTGTCTTTTAAAGTCGAACTTTCCAGAGCTTTCACCAGTCCGTCCCAGTTCTCCCCACCGAAAGAAACATGATAAAGTTTGGCAGGAATCTGCTCGTGCGCCGACAGATAATTCTTCAGCGCCTCTGCACGGCTTTGGGAAAGCTGCTCATTCAGCTTCAGCGGACCTTCCGGTGAGGCGAATCCTTCTATATAAACTCCGGTCACGGTCAGTTTCTTTTCAGTTTGAATCTTATTGAACATCGTTTGGATATTCCGCAATTCTGCCTGGTTGTTCATGAAATCGGGAAGAATGACCGCTTTGCTTACCGGAAAATCCAGATGGGCTTCATACTGCTCGCTGCGCGCCTTCACCAACTCCGCTTTAGGCTGGATGTAGGCAGGTTGAGGTTGCAAAGCAGCCAACCTGCCGGCTTCAGTGGAAACGCCGGACAAGATCAGTTCCCGTGTCAGTACTTCCGGATTTCCTCCGCAGCCGCATAGTTCCTCTTCCAGATTCAGATAAGCATTTTCCATCCAGGGTTGGTAGGGAATCACCTGTGTATAGTTTAATATTTCATTCTTGTCATAGGACAATTCCATCTTGCTTGTCCTGTCCAAGACCATGGCACGCACGTAAGCCTTCTGCTTTCTTCGTCCGTTGATAATGATATCGGGCAGCACAACATTGTTTTGCGGACCAGCCAGAACCGGAGTGAGCGTCAGTGTACGGTCACTGCTGACTTTCAGGTTACGCATATCCATCTCCATATTTATATAAAGTGATTGTCCCTGCTGCCACAATGAGGCGTTGGAAATAATGATGGCATCATTATAGAACTTCTGTGCAAAGCCCGGGAGGGAGGCCATGAGGCACAAGATAAAGTATATCAGTTTCTTTTTCATGACTGTACTATTTTATGAAATAAATAATGCTTAACCCCACTTTTGTAGGACCTATGTAATTCTTATGACCGTTGCTGATCTTGCATCCGCATTTGCCCGGATCATACTTGTCAAAATCAATACGTGCATAGCCCACTCCTACCGTAGCTTCCATGCTCCACCGTTTGTTCAGTATCCATTGGTAACCATAGGATATGCCGGCGCCATAGATATTTCCCTCGTAGCGGTCGTGTCCCAAACCGAATATATTCAGATTACTCACATTTGCCTCGGCATAGAGAGCGTGCAGACCGAAAAAGTGTCCGAAGAACCGTTCGCAGGGCCAGTAGCGGAGCTCCGGTTGGACCAGCCAGTGTTTGATCTGCCTGTTGTTGGAAAATTTCCACGGATTGTAATTTCCGGATACGTCCAGTGTCAGTTTCTTGGACAGTCCTACTTCAAAGCCGAGGTTGGCTGTAGTGGTAGCCCAATACAATGCATTTGTCTTGATTGCAAATCTGGGCATGTAGTAGCTCTTGTCCTGACCATGCATACATAACGGGAATGTAAGCATCAGGGCCGCCATTACAAGAAATTTGATTGTTTTCATTTGGATCATTATTTAATATTGTAAAACAATGACCGGTCTTTCTTCCCGGACCGGCATATATGCTAAACGAAAAATAACGATTTATGTTGTGATAAAATTGGATATAATGCAAGGTTTGCCCTATCTTTGTCGTGCAAACATTAGTTTAAATATATAAACGAATTAAAGATACTCATGAAAAACCTCAGACTAACTTTTACCGTACTGTTTGCCTCGGCAATCAGTATGCAGGCATTTGCCCAGAGAGAAACGATGCTTATCAATCAGGATTGGAGTTTCCGCTTTTCTCATCAGGTGAATCATCAATCGGCCCGAAGGGTAGACCTGCCTCATACCTGGAATGCGCAGGATGCCCTGAGCGGCAAACAGGATTATAAACGTGGAATAGGTAACTACACCAAAAAACTGTTTATCCGTCCCGAATGGCAGGGCAAGCGCCTGTTCCTGCGCTTTGAAGGAGCGAACAGCGTGAGCAATGTCTTTGTAAACGGCAAGCAAACCGGCGAACACCGTGGCGGTTACGGAGCCTTCATATTCGAAATTACGGATAAGGTGGAGTATGGGAAAGAGAACACTCTGCTGGTACGTGTCAACAATGGTGAACAACTGGATGTCATGCCATTGGTCGGCGATTTTAATTTTTATGGTGGCATTTACCGGGATGTGCGTCTGCTTTTGACTGATAACCTGTGTATTTCTCCATTGGATTATGCGTCGCCGGGGGTTTATCTTATTCAGAAGCAGGTGACAGACAAGCAAGCAGATATTTGTGCACGCATTAATCTTTCTAACGGAACAGGAGAGGCGCAAAAGGCTGTAGTCCGGCTGCAAGTCAATGACGGGACAAAGACTGTGTATGAAATGGAGAAGGAAGTGAGCATCGCCCCACACACGGATGTGCAGGCAGAGGAGATGGAATTCACGCTAAACCATCCGCACCTTTGGAATGGCACTCAAGATCCGTTTATGTATCAGGCAGTGGTGACATTGAACAAAAATGGAAAGGAACTGGACAAAGTGGAGCAGCCGTTGGGATTGCGCTATTTTGCCACTGATCCCGACAAAGGCTTCTTCCTGAATGGAAAACATTTGCCGTTGCATGGCGTATGCCGCCATCAGGAACGGGCAGAAGTGGGAAATGCCCTCCATCCGGCACACCATGAAGAAGACACCCGCATCATGTTGGATATGGGAGTAAACGCCATTCGTCTGGCACACTATCCGCAAGCAACCTATATGTATGACTTGATGGATAAGAGTGGCATTGTCACCTGGGCCGAGATTCCGTTTGTGGGACCGGGAGGATATGCGGACAAGGGTTTTGTTGACCAGCCTTCTTTCCGCGAGAATGGCAAAGAGCAGTTAAAAGAGATGATCCGCCAGCATTACAATCATCCTAGTATCTGTTTTTGGGGGTTGTTCAATGAATTGAAGGAACAAGGTGACAATCCTGTGGAATATATAAAGGAATTGAATGTCATGGCGCACCGGGAAGATCCCACCCGCCCTACTACCTCGGCAAGCAATCAGGATGGCGCGTTGAATTTCATCACCGACCATATAGCCTGGAACCGTTATGACGGATGGTATGGGGCTACTCCGGCTACACTTGCCACCTGGCTGGATGCCACTCACAAGAATCATCCTGAGATAAAGATCGCTATCAGCGAGTATGGCGCAGGGGCCAGCATCTATCATCAGCAAGATTCATTGGTGCAAACCGAACCCGGAAGCTGGTGGCATCCCGAAAACTGGCAGACGGAATACCACATTCAGAATTGGAAGATAATCAGTGAACGTCCCTATATATGGGGTAGTTTTGTGTGGAATATGTTTGATTTTGGTGCCGCCCATCGCACGGAAGGGGATCGACCGGGCATCAATGACAAGGGACTGGTAACTCATGACCGCAAGGTTAAGAAGGATGCTTATTATTTCTATCGGGCCAACTGGAATGGGGAGCCGATGGTTTATATTGCAGGCCGCCGCAATACGAACCGTGTGAAATCGGTAACTGAGGTACAGGTATTCTCGAATGCGGGGGAAGTGACATTGTTGGTCAATGGCCGGCAGCTTGGAAAGATGAAGCCGGATGAGCTGAAGGTTTGCTTGTTCAAGAATATTCCTCTGCAAAAAGGAAGCAATGAAATTAAGGTGCGAGCTAATGACGGCAAAAAGCAATTGACAGACCAATGTATCTGGATACTACAATAACAGCCATCCATCGTAGGGAGAAAAATCCCCTGTGACTATTCCCTCGTCCACTGAAGAGAGGTGGTTTGCCTCATTGCTTTCAAGCCAAGTTCTGTTCTTTTTATAAATAGGGAAACTCTGTTCTACAGAAGGTCGGAAGAAAAATCTTCCGACCTAAGTTCACTGTAGGGGCGAATATCATCATGCGAGATTCTATCTGTCCTTATGGCTGAATCATAGCAAATCGTGATGAATTTTCATACTAATTTCTTCATTAGGGCAGAATAGCCAAATGTACAGGTGAAATCGTTATTTCAGAATCATAGCCAATACCCGATCTTTGCAGAGACAAAAGATGAGTATTAATTTATAGATTAAAAACAACAATGAAAACAAAAAAGATGATGATTTCATGCCTGATACTTATATCAGGAAGTACAATTGCCTTTGCGGGCGGAAAAACAGAAATGAACACTGAAAACCAGACTAAAGAAAGAAAAGCCAAAGATGAATTTGTCATTGACGAGCATACAGCTATCGTAATGACCGATCCTCAGAATGATTTCCTGAGTGAAAAAGGAAAAGGCTGGGGGCTTTTTGGTGAAAATATCACGAAAAATGGCACAGTAGAGCATTTGCGACAAATTTTTGATGTAGCCTCAAAGAAAAATATGCTGGTATTTATTTCACCGCATTACTATTACAAGCACGACCACCAGTGGATATTCGAAGGGCCGGTAGAAAAAATGATGCACGAAAACGGCATGTTTGAAAGAAAAGGACAACTTACCGGAGAAGGATTTGAGGGTTCGGGGGCAGACTGGCTGGATATTTACAAACCCTACATCAACAATGGCGAAAATGTAATTGTGACCGCTCCCCATAAACTCTTTGGTCCGGAAAACAATGATCTTATCCTCCAATTACGTAAACGGGGAATTAATAAAGTAATCATTTGCGGTATGTCCGGCAACCTGTGTGCAGAGTCCCATTTACGGGAATTGCAAGAAAGAGGTTTCGAAGCTGCAGTAGTATTTGATGCTACAGCCTCGGCAATTATCGGAGATATGAATGCAGACGATGCTGCACGGATCAATTTTAACCTTTTGGGAGAGAAAGTGTATACAACTTCTGAATTAGTGAAAGAGATACAAGCACAATAATACTATCTTCATGATTTTTTAAGTTTGGGATACGGAAGAAACACTTTAATTGTTTCTTCCGTTACTTTTTTATAGTACCTTTAAATATCCTACCCGGAAACACGATTCATCTGACAATATATAACAAAATAGGGAATAACTGACGTTACTCCCTATTTTGCGGTGTGTACGGGACTCGAACCCGTGACCCCATGCGTGACAGGCATGTATTCTAACCAACT
>CAVJPC010000163.1:0-2316 GCA_963651205.1 Bacteroidaceae bacterium
AGCCCTGCCCGATGAATTCTGCGATGCTCCATGAGGTGATCAGGATATCAAACAGTTTTGTAAATCCTTTGCGGTTCAGCCGGCAAGGGGTAGCGGTCATACCCAGCTTCCTGGCGTCCGGATATCTTTCCCAAAGCGCCCGGTAGGTTTCCGCCAAAGCGTGATGCGCCTCATCAATAACGATCAAATCCGGGGCCCTGTCTATATCCTTTCGGTTCCGTGACAACCACTGAATAGACATTACCTTTACTATTCCGTCCTCCTTCCTCATGCCATACCGGGCCACAGTCTCCTCTATCTGCTCCACCAGTTCCCTGCGGTGGGCAACGATCCATACCGGGGTATCGGAACCGTGCAGGAACTCCCTCACTATCGCTGCCAGCAGATGTGTCTTTCCCGTACCGGTGGGCATCTGTACCATCACGTTCCGGTGAAGCTCCCACTTCTCAAAGAGCCGGTTCTTCATCTCCTGCTGGTAATCCCGAAGATGTTCGTTATTGCAATACATAGGCGTATGCCGGTCGCTACCGGCAACAAAAGTAAGAAAGGCCGCATGCATCATTGCATACAGCCTATAGTAAACATTTTATCTTTATAGATTAATTTTTATCAGTGCTGCTTTTATCGTCTATTCTTCTATTATCCAATCCCCCAAGGTGTGCTTCTCCATATCAAAATTAATACCCACTTTCACTACTTGTAGTCCGCTGAGGGAAAATCGTTCGGGATATTGCTTCAGATTGATCTGGGACATTGCCGCTTCCGCAGACTTACCTGTTTTCAGTTCGATGACATACAACGTATCAGCAGTGCGCATCACCACATCCACACGCCCTTTCGGGGTACGGACTTCCACATCAACATACATCCCGAAAAGGGAAAAGATGATGTAGAACAGTTGCTGGTAATGTCCCTCATAATGGGTATTGTCACAATATGGAACGGTGGAAAGGAATTCTTGAAGCAGACGCAAAGCACCATCCATATCGCCATGAGCTATGACTCCGTACATCCGACCTATAGTAGTCTTTCCTCTCAACGTATCCCGATTCAGATAGTTTGGCAACAGACTTTGCATCAGCCCTACCCGTATTTCACGGTTCGGGATATCCAGCGTATAAAGTTCCGTCAACTTGTCATAGTCCTTTATTGTGACGTAACCGCTCTGATAGAGCAAAGGCACGATGCTTTCCATTTTTTCCGTAGGCGCATCAAAATCAGAAGCCATAGCCTGCATACTGTTCCCCACTTCGGACGGAAGGACGTGGAACTTGCGCAGCATCTCTATCAGATAGGTGGGCGTACCACTGCCAAACCAATAGTTGTCTAGCTTCCTTCTTTCCAAGGCATTCAGCAAACTGAACGGATTATAAATGTCGGGCGAAGGCCAGGTGAAATGATAGCCGTCATATTTCTCTTTCAACTTCAGTTTCGTTTCCTCATAAGTCATCTCCAGCGCACCGGCCAGACATTCGATGTGTCCCGACATCCGTTCCAGCATCTCCTCCTCCGTAATGCCACAAATGGCAGCGTAAGGCTCGTCCATACTGACATTCGAAATATTGTTCAGCTCGCTGAAGATGCTGAGTTGCGAGAACTTGGTGATACCGGTCAGGAACACGAAGCGCAGATAAGGGTCGCACGCCTTCAGCGGAGAATAGAAGTTGCGCATCACATTGCGGAGTATGGGAAGATTCTTCTCCTCGTGCATCACATCAAGCAACGGTGCGTCATATTCATCAATGAGGACCACCACCTGGCGGCCGGTATGCTCGTAAGCACACTTTATAAGATCTGCTAGTTGAGTGTTTACCTCCGCGTCGTTATTTTTTGTCAGACCATATTTCTGATTGTAATCCCTTACCTGCCAAAGAAGGTATTCATTGAGTTTTTCCTTGTCCAAATGCTTCGCCAGACTCATATCAAAGTGCAATACCGGATATTCCGTCCATTCGGTTTCCAACTTTTCAATGGCAAGCCCCTTGAAGAGTTCTTTCTTCCCGGCAAAATAGCTATGCAATGTAGAAACCAACAGTGACTTACCGAAGCGACGGGGACGGCTCAGGAAATAATACTTGGAAGCACCGTGCGCCATCCGATAAATGTAGTCCGTCTTATCGATATAGAGATAATCTTTATTTATTATTTCCTCAAAAGTCTGTATGCCTATAGGGCATCTCTTCAGTTGCTGCTGTTCCATGATCTTTCGCTTTTACTGTTACCGCTACGAAGATAAACAAATTCCGGCTCTTCCTGTTGCATTTGCTGCAAAAATGTGACTTATTTTCTTCTGTTTGCCAAGCCAGTTCAAGTTTT
>CAVJPC010000164.1:0-95252 GCA_963651205.1 Bacteroidaceae bacterium
TAACAGGGGTCAAATTGCTCTGAATTAAGGGGGCTACTTTGAGTGGATTTTCCACTTTATAACGAACATTCATATTATTATCCGCCATTTCTCCACTTTCAATATAAAACAAAGTTTGTCCCGCATTAACAGATTTGCCGTCCACGATTTCTATATTTGGAAAAGAAATAATGCCGCCAGTTTTTGCTGTTACTATTCTTTCGTCACCTTGTGTGGGCATTATTTGTGCCATTGTCTTAACAACTTGTCCGAATGGTTCTTTCCGGCAGGGGTCAGTCGCAAAGTCCACTTTCCAACTTTGTTCTTTTGTAAATGTAACTCCGTTGCTACTTTGGGCTACTGCCTTAGCTGCATCGTGCTGTGCATCATGCACATCGGTATAAACTTTTGTGTTGGGAACAATGATTACAGTGTTACCTTTAGAGGTTTTTATAGTAAATTGTAATTTGCCTGTACCTTCAATTTCCGGTTTTAAGGAAAAGGAATAGATGCCAGTACGAGTTGGTTTGTCTAATGTTTGACTTACTGTTTTGTTTCCAACAGTAAGGCTTACTTTGATGCTACCATCTTCCACAGGCTTAAAATTATCAAGATACGAAAAATGTGCTAAAATACTACTTTCTTGCCCTGCTACAAAAGGTTTGGCTTCTGCATAAACTTCCATACTTTCACTATATGCAGTCAGTTGTAGATTTTCATCATGTGCGTGTTCTTCTTCTGAATGTGAATGACTGTGCGCACAACCTGCTAAGGCTATTACTACGAGTAATGCCCCGATATATTTTAATTTCTTCATTTTGTTAATTTCTATTTTTTTAAATACGTGGATACCAACGATGAAACGCACAGTGTTTTATAAACATTGCGTACAAAGTCAGCTAAAATAAATACAGTTTAGAAATTAACAGCAGGGAGGGGCTCGTAAGCCGAGGGATTGAGTAATTAGTACTGAATGATTAAACTCTAAATATGGTTTTTGCCTGAAAGGAAAAACCTGTAAATATAAGATTTCAGAAGGATAATCACAAATGAATAGGGGCGGTAAATCAAAGTCTGGATATGTTTGTACTGTGTAGCTGTCATCATGTATTCTAAAGGCAGCCGCACAAACTTCGTTTATTAAACATTCCTCACTGTTATCAGATTTATCGTGATGGTGAGCTTTTTTATGATGGTCAAGCTCTTGTGACATATCATCACCCAACAGACTTACTACCGAAGCAAATATCTTGTTATGGTGGTGATGGGGTACAACAGCGTGAGCCAATATAACCATATTGGCAAGCAATATGAAAAGTAGAGATATTGCTCTTTTGGTCTTCATCGCTGTAAATCGTTGATTTCTTGGTCGCAAAGATAATGATTTTCTGTGAATATATTGCAACTATAAAAGCGTTTTCTCGAATTTTCATAAAATAGGTGCAAGGTGCAAGTATATATATGTATATATAGCTTGCACCTTGCACCTAAGTTGAAAGATTAATAATCAAAGACTTGCATAATTAAAAAATAACCTGTACTTTTGAACCCAAGATTAATGCAGACAAGGAGCAGACAGATAAGGACAAAGACAAGTCTTTTGAAATCGTAACCAAGTCGTAACCTAAGATTGTTCATTGAAAATATAACGCTGATATTGAGAGGATTGCAAGGTAAGGTTCATTTACCTGTCTCTCCGCTGAACACTAAAGACAAATGGTGGAAAAGCTAAGACAAGTCCCGTAAAATCAAGGTTTTACGGGACTTTTTTTGTGTTTATGCTTGGATAAGTGAAAAACATGAAAACGGGGAGTAGAGGAAAATTAGTGGGGATAAAAGGGCTTACCCTATAATTATGGATGAGGTTGTCCGGAAATTCTTGTTCGTTTTCAAAAAGCTGCATTTTTCCCTGCCAGAGTGTCCGGAATCTTGATACAGGTTCTGCCGGATCCTGCACCAAGTTCTGCGAAATCTTGCGCCAAGTTCTGTTTCATCTCCTTACTATTCCGGTCAAAGAGGTTCCTGTTGGAACACTACGCCTTTAAAGATGACTTTCGCTATGGGAGAACATCTTTCCTGATCTTTTCTTTGTAAGAAAGAATGGCAACTATATGACAGCTTAGATTAAATTCAAGAATACGAGGGTGTCCGTAATTTAGTGGTTTTATCCATATGTTCTGACTAACCCAAAGAGGAAGAATACCCCGCCTGCAACACTGGTTTTCCTTTATATGATTCCTTACTAACATATTGCGTCACACGACGTTAGTAACACTCAAAGGCTTTTGTTCTTTTCCCATTCCCGTTTGTCCCCGAAAAAAGTTCATGATAGTTGCTTTCACATGTTACCTCCTTAGAATCTCTGTTAACTGGGGACATATGGAAAGAGATTTTTCAGTGAAAGTAATTTTCTTCAGTTTTTATTCGGGGCGGCTATTTCCTTCCTGTAATTGGACGAGTTTACAGCCCTCCTCCTTGCAGATGGACGAAAATGTTCTGTTCCCGGATGCGGAATAGGACATTTTGGAGCTTTGTGAGAGCAACTGCTCTCACCTTTTGGGGTATCTCTCACCTCATCTCTCACCCTTGAAACGGTTTATTCATCGGGGAAAGAGTGATAAGTGTGAGAGTGTGAGAGATGAAATGCAATTTTTGTAATAAAGGATAGTATAACTTTGGGGAACAATGGCGTAAACTCTCCAACCCTATGCAGTCAGTTTGGAAAAACCTCCCGGCATGAAAGGGGTGACGTTCCTAAGAAAGGCAGCCTGTTTTTACGTGAGCGTTCACGTGGAGCTTCATGAACGTTCACGTAGGGCTACACGTATATACGTGTAAATCCCTGCTTCCGCCCATGTGCTCAAAGAACAGGTTCTTTTCGAAAAAGATAAGTTCCTTTTTTTTAAAGATAAGGATGTTCTCAAAAAAGATAAGGGCCTTTTCTACAAAAATAATGCCTTTCCAACAGTTCAGAGTACCTATTCCGTTTGCAACAAAAGATCTGATAGCAATAAGCCGCAGCGGAAAACAGATAAAAATTATGGCAAATCTCCATTTGTCTGCTACTAATTTTTCTTTTGAGATGGAATGTGATGACCCTTATTTTCAAAAACTTATATCCAATCGTTGTAACTGTCGTATCTATTTTTTTGGATATAGTGGTGAAAGTAGTTGGAAATACAAATTGTGTTGCCTGCTCATGTCTGTGAAGCTGTTGTATTGGCCCTTAATATGAGTTATATGTATTTTTCAGAAGAGTTTGAAAAAGCGTTGAATGAATTCGGACCACTTCATAGTAATAATAACAATACGCCGATTGATAAGAGTAAATTGATACAAAAGTGTTTAAAACATTCGGGATTGTGCTTTGGACATTATGCCAATGACACCAATGAGACGCATACCGTGTTTCATGAGTTTGGTCATTGCCTAGGATATGGGCATGACGGCAATATGACTGATGAAATGACCGGACCGGGATGGATTAGCTTGTGTGCTGATGTATATCGTTCCATGTATTTAAAAAAATAACTTCCTGTCTATTCACGCCATTTTATGCATACCCGCCTCAATACTAACAGGTACAATCAGAATAATCTGCATGTAACTTCAAAGTATATTATAGAGGATCCGGAATTGGATGCGTTTGATGGTGGTTTATAAATGGATATTCTATATGTAGTTATATAATCATTTAGAATAGAGAGGAATTTAATAAATCTGTTTCCCGGCATTATCTCGCCCATAACAACAGGAAACAGATTTATTGTTTAATTATTACTGCTTTTGTCCATTTACAGTGACGTTTTCCATGTGGACGCTGTGGAAAGCATCTTTATTCCATTGAGAGATACCGGCATCAATCTTTATATCTTTAAATGAGAAATCGGATAGTTCATATTCAGTTTCATTTTTATTCACATTCAGAAACTTGTCACATTTCAGTTCTATGTTGTGCATCGTGATATGGTTTCCGTAAGATTTAGGAATCGTTGTTCTTCCTTTCAAGTCATAAAATTGTTTCCATGACGAAACTCCTAATAAAGCCTTGCAGAAGCCTTTTACATTTTCTATTGTGATGTATTCATAGTGTTGCGGAGTATCAGGCCGCATTTTCAATAGAAGTAGTTCATTACCGCCTTCTGCTCTGCAATTGCGCATTAATACATTATAGACATGGATGGACTCGCTGCCACAAGTCATGCAACTGCCGGTGGTATGATCAAAGAAACAGTCTTCTATTAGAATGTTTTTATTGGGGCCGTTATAAGTATCCTGATCGGCATAAGGTCCTTTTCCACCTTTAAAGCAGATGGCGTCATCATTTACGGTAAACCGGCATCCTTTAATATGGAAATTGGTACATACATCCATATCTATACCGTCCGCACTAGCTGATTTTATAGGTTTGATAGGAGAGAAAATTCGCAGATTGAGTAATTTAACTTTATCGCAGCGATAGTAATGGCTGGCCCAAAAAGGAGAGTTCTGTAAAGTCACATCGGCAACCTGCACATTACGGCAATGAGCTATGTAAAGTAGTCGTGGTCGCATTTCATCCTTGTTTGTACATTGAGGATTCCATTCGCGACGTAGGCGGAAAGCTTTCCAGTAGGGAGTGCCGTTTCCGTCAATTGTACCTTTGCCGCTAATGGTAAAGGTGTCCAGTCCGTCGGCATTGATTAATGCACCGAAGTATTTGCAGTATTCACCTTCAATGCGGGTCATGAGGAGGGGGAAATCCATAATGTTCTCACTACCCAATAAAGTGGCGCCTTTTGACAGATAGAGATGGGTTCCTTGTTTGAAAAAGAGGGAACCGCTTTTATAAATCCCTTCAGGGATGTAAATGACTCCACCACCGTTGGCCGCTGCTTCGTCTATGACTTTTTGTATTTTCTGTGTTTGAACGATATGGGGATTGCTTTCAATTCCATAGTCGGAAAGATTATATTTTTTCCCTAAGGAGTCGGGATGAACCACCTTAGTTTGAAGAAACCATTCAGAGATAGGAGTACCATCAGGAAATACATTTTGCTTTCCTTGTTCTTTTTTTGCCATTGTAGGTACTATAATGCTCAGGCATAACAGGAGTGATAGTAATTGTTTCATAAATAAGTTTTTCATTTGATTTATATTATGTAGATGACAAAGAAAAACAATAACAGTCAATTGTATTTGTATTTATTGTTTTATTCAATGGAAAATTGTACGGTTTGATTCTTTTTATTAAGGCGGATGGTTGTGATACAGAATGTTTCCTTGTCTGAAAAGAACAATTCAGGAACCTTTTTTTTATCTGTACAGTTGTTTTTTCAAACTAATAAAGGCCTGTGTTAATCGGGTTTTTAGCTTGGTTTATACTATTTTCCATCTATGTAGATTCTTTTCCATATTTTCAGAGGTTTGTGGCTGTTCCGGCTATTTTTTATTCATGGCATTATATCTAGTTTTGCCATGTTCCTTGATGAAGATATGAAGGGATTGGATTTTATGTATAACTTTAATTAATTACAAATGAAAGACTCGGAGAACAAACTTTCGGGAAGTATGCATTCTTTTAAAAGGATGCTTTCCTTTGGTATTCTTATGGTAATTGCGATGACCCTGTTTGCTCAGGTTAAGGATGTATCGGGCGTGGTGCTTGATAAAAACGGGGAGAGCATAATTGGTGCCAGTGTATTGGTGAAAGGTACTACTAATGGTACGATTACCGATTTTGACGGTAATTTTGTTTTGAGGAATGTGGCCGACAATGCCATCTTGCAAATTAGTTTTGTCGGATATCAAACTTCAGATGTATCAGTTAAGGGACAGAACAATATTAAGGTGGTATTATCAGAAGATACTGAGACATTGGATGAGGTGGTAGTCATAGGATATGGCTCGGTTAAGAAAAGCACTTTGACGGGTGCGGTTGCCAAGATGGATTCCAAGGCAATAGAGGATCGTCCTTTGGCTCGTGCGGAGAATGCTTTGCAAGGTCAGTTGGCTGGAGTGACAGTACGTAATACAACAGGTGAGCCGGGAGCCGATATGCAGATCCGTGTCCGCGGTGCGGCTTCTGTCAATGCAAATTCCGATCCACTTTATGTGGTTGATGGGGTGCCTATGAATACGTTGAGCGGATTGAATCCTTCGGATATCGCTTCCATAGAAGTCTTGAAAGATGCTGCTTCTGCTGCAATTTATGGTTCACGTGGTTCCAATGGAGTTGTTTTGGTTAGTACTAAACAAGGTAAGAGTGGAAAAGCGAAGGTGGCATTCAATGCTAGTTTCGGTGTACAGACATTAGAGAAAAAAATGGATGTGCTTAGTGCGACGGAATGGATGGAATTTAAATTGAGATGGAATGATGCAAACTATTTGCAGGAAGCGAAGAAATTGGGTTTGACTAGCGCCAGTATAAAGGATGACAATGTCACACGTCTGTCTAATCTCGGGATTCAGGCAGGTACGGCAAACTCTTATCTGGTTGTTTTTGATGAACGTTGGTTTAACTATTTGGGAGATGACATGAGGAATGCGCATACTTATACTCCCAATCCGGAACAACTTAGCCTGTTGGATTGGCAGGATGAGTTGTTTCGTAACTCTATCGTACAGGATTATAGTTTGAATGTTTCGGGAGGGACGGAAAACACATCTTATTTATTCTCAGGTGGATATATGAATCAGGCAGGAATCGTTACCGGTACGGGATATGAAAGGTTCTCTTTTCGTGCCAATATTGAATCAAAGATAAACAAATATCTTACAATAGGTATGAATATGGCTCCTACGTATATTGTGCAGGATGGTTCCGGACAGGCAAATGGTAAGGATTCCCAGGTGCATCAGGCTTTGTATGCTACACCGGTATCGGAACCGGGGGTAGGATATATGACAAATGTTGATCCGAATCCCTATTATCTTTGGGCGGGAAGCACATCGAGTCCGGTTTATAATATGGAGAAAAATATCAAACAGAATAGAATGATGCGTTTGGTTGGGAATGCTTTCGTACGTATCACTCCGTTTAAAGATTTCAGGGTGGAACTTTCTGCTTCGGCCAATTATTATGATTTGGATGGAAATGATTATAAGTACACTAGTACAACCGGTAGTTGGGCGCAGGGAGAAGGACAAAATTCTTCGGGTGGTCATAATACGGAAAGAAAATGGAATACTCTTTTGCAGGCTCTTGCAAATTATGACCATGTTTTTGGCAATCATGGAATTAGTGTAATGGCGGGTTTTTCTTCCGAACAGAGTAATCTTGGTTTCAGTACGACTCAATCTTTTAACAAACCGTTTCCCAATGATGCCATAACAGGTTCCTTTGATGGTTCGAAAGTTACAGCAGGAACTAATACGGTAACAGAGAAAACAGCCAATAAATTGTTGTCTGTGTTTGGACGTTTGCAATATAATTATGCAGAACGTTATATGTTGTCCGGCAGTTTGCGTTATGATGGCGGTTCCGTATTCGGAGCTAACAATAAGTGGGGCATCTTTCCGGCTGTTTCCGGAGGTTGGTTAGTGTCAAATGAGAAATTCTTTAAGAATTGGGGAATGTCTTGGTGGAATACATTGAAGCTGAGGGCTAGCTATGGTGTGACCGGTAATAATTCTATCAGTAACACGGCTGCT
The DNA here is from genome assembly GCA_963651205.1 of Bacteroidaceae bacterium. GTDB lineage: Bacteria > Bacteroidota > Bacteroidia > Bacteroidales > Bacteroidaceae > Phocaeicola. Next base: position 7,612 of record CAVJPC010000164.1, read on the forward strand.
TATCCTACTTTGTCTGCAGGAAATTATGCAGGTGCCCCCGGTTATAAGGCAAATTCTTTAGGTAATGCTGATTTAGGTTGGGAAAAAACACATAGTACTGATGTTGCGCTTGATTTAGGATTCTTCAATAATAGAATTCAATTGTCACTGGATTGGTATACCAAGAATACGACTGATTTGTTATATCAGGTACCTGTGGAAGGAGCTTCCGGTTTTACTACCGTTTGGGATAATTTAGGAGATATCCATAATGAAGGCTTTGAGATCGAATTGAATACGCATAATCTCACAGGAAAATTTTCATGGAGTACGTCATTTAATATGTCATATAATAAAAATGAGGTGAAAGCTCTAGGGAAAGATGATACTCCGGTATATTCGGGATTTGATAAGAACAATCCGTCTAATATCCTGACTGTGGGAAAGCCTGTTAATACATTCTATATGTATGATGCAATAGGTGTATGGAAAAATCAAGCTGAAATTGATGCTTATAGTGCTGCTCATGGAGGAAAGCCGGTTACTTTTGAAGGAAAACAAATTGTACCGGGTGATATCCGATACAAAGATGTAAATAATGATGGTGTGTTCGATAAAGATAATGACAGGGACTATTTAGGCAGCCCTACTCCTAAATTAGTATTTGGTATGACGAATACTTTTACTTACAGAAATTTTGATCTGTCTATCTTGATGACAGCTCAGACAGGAGGAAAGATTTTTGGTGTATTGGGACGTGCCATTGACCGTCCGGGTATGGGGGCTAAAGGAAATGCTTTAGGACATTGGAGAGAGGCATGGTGGTCGGAAGATGAGCCGGGCAATGGAAAAGTACCTTATGTTTTAAGTTCTACTACAGGTGCTACGTTAGACTCCCGATGGTTATATTCTTCCAATTATCTGCGTATCAAGAATCTGACTTTGGGATATAAATTACCTATTAATCCTAAATTTATTTCCTATGCACGTGTATATGTATCTATTGAAAATCTGGCTAAATGGGATAGTTATTATGGAGGATACTCTCCGGAGGCGGCCAATACGGCAGCCAGTTCCTCACCCGGAGGCAGCAGTGCTTTGGGATTGGACTATGGTGGTTATCCTTCACCGAGAATTTACACTTTGGGTATCAACGTTAATTTCTAATAAAAATATAGAGCTATGTTCAAATTAAAAAATATATTGCAATTGAGTGCATTGATGTTCTTTGTGATGTCGTGCGATGATTATTTGGAAACTCCTCCTGCTGATTTAATGACCTCTGATGGTTTCTATCAGACTCCCAGTCAGTCTGAACAAGGGGTGGTAGGCATTTATTCCGATTTGCGTGAACTTGCCAATTCAGAGTATTTATTGATGTCTGAATGTCGTTCGGATAATGCATGGACAGATCCAAGACCTAATGGGTTGAGAGATTTTTCAGAGATAAGCACATTCAGAGCTACTAATGATTTGGCAACTTTTAATAGTGTCTGGAATACATGGTATAAAGTAATTTATGATGCGAATACTGCTATTGCCAAAATAGCAGGATGTAACTTTGAATCGAATGATAAGATTAAAAAGCAGTTTATGGGCGAAGCCTATTTTCTGAGAGGATGGGCTTATTTTAAGTTATCGCGGCTTTTTGGAAATGTTCCGATTATTGATGCTCCTTTATCGCCTGGTGAAGTGAAGAAAGTACCTCAATCGTCTGCACGGGAAGTTTTGGATAATATAGTGGTTCCTGATTTGATTAATGCGCAGACAATGCTTCCTTTAAAAGAAAATATGGTGGGTGCGAATGGAACTTCGATTGTATCGCAGGGGCGTGCGGACAAGATGGCGGCAGAAGCTATGCTGGCACGTGTGTATATGACTTTGGCGGGTTTTCCATATAATGATTCCGACGCCAAGATATTAGCTAAAAAGCAATTGGAAATTGTGTTGAATTACTCAAAATCCAATCAGAATAAATATTGGGCTCCGACACTTGATGAATGGAGAAAGCAGTGGATGCCGAGCACGGATTATTATAATAAATACTCTATTTTTGCTATTCAGTATCGTACGGGAGGAACAGGCAACAGCGCTTTGTTTAATTTCAGTATGGCTCTACCTCCTTCCTATACGAATAGAAGAATCTTTGGAAATGAAATTTATGTGGAAAAGAGTTTGATGTATGAATTTGATAAGATTTATTCTGATGGGAAAAAAGATGGAAGAGGGAATGGTTTTTCTGTTCTGACAGGGTATGAGGCAGAGCCTAATTATCCGGCTTATACCAATACAAAAGAGAAATTGATTTTGGAAGATGGTTCGCAAGTGGACGTTTATACAAAATCAATGTTTTATAAGTTTATGCCTAGTAAACGGAAGATAGCGGAACTTGGGATGTCACTGACTCCGGAAGCTACCATGAAAGACGATAATGACTGGCCTGTAAATCTTCCTATTTTACGCTTGGAAGATATGATGTTGATGTATGCTGAGTTATTGGTTGAAGAAGGTAAAATAACGGAAGCTGTAGCTTATGTGAATGATATCCGTAAAAGAGCCGGTTGTGATGAGGTGAATACGGTAAATGCTGCAGATGCTTTGAAATTGATAAAACGGGAGCGTAGAATAGAATTAATGGGAGAAGGAGTGCGTTGGTTTGATTTGGTGCGTTGGGGGGAATGGCAAACGGAAATTCAAAGTTTATTTGATAGTTATCATAATCCGGATGGTACCGATAAGAATAATGTAAAGACAGGACGTTATTTGTATCCTATTCCATTGAATCAATTAAATGTGACTCCAGGATTATATAAACAAAATGAGGGATATTAAGTATATAAGTTAAACAAAGTTAGTTTTGAAGGTGAAAAGGTAAAGAGGTGTGTCAAAAGCAATTTTTGATAATTGCTTTGTTTTGTGGCACACCCTCTTTTTATATAAAAATAGAGAAGTAGATTATTTATGAAAAATAAAAAGTTGCTTATTGCCATTCTGTGCATATTTGTGTTTGATTTGCCGGGGGCTGCTAATCGCATCCGGCAGAATTTTGACTTTGACTGGCAGTTTAGATTAGGAGAAAATGGAGATTTTAGAGAGGTACAATTACCGCATGACTGGAGTGTGGAGTTGGATTTTGATAAAAAAGCAGGAGGAGCGAGTGGTTATTTGCCGGGTGGCATAGGTTGGTATCGCAAATCTTTTATGATTCCGGCGAGTTACAAAAATCAAAAAGTTAGTCTTGTTTTTGATGGTATTTATCATAAAGCTACCATTTTTTTGAATGGAAAGGAGATTGCTTATCATCGTTATGGATATACTTCATTTGAAACAGATCTGACCCCTTTCCTGAAATATGGAGAGAGTAATGATTTGAAAATCAAGGTGGATCATTCAGAAATTTCTCGTTGGTATACTGGTTCCGGCATTTATCGGCATGTCTGGTTGCAAGTGACTAATCCTGTTCATGTGAAAATGTGGGGAACTTATGTTACGACACCGGAGATAACTGAATCCCAGGCAACGGTCAAGATTGTCACTACTATCGAAAACTCCATGGAGTTACCGGCAACAGTGATTGTCCAGCAACGCCTGTTGGATGGTGATGGAAAAATTGTAAAAGCAGAAGATAAAGAGGTGATGGCCCGGACTACGTTGAAACTTGATAAAGAAAAAACAGCTGACGTAGTTCAGAATTTGTTAGTCAGCCATCCCCAATTATGGGATTTGGATTCTCCCTATCGTTATACGGTGGAAACCATTATAAAAAAAGGAGGAAAGACAATTGATAAATATCTGACTCCTTTTGGAATACGTTCAGTGAAATTTGATAAAGACAAAGGCTTTTTTCTCAATAACAAACATCTTAAGCTGAAAGGCATGTGCCTTCATCAGGATGCAGGATGTTTGGGAGTGGCTGTACCGGATAGGGCTTATGAACGCCGTTTGCTTATTTTAAAGGAATTTGGCACGAATGCTATCCGTTGTTCGCATAATCCTCCTTCTCCGGAATTTCTTAATTATTGTGATTCTATTGGCTTTTTGGTTATAGATGAGGCTTTTGATAAATGGAAATCGGGATATTATGAAGAATTTTTTGATTCTAGCTGGCAGCAGGATATCAGCGATATGGTAATTCGTGACCGTAATCATCCTTCTGTCATTTTATGGAGTATAGGTAATGAGTTAGCTGAGGCAAAATTAAAAGATGACACAGGGATTGAACGTGCTGGAATGTTGCAGGATTTTGTACATCAACTGGATTCGAGCCGTCTTGTTATGCTTGCCTTGCAGCCGGGATTTGAAGATAAATTTGCTTCGGTGACAGATGTACTAGGGTATAATTATATGGAACCTCGGTTGATTTATGATAAAAAGAAATACCCGGAACGTATTTGCCTGATCAGTGAGAGCTATCCATATTATAGTAGCATACGTGAATTTGATTCACGTGATTATGATGAGAAAAATCCATGGAATTATGTAATGGAACATGAATATATTTGTGGCTCTTTCATGTGGGCCGGTGTGGATTATATTGGGGAGAGTTCGGGCTGGCCTAGTAAGGGATGGCCTTCTGCTCCGTTTGACATGTGTATGTCTGAAAAACCTAGAGGAGGATATTTTCGGACTATGTGGAATGAGAAGCCTTTTTTGGGACTTTATGTCATAGATTATAATTTGGATGAAGATCCGGGTAAAGACCATTGGCAAGCACCGGGAATGGTACAAGATTGGACTTTTCCTTATCAGGATGCGCGTGTCATGCAGATTCAAACACCGTCTAATTGTGACGAAGTGATGTTGATAGATCCTAGAGGAAAGGTATATGGACCTAGAAAGCCACGGGATTATGTAAATAATACGATTAAATGGAACCAACCTTATCGTCCGGGTAAGGTGGTGGTGATAGGGTATAAAGATGGGATGGAAGTGTGCCGTGACAGTATACAGACTTCCGGAAATAAAGCTGTCCGTTTTACTCTGAAAGCGGATCGGGAACAGTTAAAGGCTGACGGGCAGGATTTATCTCATATCTCTTTGAATTTATATGATGAACAAGGCATCCCCATACGGATAGATGACAGACAAGTGAAAGTGACCGTGGAGGGTAACGGACGCTTGATGGGGATAGATAGTGGTGAGATGCGTCGTAAAGAACGTTTTAGTAGCAACACTTTACCCACTTATTTCGGTCGTGCCCAAATAGTAGTACAGGCAGGGCGTATGCGGGGACAGCTCAAAGTAAAAGTGGAGGTCGAAGGAATGGCATCGCAGGAACTTGTTCTGCTTGTTGATTAGTAAAGGCTTTCTGATTAAAAAAGGCATTTTAAAAGTGATTTTTAAAATGCCTTTTTTAATTTTGCGGTATTATTTCGATATTAAACCGAATGAAATGAAAAATCGTATACTTTTTTTGTTGCTTTTCTTTGTTTGTCTGGAATGGAATGCATATGCAGTTATTGATGTACAATCTATCCATATTACATCCAGTGACGGATTGGCTAATAATACAATTAGAGATATTTTTCAAGACAAGAAAGGCTTTATCTGGATTAGTACCACTAATGGACTGAGCCGGTATGATGGTCACTCTTTTATAACATTGTTACCAGAAAAGGATAGTCCGATTTCATTAGCGGATTATCATGTCAAGAAGATTGATGAAGATAAAAATGGTTTTTTATGGGTGCTTTCTACTTCAAATGTATTTAGTTGCTATGATTTAAGACATAATTGTTTTGTGGACTTTACAGGATGTGGGGAACACGACCAAGCTTATGCCTATCGTGTGGAAACTGCCAATGGTGATAATTGGTTATGGGATGGACAAAAAGGTTGCAGAAAGATTTTATTTGAAAATGAACATTTTTCCTCTGTGACATTTCAATGTGAAAATGGCAAACTACCTTCTAATAAAGTGAATAGTTTGATTGAAGATTCTAGAGGGAATGTTTGGATTTGTACTCAGGAAGGATTGGTGAAAGTAACAGGAAACAAAATCGAAGTAATTTCTGATATGCATAATTTCAGAGCGGCATTTTCTTATGAGAACACATGCTTCTTTCTTGCTGATAAGGGTGATATTTATGTTTATGATGAGGATGAAGAACTACATTTTGTTCAAAGAATCGGAAAGGATGACGTTGACTTTCAATTTACCACCCATTTTGGCACGAAAGATGATTGGTGGATTTTTACAGCAAAAGGAAGTTACAGGTTTCGTTTATCTACCCGGCAGGTAAGATCGGACACCCCGATTAATATCCCCAACGCTCATTTTGTCAGAGATAATCAAGGGAATTTCTATGTATTTAACCAGACCGGTGTGTTGCATTATTTTCAGACGGAAACCGGAATATGTAAAACACTGTCATTGATAGATACAGCTCAGATGATGTCTGCTGCCGAGGAACGCTATGAAGTAATACAGGATAACAGAGGATTGATATGGATATCTACTTTTGGCTATGGATTGTTTGTGTATAATCCCCAAGAAGATATAATCAGCCATTACACTTATCAGGAGTCTGGTAAAAATCTAGTTCATTCTAATTTTCTGCATAGCTTATTACTCGATCACTCGGGAAATGTATGGGTAGGATCGGAGTTTGCCGGTGTTACACTTTTGTCCGTATTAAGTGAAGGATCTTATCGTATTTATCCGGAACATGAGAATATGAATGATTATGTGAATGCCATACGTACAGTGGTAAAGATGCCCGATGGTGGTTTCTGGTTTGGCACGCGTCAAGGGAATGTTTACGCTTATGATAAAAATTTGGTGGCTGAATCTTGTTATAAGATGCCATACAATTATATTTATGCGGCTTCTTGTGATGGAGATGGTAAATTATGGTTGGGAACCCGTACGATGGGTTTATGTATTGACGGACGTTGGTACCATAGAATGACAGGTGATACCTTGTCTTTGGCACATGAGAATATATTCGATATTTATCGTGATGATAAAAATAGGATGTGGATAGGAACTTTTGGGGGAGGACTGAATTTGGCGGTTTCACGAAAAGACGGGTATGTTTTTCGTAAGTTCCTGACTGGATCCGGTCGTTTGCAAGAAGTCAGGATGATCACTCAGGATAATAAAAAAAGGTTATGGGCAGGAACGAATAAGGGATTATGTGTTTTTTATGGAGATTCCATTATTGCTGATGCTCATAATTATAAAATTTATAATTATGAAAATGGAGATTTGCCCGGATATGAAATTAAATGTATTTTTCGTGATAGTCAGAATCGTATGTGGATAGGAATGTTGGGAGGTGGCTTTTCTGTTTGTAGCCCTGGTGAGGATTATAGGAACTTGAAGTTTGTCCATTATTCCACAACCGATGGTTTGGTCAATAATATGGTAGAGTCTATCATCGAAGATAAGACTGGAAAAATATGGATTGCCACTCAGTATGGTTTATCTCGTTTTTCACCTGATACGGAAACTTTTGAAAATTTTTTCTTTTCAGCTTCCATGCAAGGAAATGTATATAACGAACATGGCGCTGCCATAACTGAAGATGGACTTTTGCTATTTGGAACGAATCATGGAGTCATAGTCATTGATCCTTTGAAAGTAACCTCATCTCCTATGATCCGGAATGTTATTCTAACTAATTTGAAAGTGAACGGAATTACAGTACAGGTTGGTGAGAAGGATTCTCCTTTGACACAGGCGTTAAGTTATACACAGAATATAAAATTAGATTATGACCAAAATTCATTCATTATAGAATTTTCAACATTGGATTATTCTTTGGCATTTCCTTCAAGGTTTATTTATAAATTGAGTCATTTTGATAATGAATGGAGTACCCCTTCTTCTTTGAATTTTGCTTCTTATAAAAATCTTTCTCCCGGCACTTATCATCTGCATGTAAAAGCATGTAATTCTGCCGGGATATGGAGTGATGAAGAAACTGTGCTCAATATTGTTATCACGCCTCCGTTTTGGAAAACCACTTGGGCTTATCTTTTTTATTTTCTTGTCATTGTTATTGTGTTGTATGTTGCTTTTTGTTTGATACGGAATTTCAATAATTTACGGAATCGCATTCAGGTAGAAACACAGTTGACAGAGTACAAACTCATGTTTTTTACTAATATTTCACATGAATTCCGTACTCCGTTGACAATGATTCAGGGAGCTTTGGAAAAAATAGAGAGCTTGAATAAGATTCCCAAAGAGATGGTTTATCCCATACAGTTGATGAATAAAAGTACGAATAGGATGCTTCGTCTGATTAATCAATTGTTGGAATTTCGTAAAATGCAGAACAACAAACTTTCCTTGATGCTGGAAGAAACAGATGTGATGGTGTTCTTTTATGATATTTATCGAAGTTTCAAGGAAACGGCAGATGACAAACAGATTGATTTTCATTTTGCTCCTTCTACGTCATCTTATAAGATGTTTGTTGATCAAAGTAAATTGGATAAAATAGTCTATAATCTTCTTTCGAATGCTTTAAAATATACTCCTAAAGGAGGAAAGGTTGTTTTTGCAATTATCATTAATGAGGAAGTGGGGAAATTATTTATATCGGTCAGTGACAACGGCGTAGGGATTCCTAAGGAGAAGCAAGGAGAGCTGTTTTCCCGTTTCATGCAAAGTAGTTTTTCACATAACAGTGTGGGAATCGGTTTACATTTGACTTATGAACTGGTAAATGTACATAAAGGAAGCATTTCATTTGATGAAAATGAGGGAGGTGGTTCTGTGTTTACTGTTATTTTACCGTTAGATTACAGTGTTTATGAAAAGAACGATTTCTTGGTATCGAGCAGCCTTCAGGAAGAACCGTTTGTTCATGATCGGTATGATGCCTCTTTGACTATAAATCATGATTCTGTGACTACGGATCCTTTGAATAAAAAAAGAATATTGATAATAGAAGATGATGGAGATGTGCGTAAGTTTTTGGAAACGGAACTTGGTATTTATTTTGAGATCATAAGTGAGCCGGATGGGCTCTCCGGTTTGCAAAAAGCTCAGTCTTTTGAGGTAGATTTGATTATTTGTGATGTATTGATGCCAAGTATGAATGGCTTTGACGTGACACGTAAACTGAAACGTGATTTTGAAACCAGTCATATTCCCATTATTTTGCTGACGGCTATGGGGACTTCGGAAAATAAACTTGAAGGGGTAGAAAGTGGTGCGGATGCATACATAACGAAGCCTTTCAGCTCCAGATTGTTATTAGCACGTATTTTTCAACTTATTGAACAGAGGGAAAAGTTAAAACAGAAATTTTCTAATGATCCCACTGTGACAAGTCCGGCTTTATGTTCTACAGAACTGGATAAGAAATTTGGTGAAAAATTGCAGACCATTTTGGAAAAACAATTGGACAATCCGGAATTTACTATAGAGGACTGTGCATCTGCGGTGGGGTTAAGCCGTGCTGCTTTTTTTCGGAAAGTAAAAGGAGTGACCGGATATACACCTAATGAATATATGCGTATCCTTCGTATGAAAAGGGCTATGGAACTTTTGCAGGAGGGTATATACAATGTAAGTGAAATAGCTTATAAAGTAGGAATGAATGACCCTCTTTATTTTAGTAAATGCTTTAAGTCTCACTTTGGAACACCCCCTTCGGCTTATCTGCATAAAAAAAATAAGGGAGTGCTTGAAAGATTATAATGTTTTCTTATTTTTGATGGATTTATACCATAAAAAGGCGACTAGCACGATAAATGCAAGGAAAATGGTAATCATTTCTGATTGGTATGCCATTGGCTCTACCCAAATTTCGTGAAAGATATTCCATCTTCCCATGACTTCTACGAAAGTCCAAAATATGACTACTGTAGCAATAGAAAAACGGAGGGCGTATCCCCATTGACTGATATTTATCAACTTGCGAAACATAAATAGTGACCCTGTAAGGCAGCCGAATGCAACCAATGCGGTGATAGGATGGCGGTCACCTATAAAATTATCATCATAGCAGAATAGCAATACCATGTAGTTGGTCCATAAAATAAGATTCAGTTCCATGAAAGTAACCAGTGAGGTGTGGCGTGTCATGGGACGCATTTCTACCCGTACTTTGCTGTTGCGGAAAAATACCCGTTGCAGATAATTGAAAAAATCGCATCCGCTTTTTATATTGAACAAGTAGAGTAACATGAACATTATCCAGAATCCGAAAGAAGAAGGCATGATAAGGTATTCCGGTTTGGTTACCACTTCTCCGTCTACGATGAGTGGCTGTACTCCGAACCGGTGTGCGTAATACACATAAATAAACTCAATCCATCCTGTCCAAAACAGCAGACCTCCGAATAGTCCCCAAAGTGTTTGCCGGGTATCTCCAGTGGCAAAGATTCCAATAATAACCATTATCAGACCTGCTGCTCCCATGGAAAAGGCTGCATAATGCATGGTTACCGGGTCCATCAGGTGTTCCATTAAGATCATCAATGCATGTCCTAGCGGCATGGTGAACAAGACTGCTAGAAATGAAGTGATACCGATAAATACGTTTCTTTTCTTTAGTTTCATTTTTTCTTCTTTCTTTCTATGTGATACAAAATTACAAATAAAGTTCCGAATATGAATGCTGCCCATGCTATACTGATTAGAATCAAATAGCGATTGTACAGGTATTCACTATCTTCCGGTATATGGTTCAATGTGCAAAGCAGGCATCGGCACAACGGATTATTTGCGTCGTGGGAACAATAGGAGTAAATAAGGAATGACAGACTACCTATAAGTAGGGTCAATACTGTCAGAATCTCTATCTTTCTATGATGAAGTGTCTTGTTCACAGGCATTTCATGATGTACCAGCTTAACCATTCTTTTTAATTTTTTGCAAAATTAGTTATAGAGACTCACATTGGCAATACCTATAAATGGTGATAAATTCGACTCTTATACCTAAAAATAAGTACTTATATACTTTATTATATATATGACTGTCAATGAGAAAACCCCTACTTTTAGGTATTGTGCACCCTTTAGAGTAGGGGTAACTTTGCAAACGGATTTAAGAACATAAAATAATAACTATTAATCAATAAAACTAAAGCAATATGAAATTAAAGAATTTTTTAGGTATGATGGTCATCGCATTGTGTGTAGTGGCATGTAGCGATGATGATAACAATGATCAGAGTGTGAACCTGGCCCAGGAAGTGGCCGGTACCTATAACGGATATACATCTGCCAAGTTTTCTTATTCACCCAATCCGACTGTGACTCCCAAAGAAAAAGTAGTAATTGCAGATAAAGGGGATTCTAAAGTGGATCTGACCTTGGCCTCAACCACTTGGGGCGAATTCAAACTTACAGATGTTGCTGTAAAGAAAGACGGCAACGCTTATAAGATGGAAGGTACTGGGAAGGCCTCATTGCAAATGAGTGGACATGCTTCAGGAGAATATGACTTTACATTGACAGGAAGCGTTGAGCAGGGAAAGAAGAATTCCTCTTTCGTCGTTTCTTTGACAATTATGGGAGGTACTACCATTACCTTTATTGAAGGAGATGCTCCGGTGAATCAGATAGTTGCAGGTTCTTACACAGGAACTACCGTTCTTTTTGTAAGTGGTAAAGAACAAGGCTCAGAAGAGAATAAAAATGTAGCTGTCACTTCTGAAGATGATGGTACAGTAAAGATCGTTTTACCTGCTTTTGCAGAAGGAGAGGGAATGTCTTTGCCTGAAATAACTCTGACGGCAGTGAAAGTTGAAACAAGTGATTATGTTACTTATAGCATTCTTGAAGCGCCTATTGATATTACCCTTAACAATACAAATTATACAGGAAAATTGACAGGTAAGGTAGTAGCAGGAAAATTGTCGCTCTCTTATACTTGTACTCCGGCTGCTATGGCAGGTATGGGAATGACAATCAGTGCTGAATTTACAACTGCTGCCAAATAAATCCATGAAAATAAATACTCTCTTCACAATAACCATGCTGGGAATGATGATTCTGTCATTCTCAGCATGTGATGGCATTCTTGAAGGAATATATGATAATCCCGATGCGGAAGAAACCAAAGAATTCGGTTTCATCAAGACGGATGCGGCAACGAATTCGGGCACGGTTTACATTGATGCTACCGACTATGAACGCTGGACATTTATCAACTTACATACACAGAAAATTGATTCTGTCAATGTGAGCAATCCCGAACAGACGGAACCGGAAGAATGGGATATCGCCATCCACCGCTATGACGCTAAAACCAATGGCGGAGCAGTGTTGGAAACGGGTTTCACTGGTTTTTCCGCTTTACAGAATGCAGGTAAGATGCCCGAAGGAACTTATATGGCAGATATATGGACTACTGATAAGATAGCCATCGATATGTCTGGTATGATGGATGGTAATATTGTTTATATGGAATCTTATTTTAATGAAGAACTTTCAAAATGGCTGAATGTCGATAAAAGTAATATGCCCCCTACCTATACTCCTTCAAACAAGGTTTATATGGTAAAATTGAAGGATGGAACCTACGTGGCTGTCCGACTCACAAACTACATGAATGGCAAAGCTGTAAAAGGCTTTATGACTATCGACTATATTTATCCGTTTGAATTGTAAACCAATACACAATATGCAAAGATTAATCAGAAACGTGTGCCTGGTGTTGTGTTGCCTGATGGCAATATCCGCATCGGCACAACGTATTGTTTTGGGAACTGTGTTTGATGAAAACAAGGAACCTTTAATGGGGGCCACAGTTTCCGTGAAAGAAAAAACAACCATAGGAACAACTACTGATGCACAAGGAAAATATACATTGACGCTTCCTGATAATAAAGAGCACACGCTGCAAGTCTCATATATGGGGTATGTTTCTCAGACTCGAAAAATAGTTGTCGGAAAAACAGGTAAAATTGATTTTATATTGAAAGAAGATGCTTTAAGTTTGGAAACTGTAGTAGTGACAGGTACTCGTACACCGAAACTTTTGAAAGATGTTCCCATTGTTACCCGGGTTATTACTGCTGATGAAATAAAGAAAGTCGATGCCACTCATATCGGAGATTTGCTTCAGGCAGAACTGCCGGGTATTGAATTTTCTTACTCCATGGATCAGCAAGTTTCTCTCAATATGCAGGGATTCGGTGGAAATGCCGTTTTGTTTTTGGTTGATGGGGAACGACTGGCAGGTGAAACATTGGACAATGTGGACTATAACCGCTTGAATATGGATAATGTGGAACGCATTGAAATAGTGAAAGGGGCGGCTTCCTCACTCTATGGCTCTAATGCGGTGGGCGGAGTGGTAAACATGATCAGTAAAACTTCTACGGAGCCGTGGGCAGTGAACATTAATGGACGCTACGGGGCTTATAATGACCAGCGTTACGGTGGAACAATAGGCTTCAATGCCGGAAAGTTTAATAGTGTGACCAATATACAGCATACCCAAGTCGATGCAAAAGACCTGGCCAAGGGAAAAACAGATGAGGAAACAGAAAACTGGGCATTTAAGAAAGTATATGGTGATAAAACCTGGAATTTCAAGGAACGCCTGGTCTATACGGCCAGTGACCAGCTGAAGCTGACAGCCCGTACCGGTTATTACTTTCGTGAAAGAGAAAAGTCTGCCAGTACCACCGACCGTTACCGTAGTTTTAGCGGTGGCGTGAAAGGAAATTATACATTCGATAAAAATAATGATCTGGAAGTGGCCTATTCTTTCGACCAATATGATAAAAGTGATTATCTGGTGCAGACCGGCAATGATGTGCGTGATTATAGTAATGTGCAGCATGCTGTGCGCGCTTTTTATAATCATACTTTTGCCGATAAAAATATTCTGACCGTAGGCGGTGACTATATGCGTGATTATCTGATGTCCTATCAGTTTGCCGACAATGGAAGCAAACACCAATATACGGTAGATGCTTTTGCTCAGTTCGATTGGAATCCTACCGATAATTTTAATGTAATTACCGGACTGCGTTTTGATTATTATTCCGATGCTGATATCAACCATGTATCTCCAAAGCTGGGATTGATGTACAAGATAGGGAATTGTTCTTTACGCGTTTCCTATGCCGGTGGTTTCCGGGCGCCTACTTTGAAGGAAATGTATATGAATTTTGATATGGCAAGTATCTTTATGATTTATGGTAATCCTGACTTGAAGGCAGAAATAAGCCATAATTTTTCACTTTCGGCAGAATATATCAAAGGACGTTATAACCTCACAGTGACAGGATTTTATAATATAGTGGATAATCGTATTACAACGGCATGGAGTGAGGTGTTGAAAGGACAGGTTTACATGAATATTTCTAATATTGATATTGCCGGTGCCGAAGCAAATGCTTCTGTGAAATATCCGTGTGGCTTGGGGGCGCGTTTATCCTATGCCTATACACATGAGCTTATTCAAAAAGGGGAACCGGTCATTTCACAGACTCGTCCACATACCGCTACCGCTCGATTGGAATATGATAAAAAGTGGAAAAACTACGCTTTCAATATAGCTTTAAACGGGCGTTTCCTTTCAAAAGTGAATACGGAAGAATATACTTCGAATACCTCGTATGAGGAAACTCAGAAAGTGACTTATCCATCTTATATGATCTGGAAACTCACTCTTTCCCAGAAAATTTGGAAGGGAATGAACTTGACTGTAGCAGTCGATAATCTGTTTGACTATGTTCCCTCGCATTATTATAATAATTCGCCTAGTACTTCCGGAACAACAGTCTCGGCAGGATTATCATTGGATATTGACCAATTGTTCAGATAGAATAATGCAATCATATTATGACTATAAATAACTACGTGATTTAATAAAGATATGAAGAAGAAACAATTACTAATCGGTGGAGGAATAGTAGTCGTCCTGTTGGTCCTGGTAGGTGTATGGAATCTTTGGTTCAGCGCAACCAAAGTAGCTTTCATCAATTATCAGGTTATCAGTTTGGGACAGATTTCCAAAGCCAATGACAATTCATTTATCAAGATCAGTGAGCTGAGTACCGATGATTTGGATCAACTGACCGGTTATGATATGGTATTTATCAATGCCATGGGACTAAGAATTACTGAAGACCAGCGTGCACAAATACAAAAAGCAGCCGATGGTGGATTGCCCGTATTAACCACTGCTGCCACAAATCCCGCAAACAAAATCGTTTCATTGGATTCTATTCAGACAGATACCCTGAAACACTATCTGTCCAATGGAGGACGCCGTAACTATCGCAGTATGTTGAACTATGTGCGTGCCAATATCGATAAAAAAAGGTACTCTGTTTCCCAGCCGGAAGCTGTGGTAGAACGTGCCGATGATATGCTTTACCACATAGATCCCCAGAACCCCGAAAATGAGGAACTGGGTTTCAATACGGTGGCCGAATACCATACTTTTCTGCAAAGGAATGGATTATTGAAAGCAGATGCTCCACATATTATTGTTACCGGCCCGATGGGGGAACCTACTGACCTCATCACTAAATTGGAAGAAACAGGTAATGTGGTTTATCCGGTACGTTCTATGCGCCCTTTTATTCAGAATCATGGAATTGATTCTGTACGACCCTCTGCTGTTATCAATATGGCACATGGACGTATGGGGGATTATATGGTAGATTATCTGACTGAACAGAATATACCACTCTTCTCACCATTGAATGTAAACAGGCTGGTAGAAGAATGGGAAAATGACAAGATGGGGATGAGTGGTGGTTTTATGTCACAAAGTATGGTTACACCCGAAATTGACGGTGCTATCCGTCCTTTCGCTCTTTTCGGTCATTATAAAGATGAGGAAGGGTTGCAGCATGCTTATGCTATTCCCGAACGATTGGAAACATTTGTACAGACCGTCAATAATTATATTACTCTGCAACGCAAACCCAACAGTGATAAGCGTGTAGCTATTTACTATTATAAAGGTCCCGGTCAGAATGCGCTGACCGCAGGAGGAATGGAAGTTGGACCTTCTCTTTATAATTTGTTGCAACGTATGAAACGTGAAGGTTATAAGGTGGACGGTTTGCCGGCTTCTCCAAAAGAGTTGGAACGGATGATACAGTCTCAGGGAGCAGTATTCGGTGCTTATGCTGAAGGCGCTTTTGATAAGTTCATGGAAACCGGAAAGCCTGAACTGGTTACAAAAGAGCAATACGAAAGCTGGATTAAAAAATCCATCCGTCCCGAAATGTATGCCGGAGTAGTGGCTGCCAATGGCGAATTTCCGGGATCTTATATGAGTACTTCAGACGGGCGTCTGGGAGTAGCTCGTTTGCAATTCGGCAATGTTGTGCTTTTGCCACAGAATGCCGCCGGTAGCGGAAATAATGCATTCAAGGTTGTACATGGCACTGATGCTGCCCCTCCGCATACCTATATTGCCTCTTACCTGTGGACGCAATTCGGATTCAAGGCCGATGCATTGATTCATTTTGGTACACATGGCAGTTTGGAATTCACTCCACGTAAGCAGGTTGCTTTGTGCAGCAATGACTGGCCCGACCGTCTGGTAGGAGCGTTGCCGCATTTCTATATTTATTCCATTGGTAATGTAGGCGAGGGAATGATTGCCAAACGTCGTTCGTATGCCGGATTGCAGTCTTACCTTACACCACCATTTATGGAAAGTAGTGTACGTACTGTTTATCGTGAACTGACAGAGGCTGTCAAGACCTATAATCATTTGCTTCCTGCCGATGAACAGACAGTCGCTTCCGTTGGTAATAAGGAAGCTCTGCAACGTGCATCGCTGGCAGTCAAGAAATTGACAGTCAAACTAGGTATCCATCGTGAACTGGGCTTGGATAGCATTCTTACTGTTCCTTATGCAGAGGAAGATATTCAGCGTATCGAAAATTTTGCTGAGGAACTGGCGAATGAAAAGATTACAGGTCAACTTTATACGATGGGCGTTCCATACGAATCCGACCGTATCACTTCCAGCGTTTATGCTATGGCTACTGAGCCGATAGCTTATAGTCTGTTGTCATTGGATAAATTACGAAACCGTGCAGACGGGCAGATGGAGAAACATCGTATTCTCTTTAGCCAACGCTATCTGGACCCTGCACGTAATTTGGTGACCCGTCTGCTGGCAAATCCGTCATTGGCTACGGATGAACAGATTTGTCGTACTGCCGGTATTACTCCTGAAGAACTTGTCAAAGCACGTGAAATAGATAAATCCCGCAATGCTCCTCAGGGTATGATGGCGATGATGATGGCATTAGCCGAAGAAGCTCCTGCCGAGGCTAAAATGCATGCTGATAGGAGTGGTATGATGAAGGCTGCAAAAGGGGAACATCCGAAAGGAAACGGTATTGCTGGCTCTATGAAAGAGAAAATGAAGGAAATGGCAAAAGGCATGAATCCGAAAAAAGCTATGGAACTGGCCCAAAAGATGGGAGCAAGCCCTGAAGCTTTAAAAAAGATGGAAGCCGGAATGCATAAAGATCATCCTGCAAGTATGGAAATGGCAATGAAGGATACTGTTACCATGAAAACAGTTCAGCAAAAAAAAGGAGACAAAGCCGGAGGAAATAAAGAAGGTGGTATGGAAGCAATGATGAAAGCCATGATGGGCAAGAAAAAAGAGTATTCCAAAGAAGAAGTAAACTTTGCCCTGGCTGTGATGGAAGTAGAGCGTACAATGAAGAATGTGGGCAACTACAAGAGTGCTCTTCTTGAAAGTCCTGAAAATGAGTTGGCTTCTATGGTGAATGCGTTGAACGGAGGATATACGCAGCCTTCACCGGGTGGTGATCCCATCGCTAATCCTAATACATTACCTACAGGACGAAATCTTTTCGCTATCAATGCTGAAGAAACTCCGTCGGAATCTGCATGGGAGAAAGGAAAACAATTGGCTGACAATACCATTGAAATGTATCGTCGTCGCCATAACGACTCTGTTCCCCGTAAAGTAAGCTATACACTGTGGAGTGGAGAATTTATAGAAACAGGTGGTGCTACTATTGCACAGGTGCTTTATATGCTGGGTGTAGAGCCTGTTCGTGATACTTTCGGCCGTGTGACGGATCTTCGTCTGATTCCTTCTGCTGAATTAGGCCGTCCTCGTATTGATGTGGTAGTGCAGACTAGCGGGCAGCTGCGAGATATTGCCGCTTCACGCCTGTTCCTTATCAACCGTGCCGTAGAGATGGCTGCCAATACCAAAGATGATCATTTTGAAAACCAGGTAGCAGCAGGCGTTGTGGAGGCAGAACGCGTATTGATAGAAAAAGGACTGACTCCGAAAGATGCCCGTGAGATGTCTACTTTCCGCGTATTCGGAGGCGTGAACGGTAATTATGGTACGGGTATACAAAGTATGGTGCAATCCGGTGACCGCTGGGAAAGTGAAAAAGAGATAGCCGATGTTTATCTGAATAATATGGGTGCTTTTTATGGTAGTGAAAAGAACTGGGAAACTGTCCGCCAATTTGCTTTGGAAGCTGCATTGACACGTACGGATGCAGTCATTCAGCCACGTCAAAGCAATACTTGGGGTGCACTGAGTCTGGATCACGTATACGAGTTCATGGGAGGTATGAATCTTGCCGTTCGTAATGTGACCGGAAAAGATCCCGATGCTTACCTGAGTGATTACCGAAACCGTAACAATGCCCGTATGCAGGAAGTAAAAGAAGCAATCGGTGTAGAAAGCCGCACCACCATTTTTAATCCTGCTTACATCAAGGAAAAAATGAAAGGTGAAGCCGGTGCTGCCAATACTTTTGCAGAGATTGTACAAAATACGTATGGTTGGAATGTCATGAAACCCAGAGCTGTTGATAAGGAAATGTGGGATGAGATATACAATGTTTACGTAAAGGATAAATTCAACTTGGGTATGCAGGATTATTTTGAAAAACAGAATCCTGCTGCTTTGGAAGAAATGACTGCGGTTATGATGGAAACTGTCCGTAAAGGAATGTGGCAGGCCAGCGAACAGCAGATAGCGGATATTGCAAAATTACATACTGATTTGGTAAATAAATACAAACCGTCTTGTTCAGGCTTTGTTTGTGATAATGCTAAATTACGCCAGTTCATCGCTTCAAAAACGGATGCACAGACAGCATCCCAATATAAGGAAAGCATCAGTCAGATACGTGAAGCCGCGGCTTCAAAGGATCAAAAAGGCATGGTGATGAAAAAAGAAGAGATGAATGCCGCCGGTGCGGAACAACAGACGAATGCGGTAAGTAACACTGTCGTTTGTATCGTAGTGGTAGTTGCTGTTCTTGTCTTGATCGTATTGGTGCGCCGCCGCCGTAAAAAAATGCAGGAATAACAAGCTATGGAAACAGTCGTAGTTGTTCTTATGATATTGGTCTGCTTCAACTTTATGATGAAGCAGACATACCGCAAACGCTGGTCGGTTGCAGCAATAGCAGTTGTGGCCGCCCTCTTTGTGGGGCTGATGTGGCCTTATGCCATTCAACAGTCCAAGACACAGATTGCCGATTGGCTGGCTGATACGCAATTGATGCTTGATACTTCTGTGATACTTACGGTGGAAGTCGTATTACAGATGGCATTCTGTATGCTGGCCGCCCATGTACTTACTACGGGGCCTGTCAAAAAACGTACTCTGTGGGCTTACCGTGCTTTGCGCTGGTTTCCGGGTATTTTGATATTTCCGGTCTTGTTTAGCGGGCTGGTGTATCTCATTTTCTCATTTCCGGGAGTCTCATTCTCTCTTATAGCCTGGAGTATGGCGGCAGGAGTCCTGATATTGATTCCTGCGGGAACCTTGTTCCTTCGCTGGCTGTTGCCCGAAAAAGAATTACGCCTGGAATTATTGTTCCTCACCAATGCATTGACCGCTATCCTGGGCATTGTTGCTACAGTAAACGGCCGTACTGCTGTAGCGGGTATAAGCGAGGTGGATTGGGGAGCATTGACCGGCTTGATAGCTTTGCTGTCAGGGGGAGGATTTATCGGATTGATTATATATAAATATAGACGAATAAAAACAAACATTTAAAATTTACTGACATTATGAATCTTATATCAGATATCCTGTTTTGGATCTCAAACGGACTTTTGGTTCCTGTAGTTGTGTTGCTTATCATTCTTTTCATCCGTTCGCTATTGCTGATCGGCAGTTTCTTCGGTCAATATCTGGCTATACGGCGTACAGATGCGTTGTTACGCCGGCAGTTTGACTCGCTTACTATAGATACTTTGCCTGAGCTGGAAAGCAAACTTCCGGCCAAGTCGAACTCGCTGGTTATTGCATATATCCGTCGTGTATTGGAGTCTAAAGACCGTCCGGCACACGTACAGCGCCTGTTGGCTGATTTTGAGATTGAAGCTGATAAGGATTTGGCTGTCTCGAAAACATTGACTAAGATGGGCCCGATGCTGGGATTGATGGGAACCTTGATTCCGATGGGACCTGCTTTGGTGGGGCTTTCTACCGGTGACATTGCTTCTATGGCATACAATATGCAGGTTGCTTTCGCTACCACCGTAGTCGGCTTGTTTGCCAGTGCCATCGGTTTCATCACTCAGCAGGTAAAGCAACGCTGGTACTTGCAGGATATGACCAACCTGGAATTTCTTTCTGAGTTACTTACCGAAAAACGTACAGCTTGAGATGAAACGCAATCTATTGAGAAAAGAAGAGGATGGTGATCCGATGAGCGTGGTCAGCAATCTGTTTGATGTGGCGATGGTGTTTGCCGTGGCATTGATGGTAGCCTTGGTTACCCGTTATAATATGACGGAAATGTTCAGTCAGGAAGATTTTACGATGGTGAAGAATCCGGGTAAAGAAAATATGGAGATTGTTACCAAAGAAGGGCAAAAAATAAACCGCTATACCCCTTCTGAGGATCAGGATGCCAAAAGCGGAAAGAAAGGAAAAAAGGTGGGTATTGCCTATGAATTGGATAATGGAGAAATCATTTATGTACCCGAAGAGTGATTTGGGAGTATATGGTTGATTGATTTTTTCTTCTTCAATTGGAGAGGGGTAGTCTGTATTATATATACAGTATTACACCTCTTCTTATTTTGAATAATTGCTGATATACAAGTATCAGTCTGCCCATTTAGTTGCGAATTTCGAAACAACTTCTCCATAATAGTTGTTATTATTACAACTAACTCATTCATATAAAAACAATAATGGTGCAAAATGAACTAAATACCAGTTTGATTGAAGCTGTAAAAGAAAAACTGCCATCTAAGGAAAATCTGGCTAATTTGTTGATGGATATTTTATATATTGGTAAAGAAGCTATTTACCGGCGGTTGCGTGGTGAAGTCCCCTTCACTTTGGAAGAGGCTGCTTTAATATCAAGAAAATTAGGTGTTTCGCTGGATAATGTAATAGGCGTAAGTTTTAGTTCCAATGCTGTATTCGATTTGAATGTAGTGGATCATGAGGATCCCTTTGAAACTTATTATGCCTTGCTGGAAAAATATGTCAAGGTGTTACATACTTTACAAAATGACCCTTCCTCTTCTATGGGGACTTCTTCCAATATTATTCCCCAGACCCTTTCTTTGAAACATAAATCATTGTCTAAATTTCGTTTGTTTAAATGGATGTATCAAAACAAACATATACAATGCAAGCATTTTGACGAGATGGAAGTCCCGCAAAAAATATATGATATTCAAAAGGATTTTGTATCCGCCACCCAACAGATACATTCTGTAGATTATATTTGGGATAGCATGATTTTTCATCATCTTATAAATGACATACAGTATTTTGCCGGGATTCACCTTATTACGGAAGGGGACAAACAGCAGATTAAAACAGAGTTGTTGCAACTGATTGACGAATTGGAAGAGTTGGCATCCAAAGGTAAGACAGAAGCCGGTAACAGTGTACATATTTATGTATCTCATATTAATTTTGAAGCAACTTACAGTTATCTGGAAGCCGATTCGGTGCAACTCAGTCTGATACGGGTGTATTCCATCAATTCCATTACTACCCAGGATTGTGGAATGTTCCTTAGCTTGAAAGAATGGATACAGTCATTAAAAAAGTTCTCGACCATGATTTCAGAGAGTGGAGAAATGCAGCGTATACAGTTTTTCCAGCAGCAACGTGAAATAATCAACACTTTATAATAGTTCTCTATTTGCGAAAAACGAAACAGGAAAGAAATCCTGTTTACTGAAAATGAAAGTAAATAACCTGTTTATTTACTTTTTTTCGTTATCAGTTCCCCTATCCTTTCTCTCGTTGTGAATCAGAAAAGTAGAAAGTCTTTTATCCCTGTTTTAGAGCACGGAACTCTCATTTTCATAACTTAAATTTGTAATCTGTTTGTTAATAACCAAAGAAGGGAAAAGAATGAAGAATAAGATTGTGAATGAACTGATTACGGTCATGAAAGAGCGTATTCCTGAGAATCAGAATTTGGCAGGATATCTGACAGATACTTTATGTATGGGAAAGGAGGCTGTTTACCGCAGATTGCGAGGGGAAGTTTCGTTTACCCTTGAAGAAGTTGCCTTGATTTCTCGTAAACTGGGTATTTCCATTGATCAGATTCTAGGTAATCATCTTTCTGACAGAGTCACTTTTGATTTAAATCTGCTTCAATCTTCTGATTCGATGGAAGGATATTATGAGATCATCAATCGTTATCTGCAAATTTTCGACTATGTAAAAGGGGATGAGACGACGGAAATTTATACGGCATCCAATCTTCTGCCGTTTACACTTTACTCTGACTATGAATATTTGTCTAAATTTCGTCTTTGCCGTTGGATTTATCAGAATGGCGAAATTAAAACACCTAATTCCTTAAGGGATATGTTGGTAGAGGACAGGATTGTGAATGCACATAAAAAATTATGTGAAAGTGTAAAGGAATGCCGGAAAACTCATTTCATATGGGACACGAATATATTCTATTCTTTTGTAAAGGAAATAAAGTACTTTGCCAGTCTCAGATTAATTACCAGTGATGATGTGTTACATCTGAAAGCTGAGTTAAATGAGTTGCTCGCTGTGTTAGAGGCACTTTCGGTGACAGGAGAATTTAGTGAAGGAAGAAAAGTCTATTTTTATCTTTCTAATATTAATTTTGAGGCTACTTATAGTTATATAGAAAAACGGGATTTCCAAATCAGTCTGTTGCGTGTGTATTCCATTAACTCAATGGATTCACAAAGTTTTCATATCTGTCAGATGCAACGGAATTGGATACAGTCATTAAAACGTCATTCTATCCTGATTTCGGAGAGTGGGGAAATGCAGCGTATAGACTTTTTGCAAAAACAACAAGCTATCATTGATAGTTTGTGAAGAACGGTAAGCCGGTAGAATATAGCCCGTCATCGAATCGTATTTTTCAGCCCTTGAAGCATAAATTGCTCCAGGGCTTTTTTTATGAATGAATAAGTAGCATCATAGACTGTAAGTTACGAATTTCGCAACTTTTTTATCCGGATAGTGCACACAATGCAAAAATCCATTTTGATAAAGTCTGTTTTCTGTATTGTGCATCATGGGGTAATACTAATTGCATAATAAGTTGCCAATCAGCTATATGATTGTCTGCTTCAGAAATGAATATAATTCACAGCTTTATTCTATTTCCCGATATTTGCATTATGAGAATTAGACGGGTATTCATGTTTGATGTAAGAGGAAAATGAATGATGGAAAGAAAGAATAGAACATATGGGAATTGGCTTTGTCTGCTATTGTTGGCTGTCTTTGTTTCTTGTGTGGATGAAACTTTCACCGGCAATCATGTGGAAAGTACATTTATATCTATAAGGGGTATGGCACCTCGTGCTGCTACGCATCCCGGCACTTCGGAAGATTATATACTTCATACGCTTCGTGTTCTGGCATTTGACAAATCAACGGGAAACGAGGTTACCAATCTGTTTTATAATGCTCATATAGGTGATATAATCCGCCATCCCATTGATCCGGGAACTTATGATTTTGTATTCCTGGCAAATGAGCCGGCTTATCAGCCTGTCCGGGCTTTATTGGATGCTGTAGATCATTCTAATGATTTGAATCACATAGCCTATCCCGCTGCTTTTTTCTCATCGGAACAGATCATCCCGATGATGCAGGAGATAAAGAATGTGACAGTGTTGCCTGGTGGTAAGGGGGCGACTTTGGAAGGAGGTACTACTGTTTCTATACTGCAATTGGCCCTTGAAAGAATGGGAGTGCGGGTAGATGTTGTGCTGAAGGCTGAAGATAATTTGAATCCGGATTTTAATGGCGTAACGTTCAGTAATATCCCGAATCTTGTTCCTTTGACTGCCGCTTATGATGGCCCGGCTATTGAACGGAATGTGGTACGTACATTTACTGTATCTGATGATGGAAGTTATTTCACTGATGGTACTCCGACAACTGAATGGGGATGGGAAAAAAAGGTGAACCGTATAATCTTGCCTTCCAGTGAGCCTTTTTCAACTGTTAATGAGAACGAGGCGGTGGTCTTTACAGTAGATATGGGGGATAATTATAACCCGTCTTGTAAATTGAAGATTGGTTCGAATCCGGTGAATTATAGTTTGCCCCAGAATACCAAGTTGGATTTGATTGGGTATATCAAGGAGCCGTTGGTTGTGAATATAGAGGCATCCAAATGGGAAGAGGTGGATGAAGATTGGAATATATCAGGTATAAAAGTACTGAATATATCGGACTTAGAGGTAAATATAACTGATTTTAATGGAGCACGGATTTCTTTTACATCGAATATGCCGGTAGTAAAAGTGATGCCCCAATTATATGTGGGTACAGGGGATGTTATTGGAGAAACAGAAAAGGTATTCAATGACTTGGTATTGCAAAATGGAGATATAAAGGACAATGGGAATACGGTAACATATGCCACTTCTCGTTTCTCATACATCTATGATAAAGCATCCCGAACCGGAACAGGTTATATGGATGTGTTATTGGATGAGCAGAACATAATGGACAGACAAGAAACTTACAGAGTATTTTTGTCCGCCGAAGATGAAGATGGAGGTAGTATGCGAAGAGAAATAAAAGTCAACGCCAGCCAATACGGAAAACGCTTTGAGTTTAATTCGTATGGAACCGGTTATATAGGAGCTTTTTTTAGAAATGACGAACTGGGTGAAAGAATTATTACCGGACAACAGAAAAGGAGGGAAGGTGTGAATGAACGTCCGCAAGATATAGGTACTCTCAGTCCATGGACGGTAGATGTGGAAGAAGGTGATTTTATCGTTTTGAGTACCACTCCGAGTTTTGATCCGAATGCAGGAACTGATTATCCGGGAAATCCGGAACATTATGAGGTGATTCCTAATGAGTATAAAGGAGAAACCGGAACATATGTAGAAGGCAGGGGACGTATCTATTTTCGTATTGGTGTAACCGGAAAGAATACCGGAACTACTCCCAGATATGCCAAAGTGAAAGTCAGGAGGTATGGAGGAAGATGGGGAACTGGTGACAATGATTTGTGGTATACCACGGAATATATTCACATACGGCAGGGAGAAGATGATGATTACATTATGAGACCGGGTACACTGGATGCCATATCCAAAGGACCGTTGCAAGGGAAAGCACGTACTTATGCCCGGAAGATATCACCTTTTAACCTGACGGCTCCGGCCTATCTGAATGGTGGAAACGAGCCTTATGCACAAGTAGATGTCAAGAAAGGAAAGTTTGTGAAATATCCAAGCCAGGCAGGAGCCTTCTTTCAATGGGGACTTCCGAAAGGTTCTGATCAGAATTATTTCCGATTGGCTTATCATCCGACAGCTTATATTATAAGTTATTGGCTTAAGGATATACAATATTTAAATACGACCTCCAATTTGTTTTTGCCGGTATGGGGCACGGCTCCTATACCACTGGAAGACATATACGATTATGGGTACAAAGAAATTTTTGAAACCTGTCCCGAAGGCTATCATCGTCCTTCCGACGGATATATTGATAAGATTGCGTATAACGGGCCATATCCCAATAATATGGATCAGGATGGCGATTATGTCATTGTGAAGGCAAATGCAAATAAGGATGTTATAAAAACAGAACAAAAGGATTATAGTGCTGAAATAGCTTTTTCCGAGTTGCGACAGTCTTTATTCAAAAATCCATTGAGTGGGGATGCCGGAATAAATGAGAATATTGGCGGATATGACGGTTCGGCGGAAGTGGGCGGTATCAAAGTGGACCGATATCAAAATTTCTGGCAAAACAGGAATGATGTAAATGAAGCGCAAGAGCATATGACATTTTCTATAGGTTTTTATGCTGATGGTTTCTTTGACCGAAGACCTGTCAAGATGGGATCATCTGATGGTAGTTATCCTTATTGTGTATCATCCGGTAATGCACAGGCTGCTTATTTTGGCATTTTGGTATATAATCAAGCGAATAATGCTTCTGTTTTTTTCCCGTCGGCAGGAAGACGTTATAACAAGGACAGCAGTCTGGAATTTGCAGGGCAGACCGGTTATTATCATACTGCCTCAATAGCTGCATCCTCTGCCGAAGATCCTCATGCCGTATGGAGCATGTCTTTAGGAAAATGGCCGAATCCCGGTTTGATGTACCAATTGCCCACTTTTGGTCAGTCTGTCCGTTGTGTCAGAGATGAAGTAGTCAGTACAAAATGATTGAATGTATTTATAAAGTGAGATGATGAAAGAATTTGTATTATATATAGCCTGTCTGTTGTGTCTGGTCTTTCTATTGCCAGGCTGTGAAGATGACATCCCTATGTCTGAGCAACCTGCCAGTAATCATCCTCTGGCAGAAAAGGTGCAGATTGAAATCTTTGCCCGTGCGAACCCCTACCATTATCCTGTAACCAGAGCTACAGCTGACGAGGGTAAAGTGGGAAAGACTCCATGGATACTAGTGTTTAGAGGGGAAAATGCAGATGCTACTTTTGTAGAAGCGGTACAAGCCTTTGAGTTGGTGGGTAAGAGGTATGTTTTATTGACCAGACAGTCTTACCCTGATAAATATCAGTTGCTGATACTGGCAAATCCGTTGAATGATAAATTCTATTATGGCAATGCTATTTCGGAATACTCATTTACCGTATCGGATATATTGATGAATATGGTACCGGGTACAACAAAATTATCCGAAGTCTGTACCAAAATGCTGACTCCACCGTCAGTAGAGCCTGCAACATCCATTATTCCATTTAGTAATGGCGGTGAAACGATTCCCATGAGTTATTTGTTGGGTGTGGACAAGATAGATACCACAACAAAGATTGAGAATAGTGATGGAAGCATGCTGCAACTGGTTCGTGCTGTTGCTAAAATGGTGATAGTCAATAAAGCTGATAATTTTTATTTGAAAGGAATTACAGCTGTAGCCAATGTGCCCAGACAAGGGCAATTGCATAACCATGATGGTTTCATCATGGATAATACAGCGAATTTGACTGAGTATTGCCATATTGGTTATAGTGCTCCTTTGATAACAGCAGATCATATAGCTGTAGGACAAAGTACGGAAATGAATCCTCTCTATTTATATGAGACTGATGTCCAAAATAAGACCAGTCTGATTATACAAGGAACCTATGAAAATAAGGACTACTATTATAAAATGGCATTAGTTAATGACAATTATCATGGGATAGATATATTGCGCAATCATTCTTACACATTTACAATTGTCAAGGCCAAAGGTCCTGGTTATGATACGGTAGAGGATGCCAAAGCGGCCAAAGCCTCTAATGTTGACCTTGATTATAAGATATTGATTGATGACAGTTATTCCTATGAAATGATGTCCAATAATGATTTTTATCTGGGAGTGAGCAATTCGGTCTTTATCACTTATACCAATGAAGATAAAGTTTATGAGGTGGTTAGTGTAGCTACAGATTGCAAGATGAATTTTCCTAATTCATGCCGTATCAATGATAATCATAGGGAAGTGGATGATGCTTTTTCATTAACAAGTCCCTCTGATGGAGAAAGAATACCGATAGTGGGCGGAAGTACTCCTGATCCAAATATCACTCAGGTGGAAGCATTGGTCACTTATAGGTTGAGATTATATGAAGATTATCAGATGGATGAAGAAGGAAATTATAGGAACAATGCGCACATCACATTAAAGTTAGGTAATTTGGAAAAAAAAATACGTGTCAGACAAAGACCAGCTGTTCCGGAGGAAGGCCAGATCATAAAATATATGCCGGTTACAGATAATGCGGATAGTTATGATATGGATTATTACTGTTTGTCAGCCTACGTGGAAGACGGTACGGATAATCCTGAGAACTGGATAAAGTTACGTCCCTCAACAGGTGCCGGACGGGATATTACAGACCGGATTACGGTAGATGATGGAAAAATATATATGGAAGTTATAGCTAATACCGGTACGGCGGCAAGAAGTGGAATAGTGTATTTGACTACGATTAAGGATCCTGATGGTTCTTCCGGTGTCAGTACTACACAGCGTGTTAAGATTAGTATCACTCAGAAAGGCAGGACAATTGTTTCAAATTAAAAGTAATATAGATGAAAAGAAAAATACTATTCATATTGTTTATGCTCGGCTGCTTCATGGCAGAAAGCAAAGCACAAATCGTTGCAGTGAAGAGCAATCTTCTCTATGATGCTACTACAACCATAAATGTAGGAGTGGAGTTTGGGTTGTCACGTAAATGGACATTGGAGGTTCCTGTCAACTACAATCCTTGGAAACCGGATAATGGCAGACGTTTGCGGCATTGGGGAATACAACCGGAAGCCCGTTACTGGTTTTGTGAACGCTTTAACCGTATGTTCATAGGATTACATGGGCATTATGCCGATTTCAATGTGGGGGGATTACCTGATTGGTCTTTCATCAGTAAAAACATGCAGGATAATCGTTATCAGGGGCATTTATATGGTGGAGGCATTTCAATAGGACATTCATGGATATTGAAGAAACGGTGGAGTTTGGAAGCATCTGTGGGGGTGGGATATGCGCATATTGTGTATGACAAGTATCCTTGTGCAGAATGCGGTACTAAGTTGAAAGAAGGCAGGAAGAATTATTTCGGTCCTACTAAAGCAAGTATATCACTTATTTACATAATCAAATAAAAGAATCATGATAACAAGAAATATACATTTCATAGGATGCGTAGTGATAGCTTTATACTTTTCCATACATCAGGCTATGGGGCAGAACCGTTCTTATGCAGGTACTATAGATGCGCTTCCGGTACGGCTGGAACAAATAGGCGACACGCTTTATATAGATGTGGACATTGTATTGGCAGATGTAAAGATACAAGCCTCCCGTGGCGTGGATTTGATTCCACAACTGGTATCTGTGTCCCGAACACTTGATTTGCCCCGTATCTCATTGAAGGGAAAAGATGAATATAAGGCCCATGAGCGCTTTCTAACGCTTATGAGTGCCAGACAAAAAGAGAATTACAGACAGCCTTACATCGTAACAAAGGTAGCTGGAAGAAAAAATGCAATGATACCCTTTCGGTATAAATTACCTTATGAAACATGGATGGCAGATGCCCGTCTGGAAATGCAGCGTGATGAGTGCGGTTGTGGTGAAGCTGAACGCATGGGGGTGGAAGCTTTAGTGGAGGATGTGACATTGGAGCATCCTTGGATACCCTATGTTGTAACTCCTCATCTGGCCTTTATCAAACCTGTTGTAGAGGAAATAAAGCATAGGAATGTACAGACGGAATGTTTTTTAGATTTCGAGGTGAATAAAATGGATATCCGTCCTGAATATATGAATAATCCATACGAACTGGCCAAGCTTCGTGCGATGATTGACGAACTGAAGGTTGACTCCAATAGTAGAGTGAAAAGCCTGGATATTATTGGTTATGCTTCACCGGAAGGTTCGTTGGCAAATAACAAGCGGTTGTCCGAAGGACGTGCTTTGGCACTTCGTGATTATTTGGCAGCCCGATATGAATTTCCACGCTCTCAATACCACATTATATTTGGTGGAGAGAATTGGGAAGGTTTAGTGAAAACACTCCAACATACAAATATGGATAACAAAAAAGAGTTATTGAACATTATTACAAACAACCCAAATGACCAAACCGTAAAATTGAAGTTGCGAGAACTTCATGGAGGTGTCCCTTATCAATATTTGTTGAGGAGTGTTTACCCAAAACTCCGTGTGGCCATTTGCAAGGTGAACTATGAAGTGAAGAATTTCAAGGTTGATGAGGCTAGGGAAGTGATAAAAAAATATCCGCAAAATCTGAGCCTGAACGAAATGTTTATGGTAGCCAATAGTTATCCGGAAAATTCACTTGAATTTATTGATGTCTTTGAAACTGCTGTCCGTATGTATCCTGAAGATGAAGTAGCTAATGTTAATGCTGCTGTTGCCGCTCTCTCCCGTAATGATCTGGTTTCAGCGGAAAGATATTTAAAAAGGGTGAATGCGGAGGGCAGTCAGCCGGCATATGATAATGCTATGGGAGTGTGGATGTTGCTGAAAGGAGATGATGAATCGGCAGAAAAATATTTGAAAAGTGCTGCTGAATCAGGGTTAGATGCCGCCAAAAAGAATTTGTTGGAGTTAGCGGCAAAAAGGGCGAATGCTGTCAGAATAAAAATGAAAAGAGATAAATAAACCGATTAAAAACATTTTAATAAAAAAGTAAAACAATGAGAAAGAAGAATTTATTTATGTCAGCAATTGCGGTTATGGCATTTGCAGCATGTAGTAGTGATGATGTGATCCTGGATCAGGATACTGGGATTGTAACGGATCCGAAAGGAGACGCATGGGTGGCATTGGACATTAAAGCACCCTCTGTATCAAGGTCTCGTGCATTGCATGATCCTAATAAAGAGGATGGTACTACTGAGGAGTCATCAGTTGCTACGGTCAGGGCAATCTTTTTTGATGCAAGTCAAAATTTGACGGATGATATTGAATTGACAAGCCTTGAAGCCGGTAATCCCGGACAACCTAATGGTGGCGTAAGTGCACCATTCAAAGTGGATGCAGAATCAAAGCGCATTCTGATTATAGCTAATCCCGGTGCCGGCTTTCCCGCTAAAGGTGCTTTTTCGGTAGGGACTCCTTATGCTACGGTTAATAATGTACTTACCCTGTCTGCAGGGACGGATGTGACACAAAATGTAGCCAAGGATGGCAGCTTTATGATGTCAAATGCAAAAGGAGGGCTTGAGCCTTCAGTATCAGCAACAGATGGTACTGATGCTGATCTTAAGTTGTATAAAACTGAAGAATTGGCAAAAAACAGTCCGTTAGCTATCCATATTGACCGTGTTGTGTCAAAGGTGCGTGTATATGTGAAACAGGTAAGTGATGTGGCAACTATTGAAAATCCCAAATGGATTCTGAATGTCACTAATACGAAGTTTTTTCCTGTATCCGAAAGGACATTGACATGGAATGAAAATCCGGGTAATGGCGGGCGTGGAACCTGTATCACTCCTTTTGATCAGTATAAGATAGGTTCGTATAGAAAAGACCCTAATTATGATAATCAGAATGGGGGAGTGGATTATACGGTAATCAGTGATGATGCAGCTATTATCAAAATTCCGGGGGAAAGTCAGTACTGCCTTGAAAATACTCAGACCAGTGATAATAATCAGCACCAATATACTACGCAGGTATTGTTGAAAGTGGAATTTTTACCTAATGCATTTAGAAGACCTCATACAACAGATTTGGGCACCCCTGATCCGGCTAAGGATTTTATGAGAATTAATGGTGGCTTTTATACTTTTACTACTTTGAAAGAATGGATTGAAGCCGAACTGAGAAGCAAATATGACAATACAGGTAATAGTAAACCTTCTGTTACTACTGTCCTGACAGATGCTCTGAATGTATATTTGGAAGGTAAAGGTATGGGTAAAGTTGATCTTCAGGAAATGGGTGTCGATGTGGATGCTTTGGTGGCTACATTCAATGGAAAAATAGATGATATAAAGACAAATGGGGCAGGTGCTGTAGACAATTTCAATTATTATGCCGCAGGAATCAGCTATTATAAAATCATGATTAAACATGATGATACGGATAAGGCTTTGAATGAACTTGGTGAATTTGGGGTGGTCAGGAACTCCGTATATGATATCAATGTCAATAAGTTTAATAATCCGGGATATCCTGAAATTCCCAAACCGGGCACTGATCCCGATGAGGAAGACGGATCCTTTCTGGCTATCCAGATTAATGTCAACCCATGGACTTGGTACACTCAGGAAGAAGAATTTTAAGAAGCGGATTATTAACTTTAACTCACTTCCTTTAAGGGCGTGTTTGGAATCCCATAGCCGTCCGGCTAAGCAGGCAAATGGCGTTTCCACACACGGTAGGGGCGGGGTTTGCCCGCCCGAATACATTCTGAAAGGTGTATTTATGGATGTATTCAGGCGACTGGACATCGCCCCTACAGTAAATGTTTTCCTTAACCTGACGGCTATTGCATTCAATGTGGCCGAACCACAGCGGTCAAGACCTTGGAAGAATACATAAGCAAATCATTTAAATAGATGAATATGAAACTAAAAAGCCTTATAACATCCATCACTTTGATACTCCTGTTGTCTATATCCTTGCTGATAACCTCATGTAACAGTTTTAACGAAGAGTTACCGGAATGCAGATTGTTGGTAAAGTTCAAATATGATTATAATATGCTTTACACAGATGCCTTCCATACCCAGGTGGACAAAGTGGAATTATATATTTTTGATAAAAGCGGCAAGTATCTTTTCAGTCAGGTCGAGGAGGGGGATGCATTGGCTACAGGGCACTATACTATGGAAGTAAATCTTCCTGTAGGCGAGTACCAGTTTCTGGCGTGGGCAGGTGCACATGATTCCTATGAGATAACTATACCTGAAAGTGGAACAACCATTACAGATATGAGACTTCGATTAATGCGTGAAGAATCTCTTGTCATAAATAAAGAGCTGGAGCCGCTTTGGTATGGAGGAATCAATCAGGTGAATTTTACCGGAACTGCGCATCAGACAGAGGTTATCAATTTGATAAAAGATACCAATAAGATACGTTTTATATTCCAGGGCTCTACTTCGGATGAATCCCGAAATGCCGGCAATAGCCGATGGGCCATCAATATGCATGACTATGATTATGAGATTATAGAATCTAATGGACACTTGGGACATGATAATACCTTGTTGGATGATGATGTATTAAGTTTTCAACCCTATTTTATGGAACAGAAGAATTCATCAGCGGCAGCAGTTGAATTGAATACCATGCGGTTGATGGAAGACAGACCTGCACGGTTTGTAGTGACGGAGAAAGTGACAGGAAAGAAAGTCTTTGATATCAATCTGACGGATTTTCTGGTATTGACCAGTATGGAAGGGAATAAGATGGAGCCACAGGAATATCTGGACCGTGAAGATGAATATAAAGTTATTTTTTTCTTTTCTGATTCTGCCGTTTGGGAGGCAGTTCAAATCAACATTAATGGATGGACATGGTATATTCAGAATGAAGGCGGCTAAAATTTGATGAGGGATGGTTTACGAAGAGGGACCTTGCAAAGTGGCATAATGAATTGCCATTTGTAAGGTCCCCATTCTTTTTTAATATTTGCTTTTAGTATCTGTTGATAACCTCTTTTGCCTTGTTTACGGCAGTTGTAGGAGAAATCTTATCCATACCTGACTCATCAAACATTTGCAATGCTTTATCTATATTCTTGATAGCACCTTTATTGCCTTTCTTTTCAAATTCTTCTTTCAGAATACGTATTTTCTCGAATGACTGTACCCCTTCTTTCAGACGCTCCAAACGGATGGATGAACGGGCACCCGGATAAATCATATACGTGTCACCAGCAGCCCATGCAGTGAAACGGCTGTCCTGCAACGGGTTTTTCACCCAACTGTTTAAAGCCCAACGAAGATATCCGTCCAGATTTTCTTTCGCGCTATGCCATGCCAGCCATTCAGCTTCGGCAGGTTCGCTGAAAGTGAAAGTGTTGGGGCGGGGCTCTGTGCAGCAGGTATAATAAGTGGTTACTTTGCCTGCCTTCCGGCGCGTTTCAATCTCTTCGGGAGTAAATTTCTCGGCAATGGTGATACAATAATCATTCAGATCATCCAATAGTTCTTTGTGATAAGTTCCTGCCAAAGAAACTTTAAAGTCTTTATCAGCCTTACGGATTACTTTCAGTGTTTCCTGCATGTCCTTCATCGGGCGTTCGTCCATCGCAATGTGAGTGATATCGAACCAGCCTTTTGCTTTCAGATGCTTTGCAAAATCTTGCAGCATATTCATCCAAAATTCTTCATAAGCAACTTCACCCGGTTTGGCATCCAGAAATTTGAAAGAGTTGCTGGCCTGATCAAAATATTGGAAAGAAAGGCGCCAGGGAACCATAGAATAGCAACTGATTT
Source organism: Bacteroidaceae bacterium (assembly GCA_963651205.1). Taxonomy (GTDB): domain Bacteria; phylum Bacteroidota; class Bacteroidia; order Bacteroidales; family Bacteroidaceae; genus Phocaeicola. The sequence continues at coordinate 41,959 of CAVJPC010000164.1, forward strand.
GTTTTTTGACACCAAGATCCATCATAAATTCCACCCACTTGTCGAATACGGTATAGTCAAAATACCAGGTCCCATCCGCTTTTTTCAACCAAGTGACCATGCTTTCAAAAGCATCATAGGTCTGTCCGTTCCAAGGCTTGTGCATAATGGAGGCTGTGATTACTTTACCACCTGCATCGGCATACAGTTTCATCAATGGGCGCATCAAGTCGAAATGTTCCTTGCTGAACGGCTCTACATTATAGTAGCGGGATACTGCATAAGGGTTCTGCCATAAGTCCAGATGGAAAGCCCATTCGGAAGGAGGAGGTAGCGTACGATTCTTCACTTGGATGTTCAGTTTTAATTCAGACAAGGTGATACCGTCGGCTTTCACTGTGACGGTTCCCGTATATTTTCCGGCTTTGGCCTGTTGGGGGACGTTGATGCTTATCCAGCCTCCTTGGGTGGTATTGGTGGGAATGCCCAAAGTGGGAGTAATATGATCTATTACATCTGCCACTAAGGTAGAGTCAAAATCGGCACTGTTTCGATAGCCGCATGCGCCCAAACCATCTTTGTTCAGTTCATCGGTCATAACGTAACGGACAAACCCTGTCCGGATATTCTCTTTACTGATGGTTGCACTGCCTGAGGTTAGATCGCTGACCATGAAAGTCAAGTCATTCAGTGCTTTGGGAGTCCATACTACCAGTTGGGCTGAAATTTTCTCACCTTTCCATGCAGTAAGATTCATACTTTTCTGCGCATTACGAATAGGAGCCGGTTCCTCTTTCTTATAGCGAATGTCCGTGCTTCCCCAGCTGACTTGTGGAGCTGTAACTTTCGCCCATAAAGCGGGGTTGATGGCAATAGGATTGGCTGCTTCCTGATAATATTCGGAAGTTTGGGCGTTCATACATACTGTTGACAACAGGAGAGCGCCTAGAAATAGGAGTTTTTTCATAGGTTATAATAGTTAGTTGAAGTTACAAAGGTAACTCAGAGAGAGTTAATTTCCAAATAGGAACGGTGGAGTTTGCATAATTGCATAGGAATATTTATTTTTGACGAGTTATAATTATAAGGAAGATAGAGATGAAAAGAATGGTAAATGTGCTTTTTGCGGGTGTACTGGCTATGACTGTACTGTCCTGTAGTGAAGAAAAAAAAGGATATACTCTGAATGGAGAAATATCGGATGTTAAAGATGGAATGGTGTATCTGAAAAAATATCAGGATAAATCATTCATAGATGTGGATTCGGCTGTGATTATTGACGGTACTTTCAAATTTGAAGGTGTTTGTACTGAGCCATTGGCTTATGGGCTGACTACGTTCAGGGATAGCAAACGTCCGTTGGTGTTCTTTTTGGATAACGAAAAGATGCAGTTGAAGATGAATGAATCAGAAAAGGTACTGACTGTGACAGGTTCTGCCATCAATGATCTGTATGCACAAAATGCTCCTTTGACTCGTCAGGATGGGTATAGCATTGATAGTCTGGTTGCTGTTCATCCGGCATCTGCTGTTATCCCTTATTTCATAGTGAAGGATTTCGCTTATAAGTTGAATCTGGAAGAAATGAAGGCATTGCGCGCCAAACTAGATGCCTCATTGGATGGAACCATGTATGTCAGTCAAATAGATGGCTTTATCAAGCGGATGGAAGATATTCAGGTCGGTGCAGTGGCTCCGGATTTTACATTGCCCGATGTAGACGGTAATCCTGTAACATTATCCGGTTTGAGAGGAAAATATGTACTGATTGATTTTTGGGCTTCCTGGTGTCCTGATTGTCGCAAGGAAAATCCGAATATTGTTGCTGCCTGGAATAAATACAAGGATAAGAATTTTACTATTTTAGGAGTTTCTTTGGATCGTAAGAAAGAACCTTGGTTGACGGCTATCGAGAAAGATCAATTGACATGGACTCATGTTTCAGACTTGAAGGACTGGAAATCGGATGCAGCCGTGCAGTATGCTATTCGTTGGATTCCTATGAATTTCTTGTTGGATCCCAATGGGGTGATCTTGGCTGTAGGATTGGAAGGGGAGGCTTTGCAACAAAAATTGAGCGAAGTTTTAAAATAATAAGCTTGCTATAAAATGGAGAGGATGAATATGTCAAAAGTCTGTGGTTACTTTCAAATATCCTATTGGCTTTTGACACATTCTCTTGTCTTTATTCATATTATTGTTCTTTCTCTTTTGTCATTATTACGTCCGAAGGAATAGAAAATCCTATCAGTTCTGTATATTCTTCAGGTTCTTCAAGGGCCAATCCTAATTTTTCATCCAGATGCCAACGAATCTTATCGGGGGAGAGCAGCAGTATTTCACCGCCTAATATTCCTTTGCCCCCAAAATGTTTCTTTCGCTGGTCATAAAATAAAACGCCTACTCGATTAGGGTCAATATAATCCAAGCTGGTAGCATAGTTTGAGGCCCAGAAATAGAATCCTAGTGGCTCGTCTTTTTTATCCAAGTGCCAGATGGTGGAGGTTATATTCAAATAGTCTTCTATAACTACTCCCTTTATGGATAAGAAGTAGCCTCCTATAAGCCCATTTGTAATCTTTATTTTGTTTTCCGAATATCCTCTCTTAAGAACTAATTTAAAAATAGTATCATTCGATTGATATACCCAAGTTCCGGCATAAGCATCCAAGTTTTTCGTTGGAGCAATTCTCTTTTGAGCAAAAAGAGCTGTGCTTATAAAAAGCAAACACAATACAAATTTTAATTTTCTCATGATTTTTATTTTTATTGGTTACATTCCATATTTACAGAATTTCCATTAGAACCTACTTCTTGAGCATTCCAGATAGGGTTACTTTCATCAATATTTGAGCTGAACATTACTGACAGACCGGAGTTGGTATCTTGTAGAAATTGAAGCAAAAGACCGATGCATCTTTCAACTCCTCCTCCGGCACCAACCACGTCATTATTCCAATCACGTAGTAGTTCGTCATTCCTGATTTTAGTAGCAAAAGCATTGAAATCTGTCGGCGAAGAAATCATAATACTCAGACATCCGAATTCCGAAACAACCCCATAAGTAAAATTCTCTGATTTTATATATCCCTGTTGATACCGTATAGCCAAAGCCTTTAGATCGGCCCACGAAGTAATCATAGATCCTGTGGGGTGAGAATGATACCATTCCATAATCTCTTTTCCTGCTATTTGTTCATTCGTGAATTTGGCACTGCCAGATTCTTGTATGCTCGGAAATATAGTTTGCCCGTTTGAAGCCTGTATAAATCCTTGCTCCACTTTATTGCCTGCAGAAAATGTTTTTCTATACACATCTTTAATACGCGATTTAAATGCTGCATCCTGCGACAATGTCTTGGCACGTTTGCAAGGAGTAGGAAGTGTCTCAGGAGGATTTGAAGGGGGATTATATCCGCCACCTCCACCGTCTCCCATTGGATCGTCATCCGATGGGAGACAAACTTCATGATACTCAGGGTGTAGATACTTTTCACAAATTACATCAAGTCCGGGCATTCCTAATTCATGGTCCCAAACGATGTCATTATGGCAATTTCGCTTTTCCATCCAGTCTATCTCAGTATTACATACGGATTGCCCTCTTCCTCTTTGCAAACTCATACGGTATCCTTCCTCTGTTCCCGGAGAAATGGAGGCTATAATTTTCCCTGATTTGTATTTCCAACCATTTACCAATCCATAATTGAAATTGTAGAATAAAATCTTTCCATCAAAATCTGCTTCACGATGTAAATAAGAATTCTTTTCAAAAGAGACCGTATGCATTAAATAATCATAAGTACCTATGAATACCATGATGAAGTTATAAATTTCACCTGTCTCTAGATTTTTCAGTATTACCATACGTGCTACATTATATATTTTATCCAAACCAGTTTGTAGTTCATATTTTTCTTTTGTCTCATTATCCATAAAAAAAGCACTACCGCTTGTCATCAGAGTGGTTTCAACTACTTCAAAATCTCCTTTTCTGCTTTCTTTAGCTTTATTCCAATCAGGCTTTGCTGGAATTCTCCCGTCAGCGCTTAAGGATCTGATTGTAGTAGTCGGGGGATTGGTAGAATTATACCACTTTTCCGCTTCAGTAATGGTCAATTCTTTATTGCTGTCAAAAATAACTTCATCAGGTAAATTGGAGGACCATTCATCTTGCCAGCATGAATAAACTATCAGGCTAAAAAAGGCTAAAATGCCTATAGCACAAAGTTTTCTTTTAAGTATTTTTCGTTTCATAGTATCTATTTTTGATTTGTGGTTAATATGGTTTGAGGATATTTGCAATAATGTAAAAAAACAACTTCACAAAATTCTTAAGTAAAAAATAATCACTTGAGAGCCTTTATTTATAAGATTCTGACTTCGAAGCTATCTTTTTCTCGAAAGTATCAGTAATGAGCGTCAATGCTCCGTCTCCGGTAATATTACAAGCTGTCCCGAAACTGTCCTGTAGCGCAAATATAGTGAGTAGCAATGCTGTTCCGGCTTCATCAAAATGAAGAACGGAGATGATGAGTCCCAATGAAGCAAGTACCGTGCCGCCTGGTACTCCCGGTGCACCGATGGCGAATAATCCTAATAACAGGATGAATAAAGTAATTTGTAATATACTGGGCATACTTCCATAAAGCATTTGGGATACAGTGAGTACAAATACGGTTTCTGTCAGGATAGAGCCGCATAGGTGTATATTGGCGAATAAAGGTATCGTCACATCACTGATTTCTTTTCGAAGGATAGGGCTTTTGCGGGCACATTCCAACGCCACTCCCAGCGTAGCTGCTGAAGACATTGTACCTAATGCTGTGAGGTAAGCAGGACCATAGTATTTCAATACCTGCCAACTATTTTTTCTTGAGTAAACAGCCGCAATGGAATAGAGCAATGCCAGCCAGATGAAATGACAAACAATAACAACTATCAATACGGAGAGGAATACCGGTAACTGCTTCGTTACAGCTCCCTGATAGCTGAGAATACAGAAGTTGGCAGCAATAAATATAGGGAGTACAGGAAGCAATACCCTTTTCACCAATTCAAGTACCATCTTTTGAAAAGTATCCAGTAGTTTTGATATTTCATCCGATTTAACCCAAGCAGTAGCAAGTCCTATCAAAGCTGCCAGTACAAGGGCGGTCATAACATTCATGACCGGTGGAATATCTATTTTTAGTAAATTTTCCGGCAATGCTTTCAGTGTATTGGCATCATCAGCTATATGCAGAAAAGGAATCACATTGTAACCTACGGCTGCTCCGAAAAAAGAGGCTCCGATAGATGATAGGTAGGCTATGCCGAAAGCGAATAAAAGCATCTTTGATGCATTGCTGCGCAAATGGGCAATAGAGGGGGCTATGAATCCCAGAATAATAAGGGGAACCAAGAAAAATATAATCTGTCCCGTGATGTGGTTTATACAGATAACGACTTCCAGCACTGCGTCATTGACAACAAAGCCTGCCAACAGTCCGATAATTACGGCAATAAGCAGTTGTACGATAGTATTACTTAGAAACTTTTTCATATATTTTTTTCAGTTAAACGATGAATATCCGGAAAAAGTTTGCTGTATAGGTATGTTATTTCATAGCTTGAACAAAGATAGAAAAATAAAATAGAATGCCATATGAAAAATAGAAAAAGACGGGAAACATCACGCTCCCCGTCTTACAAAGTCTTTTTGCCTTATGCTAATACCTTAAATTAAGCGAAACATTTAGACTCTCTCTTATAAATAATCATTATTATTAGAATAGGAATTAAAAGTTGTTTTTACCTGTATCCCACCATAGACGGGTACCGCCGTTGTCCGGACCGCCAAGTAATGTCGTCAATTGGCTCACAGTATTGGCATCTAATTCGTTGGAGAATGGAAGGCGGCGAATCATTATATCCGTATTAATCAATCCTTGGCTATTGTTTACTGCAATCTTGAATACTTGGGGATATCCTGTACGACGTTGCTCTGCCCATGCTTCACAACCATCAGGATAGCACGCTAGCCATTTTTGGGTAATAATACGTTCTAACTTTTGTTCTTTGCTAGCAGCAGGATCCCATTTTGGGGTAATAGTGGTAGTAGCTTTAGCATCGAATTTATTATCAAATGCATCTTTATAGTCTGCTGGTGTCTTTTCACTATTCAGGTATGCACTAACATCGGCAGCCCCCCATTGTGTGAAAGAAGTTTCTACACCTCTTTGATAGTATTCACCTTCTTTCCCTGCATCAACAAATCCTCTTAAAGCTGCTTCGGCACGTAGTAGCCATACTTCAGCAGCAGTCATGATAATGATGGGTGTTTCTGTAGTTACAATGGATTTTGAATGAGTGTTGTAACGATTATCTGTTACAATACCTGTACCTTGGCGTACTCCTTTGAATATTTTTGCAATGGGGAAAAGTTCTTTGACTTCACCCTCTTTACCAGTATTGCCTACTGCTGGTACAAAGTATTTCTCCAGACGTGGGTCTTCATATCCTGTTAGAAAAGATTCTAAATTGGCATTCATATAGACTTCATCCCAACCGTTTACTCCTCCTAAAGGATTACGAACCCCATATTCTCCTACTGTTTCATCTGCTTTCTCTAATACACCTCCATTATTGGGATCAAGAGCGGCTTTTACTTGAGTTTCCGCTAAAGTTTTGTCAACATTAGAAATGCGCATACCTAATCGGAGACGTAATGAGTTGGCAAATTTCACCCATTGTGAATATGTACGTTTGCCTGTAGGCATCATAATGTCTGCTTTAGCAAATGTTTCAGGTTCTTTATTGGCAATATGTTCCTTTAAAATCTCAATGGCTTCATTTAAGTCGGCAAAAAAATCATTATATATTTCTTGTTGTGATTCAGGAGCTGGATTTTCTTTACCGAAATTTTTGTAGATGATGGGGCCATAATAATCTGTTACTCGGTGCATCATGGCTACTTTTATAATCTTATTTACAGCATAAAATGCTGGATACTCTTCTTGGGTATCTATTTTTTCTGCATTAGCTATGGCAGGCATACCTTGTGCATAACTATAACTCCATTGTGCGCTGGTCCAATTTAAATTGAGGTTGTAAGTAGAATTCTTATCATTGAAATCTCCTTTCATATCGTGGAAATATCCGCCAAACATATCTGCAGCCAGATTCTGCATAGTCTGATATTGCCAATCAGTACCGTCAACGCCAGTTTGATAAATGATTGCAGTTTGTGAAGTCTTGAACGGAATGAGTTGTCTTTGGAAATCATAGTCTTGTAATTCGTCAGTGAAAGCTCCTTCAGGGGTATTCATACGTTCAAAATCGTCAGTACAAGCAGTAAAGCCTATAATGCTGCTTAGTAATATTGAAATGATATATTTATTGCTTTTCATAACATTCAAATTTTTTAGAAGGTGAATTTAACATTGAAACCTATGTTTCTTGTAGATGGCATACCGAATACGTCGATACCTTGATTGGAATTACCAACCGACATGGTAGCATCCGGATCGAATGGGGCATCTTTGTAAATGAAGAACAAGTTACGTGCTACCAATGACAGGTCAACCCCTTTGAGAAATTTGGTCTTTTCAAGGATTCTTTGTGGGAATGTATAACCCAATGAAAGTTCACGCATCCGGACATTGGTACGATCATAACGATAGTAAGCAGTACAAGCATCTCCACGAGTAGCTACTTTATTATAGAAAGCATTTGGATCTTTAAATTGCTGCCCTTCTACTTCTACATAACCTCTATCGCGGGCTTCACCTGATTCTTTACTGAGGCCTTTTAAGTCAAGGGCAGCTTGAGTCAAAGATATCACATCACCACCAATCGTTGCATCTACAAGGAAGTACAAACTGAAACCTTTATAGGTAAAAGTGTTGCTCCAACTAAGCATACAGTCAGGATTTGCATTACCAATTAGTTTTTTGTTACCTGTTTCCAAAATAGGCACACCTTTTTCATCAGTTGCAATCTTACCATTTTCACGTTTAAAATCATTACCATAAATATCACCTAATGAACCACCTTCTTCTACGCGCATTCTGTAAGGCATTGACAAACCATCATCTCCATATACAAAGCCATCATTTCCATCTAATGATACAACTTTGTTTTTGTTGGTAGAGAAATTTACTGTAGATTTCCAACGGAAATTTTCATTCATAATAGGCGTTACTCCTACTGTCAATTCAATACCATAGTTACGGATCTTGCCTGCATTGATATATTTATGAGGGTGAGCACCTGTAGGAGTACTGATATATAACAACTGATTTTTGGTATCTGTGCGATAATAGGTGAAATCCAAATCTAAACGGTTATTAAAGAACTTCCATTCCATACCGGCTTCCCATGAAGATGAAATTTCTGGTTTCAAGTCATCATCAATATCATATTGAATCTGATGGACAATACCACCCGCTGTGATAGTAGGAACTGGAGAAGTGATTCCGATAGGAAGGTCATTACCTACTTGTGCCCATGAACCACGCAATTTGGCAAAATTAATCCAATCCGGCATATTTAAACTCTTGGACATAATCCATGTTAATCCAACTGATGGATAGAAGAACCCTTTTTTGCGGCTACTTGTTTTTGCTAATGTAGAAGACCAGTCATTACGAGCTGTCAAATCCATATATATGGCTTCTTTCCAACCTATTTGCGCTGTGCCAAAGACAGACTGTACTGTACGACGTACATTCAAACTTTCATCAATATAGGCTGTTCCGCTATTCAGAATCATGTTAGCAACTGTAAATACATTAGCATAATATAATCCAGCTTTACCTGAATCAAGTTTTAACATATTAGTTTTTTGTACATTGATGCTGCTACCGACTGCTGCGTTCAAGCTCCAATTATCCCAAGTCTTGTTAAACATAGCCATAAAATCGCCATACATTAAAAACTCCTGGTCGTTCATGTCTACATAACGTCCATTTTCATGACAGAGATTGGCTGCTGTACCTGCATAGAATTTCTGTTGATATTTATCATTGATATAATCTACATTACCACGAGCTTGTAATGTGAGCCAATCAGTTGCTTTTAAATTAGCACTTATTGAAGCGATAGCGCGATATCGTTTATCTTTACTAGTAATTCGGTTGGTAATCCAATATGGATTCTGTTCAAAATCGGCAGTTGAAGTGTACCAGTTTTGTAATGGCATATTACGTTCTTCACTGAAAATTTCATAATTGTCACGGTATTCGCTCATATCCTTACCTTGTGGAAAAGTATAAAGACCAACTAACGGGTTCATATAGTAACCACCAGAAGTTGGGCGGTTCTTGATGGTCTGTGAGATTAAATTGACATTAGCATCTAGTGTCAGTTTATCATTGAATAAAGTGGCTGTTTCACGTAAAGCAAGATTATGTTTATATAATTTATTGGTGTTTATGATACCTGAAGCGGTAGTGTTGGCATATGAAAAGTAAGTTTGTACTTTTTCTTTTCCCACTTGAATGCTGAGTGAATTGATAGCTGTAACGCCGTTTCCGAAGAAGTCGCCGATGTTATCATAGGTTTGCATATTATCATTCTTGTTACCCCAATTCGTCAAGCCGTTTATATCATAATTTTTTTGGAACTTAGGTAAAGACATAGCTTGATCAACTGTTAAATTAGAGGAGAATGTTACTCTTTGCATGCCCTCTTTGCCTTTTTTGGTTGTAATAAGGATAACTCCATTGGCAGCTTGAGATCCGTATAGAGCTGCTGCAGATGCGCCTTTCAAAATACTCATACTTTCTATATCATCTGGGTTTAAGTTGGATATACCATCACCGGAATCACGGTTGCCAGCATCATTATCGCCTCCCATTACACTGAATGCCTGTTCTGATGTATTATTTAGCATAGGTACACCATCTATAACATATAAAGGTTGATTATTTCCATTTTCATTGGCAGAACGGACACCGCGGATAGATACCTTGGCAGAACCTCCCAAACCTGAAGAGTTTTTTGTGATTGTGACACCAGCAGATTTACCTGCTAATGAGTTTATCATATTGGCATCTTTGGCACGAGTAAGTTCGTCACCATTCAATTGCTGGGTAGAATAGGTTAAAGAAGCTTCTTTCTTTTTGATACCCATAGCGGTAACAACAACATTGTCCAATTTCAAAGCATCATCTTCCATCTTGATGGTAAAATTAGTCTTTCCATTCACAGGTATGATAACCTTCTTGTAACCTATATAAGATACAACCAATTGTGCATCAGCGGGAACTTCCAGAGTAAAATTACCATCAATATCAGTAATTGTACCATTGGTTGTGCCTTGTTGAAGTACATTTGCACCAATAATTGCTTCGCCCTGCATATCCGTTACAACACCTTTTACAGTGATTGTATTTTGCTGTTTTACTTCCTCACGGGCTATATTGTTTTCTTTTGTCAAAACAATATTTTTGCCTTCCATGACGTAAGCAATACCGGTTCCGGCAAAAACTTCATCCAATATTTCGGATACAGCTTTATTGTTTGCGTTGACTTTTACCTTGCGGCTCAAGTCTACGTTCTTTTTATTAAAGACAAACAGATAATTGGTCTGTGATTCAATGGCAGAGATCAATTGGGCTACCTTCATAGTGTTGGCATCCAAGTTGACTTTGGCGTTCTGAGAGTGTACATTCACACTAAATGCGCTGAATGCAGTGGTTAACAGAAGAATTAAGGCTATCTTCATAGTTCGTAATATTTGTTTAAAAGCTAAACTTTTTGGGTATAAATACCCTTCCAAAGAAATTTTTCTCATATCTTTGTAATGTGTTAAGTTAATAAATTTGATTAAGGTCAATTGTTAGCTGTCGAATCGGGGAGTATGGGGGTACTTTCCGATTCTTTTTTCAAAGGTTTCTATGTAATCATAATACTTCATTTTTTAAGGTTAAACTTCTATTGTGATTTTATTCTATAGTTATCTTATTATGTTCGTTATCAATATCGTATGTAAACGGATGATCTTTCTGTATAACTTTTAATATATGTTCTATACCGTCCAAATCTTTGAATTTGCCGGTACACCGGTAACCGTCAAGTATCAGAGGATTTTTTACTGTAATCTTGTAATTGTAATATAGGGCAATCTTATCCAATAACTCTTTAAACGGAACATCGTCAAAGTAATAAATGCCCTGCATCCAGGCCAGTGCATTATTGCTGGTCATTTCGCCGGTTTTATATTTACCGTTTTCCATGGCAAAATACTTTCCTTTTGTCAGACTGGTAATGGGTTTCTCTTCTTTTGCATTACTGGGTAGCAGATTAATAGAACCTTCTATCAGTCGGGCTATAAAGCTGTTTGAACCTTTATAGGAACATACATCAAATTTAGTTCCGGTGACTTGTACCTTTATATCTTCTGTCTGCACGTAAAAAGGAACTTCCTTGTTGTGTGCCACTTCGAAGTAGGCTTCTCCGTCCAGCATGACTTTACGGTCTTTTTTGCCGAAATCCTCGTCGTAAGTCAATGTTGTCTGAGAATTCAACCATACTACAGAACCATCTGGAAGATCCATTTGTGCGCGTTGCCCTGCCGGAATGCGGATGGTTTGTGACAATTGCTGCTTCGGCTTGTGCATATGCGGCAAATCCATCACAAAGACAATGGCTAGCATGGCGGCAATAGCAAGTAAGGGATATAAATAGATAGTCCCTTTACGTTTGCGCCGGATAGCCGAACCGTCAGAAAAAAGGGTGACATCAAACAACATTCGTTCTTTCAAAAAGCGTTCCTTGTTCTCGGCGCTGCTCTCCGTCCATTCCACAATTTGGTTCTCCTCCTTTTCGGTGGTTTCCCCTTTAAAGTATTTATGTAGTAATTCAGTCTTCATTCTTTCCGCGTTTTGTATATATAACAGGATAGTCCGGGGCAACCCTAATGGAAAAATGATTTTTTTTTCGATTTTCTCAAAAAAAGTAGTTTTAGCCCTCTTTTTTCATTTCAAACAAAATTATTACCCCCCTGACACACTGCTAATAAAAATTATTAGTAACTTTGCAACACCCAAAATAAGCGAGATTAATTTATACACTATAAACAAAAATAAGAGATTATGATGACAATTGACAAATTTAACTTTGCCGGTAAAAAGGCAATTGTCCGTGTGGACTTCAATGTACCATTGGATGAAAATGGTAAAATTACTGATGATACTCGTATTCGTGGCGCTCTTCCTACTCTGAAAAAAGTGTTGGCTGACGGTGGTAGCTTGATTATCATGTCGCACATGGGTAAACCTAAAGGTAAAGTAAACGCCAAGTACTCATTGAGCCAGATTGTCGATGCTGTTTCTGAAAAATTGGGCGCACCTGTTCAGTTCGCTTCTGATTGTGCAAAGGCTGCTGACGCTGCTGCGGCTTTGAAGCCGGGAGAAGTTCTGCTGTTGGAAAACTTGCGCTTCTATCCTGAAGAAGAAGGCAAACCTGTCGGTATCGAAAAAGAAGATCCTGCTTATGAAGATGCAAAGAAAGCAATGAAGGCTTCTCAGAAAGAATTCTCCAAGACTTTGGCTTCTTATGCGGATTGCTATATTAATGACGCATTCGGTACAGCTCACCGTAAACACGCTTCTACAGCTGTTATCGCTGACTATTTTGATGCAGACCACAAAATGTTGGGATACCTGATGGAAAAAGAAGTTCAAGCTGTTGATAATATCTTGAAAGATATCAAACGTCCGTTCACTGCTATCATGGGTGGTTCTAAAGTTTCCAGCAAAATTGGTATCATTGAAAACCTGATGGATAAAGTGGATAACTTGATTCTTTGCGGTGGTATGACTTATACTTTCGCTAAAGCTCAAGGCGGAAAGATCGGTAACTCTATTGTAGAGGATGACAAGTTGGATTTGGCTCTTGAAATTATAGCTAAAGCTAAAGCTAAAGGGGTGAACTTGGTATTGGGTACTGACTGTGTAGCTGCTGATGCATTCTCTAACGATGCAAATACTCAGATTGTTCCTGCAAATGATATTCCTGACGGATGGGAAGGTTTGGATGCAGGTCCTGAAACTCAGAAAGCATTTGCCGCTGCTATTGAAGATGCCAAGACTATTCTTTGGAACGGTCCTGCAGGTGTGTTTGAATTTGATAACTTTACTGCCGGTTCACGTGCTATTGCTGAAGCTATCGCTAAAGCAACCAAGAACGGTGCATTCTCATTGATCGGTGGTGGTGACTCTGTAGCTTGTATCAACAAGTTCGGTATGGCTGACCAGGTTTCTTATATCTCTACCGGTGGTGGTGCTTTGCTGGAAGCAATCGAAGGAAAGGTTCTTCCGGGTGTTGCAGCTATCAAAGGTGAATAATTGATACCTTATAATATATATAAAGAAAGGCAACTCTGTTGAATGGAGTTGCCTTTTTTAGTATGCTGTTTTTTGGTGGTAAATTCTGTATCTTAGAACATGAATAGTACGGTAGCTACCAGTCTGTTGTTTGAAACGGAATGTGTATCAATGATGGTTCCATCTGATTTATCTAGTGAACCATACCAGGCAGAACTGAAATTATATTCCACACCGATTTTCCAATGAGGAACATTATAAGTCAGTTCGGCACTGGCACTGACCAATTGGTCTACGTTTGTACCTGTGCCATACATTTTGGTAACCTCGTCACTGGTGCCTAAGTTTTTCATATAACCAAAGAATACAGCCGGTTTCCACTTTTTGCCATACACAATGTTCAACCAGGAACTGGAGTTGCGGTTCGGGGAATATTCCTGTTCGCCTGTACGTTGGTCCACAGATTTTATGCCATAACCACCTAGCATGGAAGTCTGTGTAAGATTGGAACCTAGCACGCTTTTGGCAGCTACATACCATTCAGGTGAAGTATATTTCATATGGACTTCGTAAGAAAGAGAGGTAATGCGTTCATCTACTTTATACACTTTGTCACCTACAGTGGATTGGGTACGCGGTTTCAGTGAAATCAGTTCGATACCTGCACCTGCCATCCAATTATTGCCTTTATAATCTGCACCGATATAAAATTCGGGCACACAACTTTCCTTTATATATTTCTGACTCTTGCCATCGGGACCTTGCGAAAGGTATTGGGATTGCCAGATAGCGGCACCGGTCAACAGCACATCACCCATTTTATAGCGGAATCGTATTTGCGGAGCACGGCTGAATGGCTGATAGGGTGCACCCATATTCAGGTTTAAAATTTGCGGAGCAACATCACCGTATAACGGATGCCAGGTTTGTCCCAGCAATAACGCTGATTTTCCCCAGTCCAAATTTAAGTATGCATGGCGGAGGCGTACAGTAGAGAAAGTGGTACCAGAACCACGGAAATCCATTTCCACTTTGGCCGAAGTTTTTGCTTTGCCCAGTTTAGGGCCTTGAACGTCAACCCCCAGACGAGTGTACAAAGTATAGAAACTTCCATTGGCTGTTGCATTCAGGTCTTTTCCGTCTGCATCATAAACTTTGTCTTTGGGGTACATATAGAAAAGCCCGTCCACAGTTTCCTCATTGGCACGGCTGTTGTAATAAAGGTCGGTGCGTACCTGCCCGTAAAATTTGTAACCGAAATCTTTGTCTTGAGCAAAGCTACTTGCTGATAGTAGTAAAAGTGTGAATAATAATGAATATTTTCTCATATTTTAAAGGTATGTTATAAATTGGCCGCAAAATTACATATTTTTTTTGAAAATCAGGCACATACCTTAGCAAAAGAAAAAAGTATTATATTACCAGCATCTCTTTCCACTCCTTAACGGTCATGGTTTCTGACGAGAAATCCACACCGATGCAGATTACCTTGCGAGGGTCATTCAGATACGGTTGGGCATAGTTCTTTTCTTCTATCTGTCGGAGTGCTTCGGAGGCGGAACCGTCGAGTTTGAATTCGAAAATATAGACATAGTCTCTGAATTCAAGAACCGCATCCACGCGTCCCACGGCTTGTGTCTTTTCGGTGAGCAGAATGCATCCGCTACCACCTAACAGGCGGAGTATGAGATAGAAAGTGTACTGGAAATGTTTCTCGGTAGCATCCTTGGGTTTCAGTGAAGGATGTGCGTCATAAGGAATATCGGCCAGAAAAGCGGTAAGGCTGTCGCGGAAGGCAATGGTTTCCCCACGTTTCAACATTTTAATACCGGCAGAAATCCACGTATCAACCTCCATGGCATCGGATTTCAGATAGCCGGATGCTATCATTGAAAGGAATCCGTTGCGCACCTCATTGTTGGGAAAATCGAGCAGAAATTCGTTACTTTCCATGTCGTAATCCTTGATGGTGAGGTATCCACTCTGATAAATCATGGGCAGTGGTTTCTCCACATCGGCTTTATAATCAATGAACATCTTCGGCTCATAATATTTCCCGGTGAGGTCGTTTATCCCTTCGTGGTTATGTTGCAGCAGGGTTTGCAAATAAGTAGGTGTACCAGTACGGAACCAGTAGTCATCTATCCGGTTATTGAAGAAAGCGTTAATAAGGCTGAACGGATTGTAAATGTCGGTCAGTTCATCGCTGAAATGATAGCCATTGTATTGTTGCTTGAGAATCAACTTCATTTCCTCGGCGGTATACTTGTATTTTCTTGCCATCAGGCCGATGGGCTCGGCGAAGTACCGCTCTAATTCTTCTTCCGTAATGCCGCAAAGGGCTTCGTATCGTGCACTCATGCTGATGTCATTAGGCTGGTTGAACCCACTGAATACACTAACCTGCGAGAATTTGGTGACTCCGGTAAGGAGCACGAACTGGGTGTAGTCATCGGCACTTTTGAAAGTGGAGTAGAAAGCTTTCAGTATCTCCCGGTTTTCGACTTCCTGCGGAGTATCCAGAGCGTCCAGTATGGGTTTGTCGTATTCGTCAATGAGGACTACTGCACTGCGGCCATATTGCTCTGCCGCCCGGCGAAGCACTCCTACAAATCTGTCTCCGACGGTCAACTCCATCGGGCTCTTTCCATATGTATTTTCCCATTGGGTAATGTGCCCTTCTATTTTAGCTTCCAGTACGCCGGGTTGTGTAAAGCGGTCTCCATTGAAGTCAATCTTGAATACCGGATGCTCATACCAGTCCTGTTCCAATGCTTCTATAGCCAATCCTTGAAAAAGTTCTTTTTGGGCGCGGAAGTAGCATTCCAATGTGCTGACCAACAGACTCTTTCCGAAACGTCGGGGACGGCTCAGAAAATAAATGGCACCTGTGGTTACAAGATCATAGACCAATTCGGTCTTATCTACATAGACGAAACCTCCTTTGCGGAGCTTCTCAAAACTTTGTATGCCAATAGGGTATTTCATCATGATACTTAGTGTTAAAAGGGTTACGTTGTCTGCAAATATACACTGTTTCTGTCAATGTAACAAGTGCCGGGCAAGAATGTTGCAGTGCTTGAGCCACTTGAAATTTCACGTAAACAGAATAAAAGAATGACTTCTTTAGTACTTATTAAAAAAAAGCTATATTTACAACGAAACCACGCCGATGCTTCCGTAAGGAAGTGCAAAGGGGAGGGAGGGTGCGCAAGTAAACGTCTGGCTGGTGTTTTGTTTTGGCTGTTGGCTTATTGGGCCATAGGCTAAAATGGAACACCAGTTTATATTTCATTTGTAAGGGAATGCCGGAGAATACAAAATATCAGAAAGAACTTGAAGATTGAGGAAAAGAATGGGGACTTTTTCGTGTATCTAAAGTTGCGGTAAAAAAGTAAGTAGGCTTAAATGGCAAAGTAAGTTAACTAACTTTGCTTACTGCCCCGATTATATTCATAAATAAAAAAACTATCAAGGAAGTAACATTATAAAATAATTTTTCTATCTTTGCCACAACCTCAGATAACTAGTGAGTTAAGAGGTGCTTTTTATTAGAAAAAGACGTTTACGGACGTTATCTTCTGCATTCAAACTTCGCAACTTTGAAATATCCAAGAAGATACGGCAATGGGAACGTCCACCAGAGGTGTATTATCCAAATATCCTGTTTAATGGGGTGTTCTGTATATACTTCATCTTGGCGTGGGCTGACTTGCATTGCTTATCCTTGGATATGGCATGCGAAGGCCTGAATGCGGGATAAGTAGATGTACAGACTCCCACGTCTCTATTTTTTTACATGCCAAATCAGGGGAAAATCTATAGGCTGTTAATAATTTGCATAATGGTTTATAGAAAAATGAAATTACGTCGAACCTGGTTGTCTTGCCTGTTCATGCTTTACTTTTTCGCAGGGCTGATAGGTTGCGATAAAAAGAGTGAAGATCAGCCACGCCTTCCCGATGGAACAAAGCTATTGGAAGTGTCTATACAAATGAAGGATGCAGATGTTCCCATTCATGATACTTGGTTATTTGTATTTGCTGACGAAATGATGATGCAATACGATTATATTGACAATTCGGAAGATTTTACTTCTCTAAAGATAAACTTACCGTCGGCTCTCTACACTGTGATTATTGTCATGAATGTCGGCCCGCAATTCTTTCCCTCCGATTCTTTCAGCAAAAGCGTACCCAATGCTACGCTGTCCGGATTTATGTTATGGTTGGCAGATCAAGGGAAAAGTTATCCTGGGATACTTACCGGAATGGCTCAAGTAGATTTAAAAGAAAATGAACTTAATTCGGTGACTGTCACTGCCCAAAAAGGATTGGAAGCCATCCCTTTCTCCAACTTGCATCTCATCCTCACATTGTCCGGAGTATCTTGGTCGGATTACGCTTCTCTTTGTGCGGCATCGGGTTACTCCCTCCGTTGCGTAACGGAAATCTGCGCTGTCGGAATCGGGGATTTCCCATTTCGCCGGGTGATACACCCCCTTGTAGAGACTTCGGATAATGATGAAACGCATTATGCAATCGACTTTTCCCTGCCTGACGGGAAATATGATTTACGCCTATGGATGGATTATGTTCCTGAAGGTTCTGATGAAGATTCCCGTTATATTACCACGGAAGGCTTGAATGCTGTACGCACCGTCACGACCTCTTATGAAGCCGCCTGCGGCAATATATCCGAGGCGTTTTATATCGCTTTGGAGGGTATTGCGATGATCCGTCAGGCACAAAAGGTTCAGACGCTTCCCGCTTCACTGAAATCTCCTTTTGCAAAATATCGTCTGCTTTCGGAGGATGTGGAACTCTACAATCAGTTGGTAGCTAAAGGAATCTTTCCGCCGTTGGACGAATTGACCGTTACGGTAGTTTATGAAGGCTTTTTCCCCACTGCTTTTCATGTATCCGATGCCAAGCCTGTCGATGCTGAGGACGGAATTTCATATGTTGTCTCTTATCCGCCCATTATTAACGAAAGTGGAGAAGCTCAGGTAGGGAGCGACTTGATATTTGCCGGTGATGCCGGTTCTTCGGTAACGGTGGATATCATCATTTCCGATAATGAGGGAAAAGAAGTCAGTCGGGTGAATGGTATAAAAATAGAATACCGACAAGGATGTATTACTACTGTACGGGGTAAGTTCCTCACAGCCGGGAAAAGTTCAGGTGGCATCCATATTGACACGGAATGGGAAGAAGAACTGGAGGTGAAGTTTTAAATGGAATAATTGTTAATCATAAATTTAAAATGAAATGAGAACACTTTTTTTAGTTTGGATGGTCGGCGTCTTAGGAATGCTGACATCGTGCAGCTCGGATCAAGGGACGGGACAAAAACAAAGCGAAACAAAGGCTGTCACAATTATTGCGACCGTAAGTGATGGTATGAAGACACGTGCATCTTCTGGCATGGACGATGTTCCGACACGTTGCGTTATGGAAGTACATAACGCTGCCGACAATATACTTGTCGGAGAACAATACGTTGCAGAAAATAATGGTGGTGCATTTTCCTTTACCATCAGGCTTGACCCTGCTCTTACCTATTATTTTCTCTTTTGGGCTGATGGCGGAGAGGCATATTATGATGCTTCCGACCTGACAGCAGTAACTGTAGCCGATAAAGGGACTATAGGTGCCATTGCTTATTCCGGCAAAATAGAGAATGCTACTTCTCTTACTAAATTGAATGCAGAATTGCATCATGTAGTGGCAAAAGTATCTTTTCAGACCACTGCTGAGAATTTAGTGGAGGGGCAACCGGTAAATATTTCCTTGCCGGTCTATAGAACGTATAATGTGGAAACGGGTACCGTAACGGGTCAATCAGCGGTACATACTGCAACCATCAATGCC
Source organism: Bacteroidaceae bacterium (assembly GCA_963651205.1). GTDB lineage: Bacteria > Bacteroidota > Bacteroidia > Bacteroidales > Bacteroidaceae > Phocaeicola. The sequence goes on from CAVJPC010000164.1 coordinate 61,124, forward strand.
GGAATTTACACCGGAGCAACACCGGAAGCTCCTGTCAATGTGGTTTCTTTGTATGCGCTGGCGGCGACCGACCAATTGGTAGAAGTGGCATTGGACCATGATGAAACAACTGTCCACCTGACCAATGTGCCATTAAAACGGAACTACCATACCGTATTGAAAGGCAGGATAGGACGGGTAGGAGGAACATTTACCGTAACAACCCGAAAATCGTGGGGAGACAAAGAGTACGATTGGGAATTTATGTCTCCTATTCAGCTGGGAACTACTCCTCTGACTGCTGAAATGCTGGAAGATTACCACAGTACCCGATTCGCATTTGAAGGGCGGATGAGCGATCAGGACCTGGTGGTTTTGTCGGAATATTGCAAGAATCATGAAATTACGGTTCTTGATATGAGTCACTGTACAGGTATAACAGAGATTCCGCAAAAAGCGTTTGAGGAAACTGCTTTAGAGATAGTGACACTTCCAGAGGGTATTACAACCATAGGGGATGAGGTTTTTTTCTATTGCCGTTCATTGACTTCAATTCAACTTCCCAGGACTCTTGAAAGGATAGGTTACAGGACTTTTTTTGGTTGTAATTTGAAATCCATCACACTACCCGGTAGTCTTACACAAATCGGCAGGCTACTTTTTGAAGCCTGTTCTTCTTTAACTTCTGTCACATTGGGTGAAGGCATTACTACGACAGAGCACTCTTTCTTTTGGTGTTGCGAATCTTTAACTACAGTGACACTTCCGAAAAGTTTTGTTGTTGTACCTGATGCTTTTTTCGGTTATTGCAGTTCATTGACTTCCATCACTCTGCCTGCAAATGTTACAGAAATAGGAAGTCAAGTATTTGTAGGTTGTACTGCCTTATCTTCCGTTACGCTGAAAGGCGCTACTCCGCCCACTATTGATAAAACGGCTTTCGATGGAGCCAATGCAAATTATTCAATCATTGTACCGAAAGGAAGTAGGCAGACCTATATTGACAGCGACAAAGGATGGGATATATATGCCAGCCATATAAAGGAAGCCTCAGAATGATCCGCAGAGAGAAACAATATCAAAAAGATAACGTAGAAATTTAATAAATATGAAAAAGCATTTATCAGTATGGTTGTTAGCCATACTAACCATATTAAGTTCATGTAACAAGGAAACGGAACAGCCTCAAAGTAAATGGATGGCAGTAACTATTGTAGTGGATACCGAGAGTGGAATCTTGTCACGCGCTTCATACCGTGAAGATGATCCGCTGACTCGCTGTCTATTGGAAGTGCATGATGCCGCCAATGTGCTTGTGGGTGAACAGTATACAGCTGAAGTTTCCGCAGGTGGGAGTTTTACATTCGATTTACGGCTGGATCCGGCTGCTAAATATGATTTCCTTTTTTGGGCCGATGGTGGAGAAGCGTATTATAATGCTTCCGATTTGACTGACATTACAGTTGCAAATGCTGAAGGTACTGCCGGCATTGCATGTAGCGGAAAATTAAAGAGAGAGTTGCTGGAGCCTTCCATGCAGATTACTTTGCAGCATGTAGTAGCCAAAGTGACGTTCAAACCCACTAACAAGCTGAATGAAGAATCACCATTAGAGATCACTCTCCCAATGTATCAATCATATAATGTAGTGGATGGCATTGTAATTGGTGAAACAGAAAAACGCAAAGCTTCTTTTACGGTGAACACCGCTTCTGAAAACGAGTCGGAGTCCGCTCCTGCTTACTCCTTTTATACGCTGGCGGCAGAAAGTGATGTGCAAAACATCACGCTTTCCCATGAAGGATACACAGTGGACTTGACTAATGTGCCGGTAATGACGAACCGTCATACCGTTTTGACCGGCCGCGTAGGGAAAATTGAAAGTGGTATTACCGCTGAGCTGAGTTCAACTTGGACCGGTGACGAAACGATCTCTTCCATTGTATTAGGGGCAGGTCTGCTGAATGAAGTCAATATGGATTATATGCTGCAATGTAATCAGGGAACACTTGTGTTCGAAGGAGATATGAGTCAGGAAGATATGGCTGCCATTTCCGGTTTTTGTGCCCATGATAGCCGTGTGAAGCGAATGGACCTGAGCGGTTGTAGAATGACTGAAATCCCGGATCGGGCATTTGAACAAAGTCTTTCACTGGGAGAAGTCATATTACCGGACGGTATTACCACTATAGGTTCTTACGCTTTCGCCGGGTGCCGATCATTAACCTCCATACCGCTTCCGTCATCTCTTAGTGTAATTAGAGATTATACTTTCCAAGGTTGTACTTCTTTAAGATCCATCACACTACCCGGTAGTCTTATACAAATCGGCTATGCACTTTTTGACGATTGTTCTTTTTTAACTTCTATCACATTGGGTGAAGGTATTACTACGACAGGGCACTCTTTCTTTTGGTATTGCGAATCTTTAACTACAGTGACGCTTCCGGAAAGTTTTAGCATTGTACCTGGTTCTTTTTTCGGTTATTGCAGTTCATTGACTTCCATCACTCTGCCTGCAAATGTTACAGAAATAGGAAGTCGAGCATTTAAAGGTTGTATTGCCTTATCCTCTGTTTCTCTGAAAGGCACTACTCCGCCCACTATTGATAAAACTGCTTTCGATGAAGCCAATGTAAATTATTCAATCATTGTACCGAAAGGATGCAGGCAAACCTACATAGACAGTGGCAAAGGTTGGGATAGATATGCTGATCACATAACGGAAGCTGCGGAGTAATTCTGCGTACCATGGTCATAGTGGATTCATATTGTAGTCGAACAGAATTGATTTGCGAAAAATATGGTGGATGAGCCACTGGTAACTCCAAAAAAGTAACTTAAGTACATCGGTCAAGTAAGTTAGCTTACTTTTTTCATCTTACATGTTGCAAATCATTTCTGTTTGACCATAAAAGCGTACCTGTGAATATTTCCGGTTACAAAGGCGCAGAAATTTTATATCATTAAATATAAAACTCTGCACCTTTGCTTGTTGAGTAATGCTTAAAAAAGAACTTGGTACAGATTGAAGTAATCGCTAAAGAATAAGTGGGTACAGTTTTTAATCCGAATGGTTTCTCCTGTATCCATAGAAGTGGATAGGGATATACGCTTAGACAACGATTAAAGACAGTTCTTACTATACGGTTATTCAAATAATAAGTGCCTGTGATTAGTCGATCAGTGGCACTGATCCATGAATCAATGCCACTGATTGACTAATCAACGCCATTGATTCATTAGCAAAGAAGGCTAAAGAGAGATAGATTTATATCAGGCTACCACAACACTTAAACGTACGATTCGTTACTCTTATGACTGAACATATTCTTATGAAAACCGTCACAAGTTATTTTTTTACGATTACTGAATGATTTTGTGGATTAGTAGATCTCTATTTCATCCAGTCCCATCATACTGGGTACCTCACTTTTATCATGCGGACTGTAGCAATCTATTCCATTACGGATTTTGCCTCCGCTGGTAAATTCTATCTTCACTTTGACAGCCTCTTGTGCAGGAAATTCTATTTCTTCATCAAATCCTCTGAACGTATTTTCTTTTATATCATAAGCAAACTCCTTTTCGGCCACTTGTTCAAATTTGCCGTCCGGTGCACAAACATATACTACTGCTTTGCTGACGGGCAAAATACCCCCCGCTGCATTATACAGTGTACCGAATCTGATTTTGCTGATAGTAGCTTTATCAAAGTCTGCTACAAAGGTCACCTTATCATTATGGTCCGGACGGATACCTACCCACGGAGTAGAAGAAGCGTTGTTACCACGCTTTCCATTGGTTAATCCCAAGGTAACAGTGTCAGCTCCCAAGACATCATTCTCTCCTAAAATATCACCCTTCATGCCTTTGGGCTCGGGAGTGATTTCATATTTCTTTCCGCTGATCAAATTCTTGTAAAGCTGTTTATGAGTAACTTTACCTATTTGCTTGCCATCAACAAAGGCGGCAGCTTTCAAGTCATAAGTACCTTCCAATGGGAAAGCACCGCTGTATAAGTTGGCATTGACGGACGGTTCCTCACCATGGGTGGTATAATAAATCTGTGCACCCGGGTAGAATGTCTCTAATTCTACATTCAACACACCGTCTTTAGTAGAGCGGGTATTGATATTTACATCAAAGAAATTGAGGCATGGTTTGATACCCATTACTTCCAGACGCTGGAAGTCTTCTACCATACGGTTGCAGAATGAAGCGAAATTCTTTTCTTTCATCGGTGTCCAGCCCGTTTCGGCGATGGCAATCAGACGGGGGAAAATCTGATAATCACGATTAGCTTCGGTAGGCATGTATTCAGCCCAGCAGTTGGCTTGCACACCGATAATATGTTGCTTCACCAGACTGTCTGCATCTGCGGGAACAGGATTATAACTATACGTTTTCTTCAAGGTATTGTATCCGCCGATAGTGACAGGGGCTATTTCCGGTTCTTCCTGATAATGGTCAAGGTATGCGTAAGGATTGGGTGTCATGATGGCATCATGTCCCGCTTGGGCAGCGGTTATCCCACCTTCCACACCTCGCCATGACATTACCGTGGCGTTGGGGGCCAGTCCTCCTTCCAGAATTTCATCCCAGCCGATGATGTTACGTCCTTTGCTGTTCAGATATTTTTCAGCGCGACCTACGATGTAGCTTTGCAGTTTTTCTTCTTTCGTGTGTTTTCTTCCGTCTATGGGGTTGGGCGTCACATCATTTTTCAGGCCCAGGTCACGTATCAGTTTCTGGCAATGGTCACATTGTTCCCAGGCTGTCTTGGGACATTCGTCACCACCTATATGTATATAGGAACTGGGAAATAATTCCACTACTTCATCCATGACTCCTTCCATAAACTGGAAGAAAGTATCGGTGGGGCAGAACACCTGGTCAAATACTCCCCACAACTTGCATACTTCGTAAGTGCTGTCCGGAGTACAGGATAATTCGGGGTAAGAGGCGATGGCAGCCAAGGCGTGTCCCGGCAACTCTATTTCCGGAATCACAGTGATGTATTTACTTTGAGCATAAGCTACTACATCTTTTATTTCTTCCTGTGTGTAAAAACCTCCGTGGGGTTTGCCGTCATATTTAAACGGATAGTGGGTATAGAAATAATCCACCATGGTTTCTGAACGCTGAGAACCTATTTCGGTCAGTTTGGGGTATTTCTTTATTTCAATCCGCCAGCCCTGATCATCCGTAAGATGCCAGTGGAAGGTATTCATTTTATGCATGGCCAGCACGTCAATGAATTTTTTGACATAATCCACCGATGCAAAATGGCGGCATACATCCAGCATGGCTCCGCGATAGCGGAATGCCGGGGCATCTTCTATTTCGACACAGGGTACGCTCCATTCGGCATTGCGTGCTCTTTCCTTGCAATAGATATCTACCGGCAACAGTTGATACAGGGTTTGCAGTCCATAATAAAATCCGTTGGGTGTTGATGCCGTAATCTTTATCTGTTCGGGGGTGACAGATAACTTGTAGGCTTCTTTTTCCATACCCGGAATACTGTCAAAAATAATAGTGGGTACATTTTCATGCACTTCATTACCCGGTTTCAGCTTTATACCGGCTACATCCAATACGGTGGTTGATAGACTGGAAGCGATATTTTTCACTTCTTGTGAGGCGTTAACGACGATAGGAACATCACTGTTCAAATAAAAACGTCCCTGCTGTTCATTCATGGTAACAGGCAGTGGAATCACATTGTACTCATTGATTACTTCTTTCATTTGGCATCCACACATTAATAGGCCAACGAAAAATACTAGCAGACTCTTTTTCTTCATAATAAACCTGTGTTAAGTTTTTAAATAAAGGGGGTATAGAAATTCTTTGCGGACAAAAATAACAATAAAAACGGAATAAACAGGTCTTCCAGAGAGAATAATACGTTTGCAATATAAAAATATTTTTCACATAATAGTTTCTTAATTGCTAATAGAATGCTATCTTTGTCCGAGTTAACCAATTTATTAATCTTACACACATGACAGCAAATACCCCCAAACGATTGCTTGCTCTTGATATTTTGAGAGGCATCACCATTGCAGGCATGATTCTTGTAAATAACCCCGGTTCGTGGGGTTATGTGTATTCTCCACTGGAGCATGCCGCTTTTAACGGATTGACCCCCACCGATCTCGTTTTTCCCTTTTTTATGTTCATTATGGGCATATCCACTTATATTTCCTTGCGGAAATATAATTTTACTTATTCGCACGATACGCTACGGAAAATACTGAAACGAACAGTCATTATTTTTTGTATCGGTCTATTTTTGAATCTGTTAGCGAAGTCAGTTTTTACGCATCACCTGAATTTTGAAGAATGGCGTTACCTGGGAGTCATGCAACGGCTCGCCATAGGATATGGTGTGACCAGTCTGATAGCCATTACGGTGAAGCATAAATATTTTCCGGCGGTTATTTTAGTGACTTTGTCCGCTTATTTCCTTTTGTTGGATACGGGGGACGGGTTCATTCAGTCGGAAACAAATATCGTAGCCCGCTTTGATGCATGGGCGCTGGGTGCATCCCATATGTATCATGATGGTGGAATTGCTTTTGATCCGGAAGGATTGCTGAGTACGGTTCCAGCCGTATGTCATGTAATGGTGGGATTTTATTGTGGCAAGTTGCTGCTTTCTGCCAAAGATAACAATGAGAAGATACAGCGGCTGTTTTTGATAGGTACCATTCTAACTTTCGCCGGTTTTTTGTTAAGTTATGGCTGTCCCATTAATAAGAAGGTGTGGTCGCCTACTTTTGTCATTACTACTTGCGGACTGGCATCCAGCTTTTTGGCTTTGCTTATTTGGATTATTGATATCAAAGGATATCAAAGCTGGTGCACTTTTTTCAGATCATTCGGAGTGAATCCTTTGTTTATCTATGTATTTGCAGAAACTATGGGGATTGTGCTGGGTGCTACGGGTGCAAGTGCCTTTATTTATGAAAAGATGCTGGCTCCGGTACTGGGGAATTATCCCGGCTCGTTGGCCTATGCTTTGTTATATATTATATTCTGCTGGAGCATTGTACATATATTATATAAGAAGGGTGTCTATATCAAGATTTAGAAACGGAAACAGAATATTGGGTCGATGAAAGAAACAGGGAATGTGTTTATGTCAGAACTGACGGAAGTGTTTAGCAAACGTCAGCAACAGTTTATTCAGTTTGCCTATTCCTATGTAAGGGATAGGGAAGAGGCTGAAGATATCGTAATGGGTGCTTTTACGAATGTGTGGGAGCATCGTAGTGAGTTGCAGGAAGATACGAACATTCCTGCTTTGCTGTTGACTGCCATAAAGAATCGTTCATTGAATCATTTGCAGCACTTGGAGGTGCGTATGCGTGCCGAACAGCATATAGGTGATATGCGGCAGAAGGAGGTAGCATTGCGTATTTCTACTTTGGAGGCTTGCGATCCTGATAAATTGTTTTGTGATGAAATACAGGCTTTAGTGCATGAGGCCATCAGTGAACTGCCTCCTACCAGCAGGGAGGTGTTTATTTTAAGCCGGATGAAAAATTTGCCGAATAAAGAGATTGCCTTGCGGCTGGATATTTCTGTAAAAACAGTGGAGTTTCATATTACCCGGTCGTTGAAACAGTTGCGGGTGCGCCTGAAAGATTACCAGTTCCTTTGGAGCTTTTTATAGGGTGAGGCTTTTAGAGTTTAAGGTTTCCGTATATAAAAAGATTTAGGGCCACGCCTCAAGTATTTTTGGCGTGGTCCTAGATTTATTTAGGCGTGGTTCTAAATGAAACGCATTAAGTAAAACGATTCATTTTGATGTGACCCTCGTTTCTTTTATTTGGAATTAAAAACTATAATCTACGCTTAAACCGAATACTTTGTTAGTACGGCTGTATACGTTTGTTCCGGGTAATTTGGTTCCGTTATAGTTTGAAGATGTTTTGGTATAATCTTCATAATTAGTCCACATGTAGCCTACATTCAAATTGAGATGTTGGTTCATTTTTACTTTCGCTCCGAATCCTAAAGTGTAAGAGTCGCAAGAGAAACTAGTATCTGATTGGAAATCATCAGACAATCCATAATCTGTAATTTGTCCACCGCAACTGAGAGTCAGCTGTTTGGTTACATCAAATTCGATACCTGCCAGATATTCATTGGTTCCTTTAGTCAGGAATTTCTGCTTGTCGTTTGCCATACCTGCATTTTTGTCATCATAGAAATGGTATTCTACAGAAGCGCGCAGTACTGGAAGAAATTCGTAGGCAGCCGCGATGGAGAACATAGCAGGAATATCATTGGGAGTGTTTACTCCATGTAGGTAAGGAGCCACCATGGCTTCACCTTCAGGAGTATGGGGGTATTCTATACCTTTCGTATTGTTCTCAATGTTCAGATTTGTCTTGAATTCGTATTTGGCACCGATATTAAGTTTTCCTAACTTGGCGTCTACTCCGATAACAGGAGTAAGTCCCCAGCCTGTTTGGTCACAGTCCAAAGCGAGTGGCAACAGATTGGTATCTGTTCCTTTCACGATTGCATTCAGAAATCCTTTATAGCCACCTGTAAAATAGTTCATGCGGCCTCCACCGAATACGGAAAGCCAGTCAGTAGCTTTGTAAGACAGGCCCAATTGCAAAGAGTAGATATATTGTTTGCCGTCCATGGCACTCACGATGTCGTACATATCAGGAGTTACAATCTGGCCTTTTTCTTTCAGTGCGGTTTGGAAGATATTAGCCATGGCTGCGGATTCGAACATAGGCAATCCGTCATCGAATGATGCTTTCCCACCTCCGGCAGTGATAGCAAAGAAACCCGAAATAGTCCAGTCTCCTTGTTTGTAGGCAGCGAAAAGACTGGGGATAATTGGTGCGGCGGCTGTTCCTTCATAGTATTTTTGGTAAGGCTTTTCCGAAACGGTAGGAGCCGTACCGTTGAAACCGTTGTATGTCATAAAGCTTGCGTCAATATTTCTCGTCTGGTAAGCACTTTGAATGCTCAATCCCACGTGGAATCCGTCTTTAGGCAGGAAAGCCAGACCGGCAGGATTGGATAATGCACCGTCTATTTCGGTAGTAGCACCACGGGATAACATACGTAGAAAAGCTGCATGTTGATTGGTATTGGTCAGAATACCTCCTGCGAAAGTTGAATTTGAAACGATCAGCGTCGCTGCGCCAATTAATAATAGTTTCTTCATTTATTACTTAATTTTTTTGTTTGCGGGCGCAAAGGTAGGATAAAATAACATGCAGACCAATAAATTGTGCCATATTTTGTGTTTTCTATTGAAAAAATCAACTGTTTCAATAGAAACTATCTATTTTAGGACTGTATATTTCTTTAAAAGTCAGATGTGCTCGTATGGGCGGATCGGGTCTATCATCAAAGCGGTTATCTCACCATCAAGGGATTTGATATGGAAATGGGTACTTTCTTGCTGGACTTTCTATCGGAAATAGTTCTCTGTGACTATGAGGGCATAAGTGTCAATAACTTTATTTAGAAAAGAATATTAATTCAGATATTACATACCCGTTGACAGGGGTAAATTCTTTGCCCGTTTACGTATTCTTCACTTCATTCAGCGTGTTGGATTGAAAAGAATGTAGTATCTTTGCAACCCTTTTATGCAACACAATTTTTTTATATGTACACCAACAAAGAAATATGGAATGTAAGTTATCCAATCTTCCTCGGATTATTGGCACAAAACATTATTAATGTGACGGATACGGCTTTTCTGGGCCGGGTAGGAGAAGTTGAATTGGGGGCTTCCGCCATGGGTGGTTTGTTTTATATTTGTGTCTTTACTATTGCCTTTGGCTTTAGCATCGGTTCGCAAATCCTGATTGCCCGTCGTAATGGGGAAGGACGCTACAAAGATGTGGGGCCTGTAATGATACAGGGCGGGACCTTCTTGTTGGGACTGGCGGTAGTGCTGTTCGGACTGACCCATCTGTTGGCTCCGTCCATTATTCGTTTGCTTATTTCATCCGATTCCATCTTTGATGCCACCATGGAATTTCTCAATTGGCGTATCTTAGGCTTTTTCTTTGCCTTTGTCAACGTGATGTTCCGCGCATTATATATTGGTATTACACGTACTAAAGTGTTGACTATGAATGCAGTGGTTATGGCATTAGTAAATGTGCTGCTGGACTATATCTTGATTTTCGGTAAATTGGGAATGCCGGAAATGGGTATCAAGGGGGCGGCTATTGCTTCCGTGATAGCTGAAGCTGCTTCATTGGCTTTCTTCTTGATTTACACCTATGCAAAGGTCGATTTTAAGAAATTCGGTTTGAACCACTGGCAACGGATTGATTTCACGTTATTGGGAAAGATTCTGAGTATTTCGTGCTTTACCATGGTGCAATATTTTTTGGCGATGGCTACCTGGTTTGTGTTCTTCATTGCGATAGAACGGTTGGGGCAGCGGGAACTGGCAATTGCCAATATCGTGCGTAGCATTTATATCGTAATGCTTATTCCGGTTCAGGCATTGTCTACCACAGCCAACTCTTTGGTCAGTAACCTGATTGGTGCAGGCGGGATAGCCCATGTCATGCGTCTCATTTGGCGCATTGCCCGGATGTCTTTCCTTATAATGATTGTCTGTGTGGTGGTAGTGGTACTTTTTCCTCACGCCATGCTTTCTGTTTACACCAACGAGCCGGCTTTGCTGGTGGAATCCGTGCCTTCTTTGTATGTCATTGCTGTGGCAATGATTATTGCATCGGTGGCAAATATCTATTTCAATGCCATTTCGGGAACAGGAAATACACAAGCTGCTCTGGTGTTGGAGATGGGAACTTTAGTATTCTATACCCTTTATATTCTATGGATAGGCATGATTGTGAAAGCCCCCGTTTCAGCTTGTTTCTCCATTGAGGTCGTTTACTATAGTTTATTGCTGTTGAGTAGCGTTATTTATTTGAAAAAAGCAAAATGGCAGAATAAAAAGATATAAGGTTCATATTTTTTTTGTATTTTTGCACCCTGTTGTCATTCTGAGTGTTAGCGAAGAATCCGGATGCATGAGATGTGTGTTTATAGATTCATTGTTTTATTCAGGTTGACAGACTGTGATCATTCGTAATTCATAATTTAGAAAAGATATATGTTCGATAATTTAAGTGAGAGACTAGAACGGTCTTTTAAGATTCTGAAAGGTGAAGGAAAAATCACCGAGATTAACGTAGCGGAAACCCTGAAGGATGTGCGTAAAGCCTTGTTGGATGCTGACGTGAATTATAAAGTGGCCAAGAGCTTTACTGATACAGTGAAGGAAAAGGCGCTCGGACAAAATGTGCTTACTGCTGTGAAGCCCAGCCAGTTGATGGTGAAGATTGTACATGATGAACTGACTACATTGATGGGGGGTGAAACTGCCGAATTGGTGTTGGAAGGCCGTCCGGCTGTTATCTTGATGTCAGGTTTGCAAGGTTCAGGTAAGACTACGTTCTCCGGAAAGTTGGCCCGTATGCTGAAAACCAAGAAGAATCGTAAGCCGTTGTTGGTGGCTTGTGACGTTTATCGTCCGGCTGCTGTCGAACAGTTAAGGGTATTGGGCGAACAAATTGAAGTTCCCGTATATAGCGAATTGGACAGCAAGAATCCGGTGCAGATTGCACTGAATGCGATTCAGGAAGCAAAGGCGAAAGGTTATGATCTGGTTATTGTCGATACTGCCGGGCGTCTGGCTGTTGACGAACAGATGATGAACGAGATTGAAGCGATTAAGAAAGCGATTAATCCGGATGAAACTTTGTTCGTAGTCGATTCAATGACCGGTCAGGATGCAGTGAATACTGCCCGTGAGTTTAATGAACGTCTGGACTTTAATGGCGTTGTGCTGACCAAATTGGATGGTGATACTCGTGGTGGTGCGGCTCTTTCTATCCGTACCGTTGTGAACAAGCCTATCAAGTTTGTGGGTACAGGTGAGAAGTTGGATGCTGTTGACCAGTTCCACCCGGCGCGTATGGCAGACCGTATTCTCGGTATGGGTGATATCGTGTCTTTGGTAGAACGTGCACAGGAGCAATATGATGAAGAAGAGGCGAAACGTCTTCAGAAGAAGATTGCCAAGAACCAATTTGATTTCAATGACTTCCTGAGCCAGATTCATCAGATCAAGAAGATGGGTAATCTGAAAGAACTTGCATCCATGATTCCGGGTGTGGGAAAAGCCATCAAGGATATTGATATAGATGATAATGCATTCAAAAGCATTGAAGCTATTATTTATTCCATGACTCCCCAGGAGCGTACCAATCCCGAACTTTTGAATGGAACTCGTCGTACCCGTATTGCAAAGGGCAGTGGAACCAGCATTCAGGAAGTGAACCGCCTGCTGAAACAGTTTGACCAGACTCGCAAAATGATGAAGATGGTGACCGGCAGCAAGATGGGTAAGATGATGCCGAAGCTGAAAAAATAACACCTAATAATATATAAGAAGGAGGAAGCGCGAAACTTTCTCCTTTTTTTGTTATGTTGGGTGACTCATTTGTAGTACATTTACAGTCTGATTGCAAACAACGTATATTATGAAAACAAAATTTTGGGGCATTATCAGCCTGTTGACAACACTCTGTGCATGTAATCCGGCACAACAACACTCTAACACTTATACCGTAAAAGGAGAAGTGAGCGACTCTTCCGCTAATGGGAAAATGGCTTATCTTATGCGTTATGATGATAACAAACGTGTGGATAGTGCAATGGTACAAGACAATCAAATCATTTTTACCGGGAAAGTGGACACCGCTTCATTCTGCCGCCTTGTTATAAATGATAGTCGCGAATTTGCGAACCTGATTCTGGAAAGTGGAGATATCCATGCCAACCTAGAGAAGTATAATCAACCTTCCGGTACTTTGCAGAATGAGGAAATGGCGAAAATATCTATCGAAGAGGATAGTATCTATGCAATAATGGACACCAAGAGAGAGGAATATCAGAAGCAATATACGGATGAAAAAGAATTTCTGGTACAATGGAAAGCATTTATCGATGAGTGCCGTAAAGGTTGGGGTGACAGATGTGTGGAACTCTACAAAAATCACACGGATGATGCCGTCGGATTTTTTCTGTTGTATTCTGTTTATATGAATGAAACGACTCCCGAAGTGAAGAAGGCAGTCATTGCTGATTTCGGTCCTTGGTTGAAATCAAGAAAGATGGTGAAGGATATGCTTGACCGTATGGAAGCCGTTGAAAAAACAGCTGAAGGACAGCCGTTTATCGATATCAAGGGGAAGGATGTAGAGGGTGATCCTATTGCATTGTCCGATTTCTTTGGTAAAGGAAACTATGTGTTGATGGATATGTGGGCCAGCTGGTGTGGACCTTGCAAAGGGGAAATTCCGAATTTGGCAAAATTGCATAATAAATATAAGAATAAAGGATTAACCGTATTGGGCGTTTTTGTTTGGGACAAAGAGGAAAACTTGAATAAGGCAATTAAAGAGGAGAAGGTGACATGGCCTCAGATTTTTGATTCGGAAGAAAATGCCATGAAATTATATGGTGTTGATGGAATTCCTCATATCATATTATTTGCTCCCGATGGTACTATTCTGAAGCGTAATCTTCGTGGAGAAGGTATGATTCAGACTGTTGATGAAGTAATGAACAAAAAATAATAAATAGAGAATAGTATGCAACTGATTGATGGAAAAGCTATTTCGGAACAAGTGAAGCAGGAAATTGCTGCCGAAGTAGCCGAAATTGTAGCCAATGGCGGTAAGCGTCCCCATTTGGCTGCCATCCTCGTGGGACACGACGGGGGAAGTGAGACATATGTAGCAGCCAAGGTAAAGGCTTGCGAAGTATGCGGTTTTAAATCCAGCTTGATTCGCTATGAAGCGGATGTGACGGAAGAGGAACTGTTGGCGAAGGTAAGAGAACTGAATGAAGATGCGGATGTAGACGGTTTCATCGTACAGCTTCCGTTGCCGAAACACATTTCGGAACAGAAAGTGATTGAAACGATTGACTACCGCAAAGATGTAGACGGTTTCCATCCCATCAATGTGGGACGTATGTCTATCGGTCTTCCTTGTTATGTATCTGCCACCCCCAACGGTATTCTGGAATTACTGAAGCGTTACAACATTGAAACGCAAGGAAAGAAGTGCGTAGTATTGGGCCGTAGCAACATTGTAGGTAAACCGATGGTTGCCTTGATGATGCAGAAAGCTTATCCGGGCGATGCAACTGTAACCGTTTGCCATAGTCGCAGCAAAGACTTGGTGAAGGAATGCCAGGAAGCCGATATCATTATCGCCGCATTGGGACAGCCTAATTTTGTAAAGGCGGATATGGTGAAAGACGGAGCAGTGCTTGTCGATGTAGGTACTACCCGCGTGCCGGATGCAACCAGGAAATCGGGCTTCAAACTGACCGGAGACGTGAAGTTTGACGAAGTGGCTCCGAAGTGTTCTTATATCACTCCCGTTCCGGGTGGGGTAGGTCCCATGACTATTGTTTCATTGATGAAGAATACATTGCTGGCCGGAAAGAAGGCTATTTATAAGTAAGAAAACACTTCAGAATATCATTGGAAAGGTGGGTGCTGTATGAAAACAGTATCCACCTTTCTTTATTTTAAAACAATGATATAAATTGCTGATAATTAATTTATTATGCTTTGTTCTTGTACAATAGAGATAGTATTTTGTACAATAGAGACAGTGATTTGTATGCCATTTCTAATACTTTGAACGATTCATTCCATCTTCATTTCATATTCCTCATACATTTGCCCTTGCAATGTTCAACCTATAAAAACAAGAATATGAAAAAGACTTTATTATGTCTGATGATGGCATGGGGAAGCCTGGCTTTTGCCGAAAACTACACGGTTAACTCCCCGGATTCCCGTATCACCGTTAATGTGGAAACAGGAACAAATACTACTTATTCCGTTACCTTTAATGGTAAAGTGATTCTGAATCCTTCTCCTATTTCTATGACATTCGACAATGGAACCGTTATCGGAAGAAATATGGAAGTGAAGAATGTGGAGCGTTCTACGCAAAACAAAGTATTGAAACCGGTAGTGCGCCAGAAGAGCGAACAGATCATAGACCATTATAATGAAATGGTGCTGGATGCGGAAAACTATAAACTCTATTTCCGTGTCTACAATGATGGATTGGCTTATCGTTTCCACACCGATTTCTCCGGATCTCTGAAAGTGCTGAACGAAGAAGTGACTTACTGCTTCCCCGAAGATTACAACACCTTGTTCCCCGAAGAACGTACCATGCTTTCTCCGCAACAACCGTTGTTCAAGCCGATGAAGCTCTCTGAAATTGGTACAGACCATTTTTGCAGTACACCTATATTAATAAAGGTAGATGACAATGCCCGTATTTTTATCAGCGAATCCGATTTGGAAAGCTATCCGGGTATGTTCCTCCGCAAACAGGGAAAACAGGAATTGGCAGGAAAGTTTGCCGCTTACTCTTTGGAAGAGAAGGCAAATGATGACCGTCAGCTTTTCCCCACCAAGCGTGCAGATTATATTGCCCGGGTAAACGGTACCAGAAATTATCCCTGGCGTGCTATGATTGTAGCCGAAAATGATGCTAATCTCATTACCAATCAATTGATATACAAACTGGCTCCCGAAGCCGAAGGAGATTTCTCATGGGTACGTCCGGGAAAGATTGCATGGGACTGGTACAATGCACTGATTCTTACCGGTGTGGACTTTAAATGTGGCATCAACAATGATACCTATAAATATTATATCGATTTCGCTTCCAAATACGGCATTGAATATGTGGTGATTGATGACGGATGGTCCGAAGCATGGGATGTGACGAAGGTTATTCCCGAAATCAATATGGAAGAATTGGTGGCATACGGAAAAAAGAAGAATGTGGATTTGATTCTGTGGGTATCTTGGGCACCTTTCCGCGAAAAAATAGATAAGGCTTTTGATAAGTTCAACGAATGGGGAATTAAAGGTATTAAGATGGACTTCATGAACCGCGATGACCAGACGATGGTGGATTTCTACTATGAAGTAGCCCGCAAGGCATTAGACCATAAGATGTTGGTGGACTTTCATGGAGCTTACAAGCCGACTGGATGGCTGCGTACTTTCCCCAATGTGCTGACTTCGGAAGGTGTTGCGGGACTGGAAAATCATAAGTGGGGTAGCTTTGTCACTCCGAAACATAATGTCACTTTGCCCTTTACCCGTATGGTGGCAGGCCCGATGGACTATACACCCGGTGCGATGGTCAATCTGCATGAAAAAGACCATAAAATCAACTTCAATCTTCCTGCTTCTGTAGGTACTCGTTGCCATCAGTTGGGTATGTATGTGGTTTATGAAAGTCCGTTGCAGATGTTGGCAGACTCACCCTCCAATTATTACCGCGAGCCCGAATGTATGGAATTCCTTTCTCAAGTTCCTGTGGTATGGGATGAAACCCGTGTATTGAAAGCTTCGGTAGGTGAATATATCGTAGTAGCCCGTCGCAGTGGCGATACTTGGTTTATCGGTGGCATGGTCGGTGAAAAGGGGCAGAAGTTTGAAATAGACCTTGATTTCATCAAAGGTAACAAGACGTTGACTTGTTGGGAAGACGGTGTGAATGTGGAGTTGAATGCCAATGACTTTGCACGCCGCAGCCGGAAGGTGAAACAAGGAGACAAACTGACTATCAATATGTATGATGGCGGTGGCTTTACAGCCATCATCAAATAATAACTTTGTTACACTATATTTATCTAATCAAAAATGAACACTTTTAATTCTAACTCAACGAGCAAGCATCTGCTGTTAGCAGGGATGCTAAGCTTGGGAGCCTTGACAGCGGCAGCTGTTCCGGCTATGGGAAACGGGGCGGAATCTTCTTATGCTGTTTCTCAACAGAATCAAACCTTGAAAGGGATGGTAGTTGACATGAAAACCGGTGAACCGATTATTGGTGCCAACGTAGTGGTAAAAGGCACGACCAATGGAGTCATCACAGACTTCGACGGTAACTATGCTTTGGAGGCTCCGGTAGGCTCTGTTCTTCTGATTTCATATATCGGCTATCAGCCCGTTGAGGTGAAAGCTACAGCCGGTACACAGAAAATCCAGTTGGGCGAAGATACCCAGGCATTGGAAGAAGTGGTGGTAGTAGGTTACGGCGTGCAGAAAAAAGCATCTGTTACCGGAGCTGTGTCTACAGTGAAAGGCAGTGATTTGAAAACAACAGGTACGGCGAATATCACCAATACTTTTGCCGGTAAATTGCCGGGTGTCATCGCTACCAACCGTACGGGTGAACCGGGTAATGACTACTCCAGCATCTTGATTCGTGGTAAGGGGTCTTTGAATGACAACTCTCCTTTGATTGTTATTGATGGAGTGGCTAACCGTAGCGGTCTGGAACGCCTCAATCCGAGTGATATTGAGTCAATAAACATCTTGAAAGATGCTTCTGCCGCCATTTATGGTGCACAGGCTGCCAACGGAGTTATTCTGGTGACTACCAAGCGCGGTACTTCTGACAAACCGGTCATTACTTATAACGGTACAATTACTTTGGCTCAAAATACCCGTGTGCCCAATTTGATGAACGCCTATGAGAATATGACTTGGACAGACGAAATCCGCCAAGGTAATGGAAAAGCTCCGTTATACGAAAATATCAGGGGCGGTTATCTGGATGGTACAATTGACCGTAATCAATATGGTGATACGGACTGGATGGACGTAATATTCCGTCAGTTTGCTCCCCAAACCCGTCATTCTTTGAGTGTGAGCGGTGGTTCCGAAAAGGTGAAGTTCTATGTATCGGGTGATTATTCTTATCAGGAACCTAACTATAGAAACACTGCATTTGATTTTCAGACTGGACAGGTGCGTTCCAATATCGATGCACAGATTTCTAATAATCTGAAAATAGGTGTGGACTTGGCTGCCCGTAAAGAGAAACGCAATAATTCTGTCATTCCTACCGAAGATATCTTTTGGGAAGGATTTATGGCTTATCCTTGGTTGTATGACTACTATCCCAACGGATTGCCGGGTCCGGGATTGGCAAACGGTAACAATCTGGCTATTCTGGTTTCGGGTAAGGACACCGGTTACAACAGAGTGAATGATATGTTTGTAGATTCAAAGTTCTCTTTTGATTTGAAGTTGCCTTGGATTACCGAAGGTCTTTCATTGTCGGGATATGCTGCATTCGACTATCATGCACGTGAGCAGAAACAGCTTTGGGATGTATGGGATACTTATGACTATAATGCTACCAGCGGAGAATATGTAAAGAAGACTACCAATATGAATGGTAACAATATCAGTTTGCGCCAAGACCATGATGATAATGTGACCAAGACATTCCATTTGAAATTGGATTACCAGCGTACTTTCGGTGACCACCGTGTCGGTGCATTCTTGGCTTACGAACAAAGCAAGTATACAGGTGAAAACTTTTATGGATGGCGTGGTTATTATTTGAGCGACAAATTGGATTACCTGGATTTTGGTGCTGACAAGGAAAAGACAAATGGTGGAACGGGTTATGTGACTGCCCGCCAGAACTTCTTCGGACGTTTGAACTATGCGTACAAGGACCGTTATATGTTTGAATTTACCATGCGTCGGGATGGTTCCATGAATTTTGCTTCCAACAAGCGCTGGGGTACATTCCCGGGGTTGTCTGTCGGCTGGCGTATGAGTGAAGAAGATTTTATCAAGGATAATTTCTCATTTATCAATGATTTGAAACTGCGTGGTTCATGGGGTAAACTGGGTAATGACAGATCTTACGATGATTATGGCAATCCTCTCTATTTCCAATATCTGAGTGCCTACAAGATGCAGAATGGTGCTATTTTAGGCGAGACTCCCAATATCGGCAAAGGGGTTATTCCCGGACGCATCGGCAATCCTGACATTACTTGGGAAAAGGTGGATTCAAAGAATATAGCAGTAGACGGTAACTTTTGGAATGGTTTGCTGGGATTCACGGTAGAATATTTCTATCAGAACCGTAAGGATATCCTGACTCCGAAGCAGGCTTCTATTCCCTCGTACACCGGATTGGTATTGCCTGACCAGAATATCGGTGAAGTGAGCAATCAGGGTTTGGAATTGGTGTTGAGCCACCGCAATCGTGTGAACGATATCAATTACTTTGTTTCGGGTAACTTTACCTTTACCAAGAACAACATTAAATTCTTTGATGAGGCAGCCAATGTCCCCGAATGGCAGAGACAGACCGGACACCCGCTGGATTCATGGTTGATGTATAAGACTGATGGCATTTATCAGACTTGGGACGAAGTGAACAGCACTCCTCACTTTGCCGATGCACAGCCGGGTGATATAAAATATGTAGATATTGACGATGATGGGGCTATTACAGAAAATGACCGTATCCGTAGTGATTATAGCAATATCCCTCAGATAGTTTATGGTTTGAATATGGGGATTGAGTGGAAAGGATTATCTTTCAGTATGTTGTGGACGGGACAAGCGAATGCTGAACAAATGATTGTACCTTACTCTTATAATCTGGATAAGGAATTCTATAATAACCGTTGGATTTCGGCAGAAGAGACTCCCAACTCCAAGTATCCTAGAGCCTTTGACAAGGATGATTATGAAAATACCCGTTGGAGTGATTTTTGGCTGTACGATGCTTCATTCATCCGTCTGAAGAATGTAGAACTGGCTTATACATTCCCTAAATCGTTTGTAGAAAAACTGAAGATTCAGAATCTGCGCCTGGTATTGACCGGAACAAACTTGCTGACTTTTGACAAAGTGAAGATACAAGATCCGGAATCGGATGCTACCTCTACCGGTCAGAAGTACCCGCAGGCACGTACTTATACATTCGGTGTTAATGTCAGTTTCTAATTAGTAACCTATAAGTTTAAGAATAAATATGAAAACAGCAATATTGAAAAGCACATGCCTCGCCCTGATGTTGGGTGGTATGTTCTCCTGTGATGTGTTGGATGTAGAGCCGCTGGACTCGTATACGGAAGAGGGCGTTTTTTCGGATGCAAAGCTTACCGAATCCTATGTGACGATGAATTATACCAAGCCGCGTAACGGATGGAGCCGTTATTCGTTACGGTTCGTTTGTGACGAGTCTATGGAAAACTTCAATTATGGCAGTGCATGGACAATCAATACCGGTGGCATGACTCCCGACCAGATGGGCGGTCTGGATATATGGTCGGATTATTATAATAATATCAAAAACTGCAATATATTCTTCAGTCATTTGGAAAGTGTGGAAACTATGGACGAGCCTAAGCGTAGCTGGCTGATCGGTGAAGCTACTTTCTTCAGAGCTTACTATTACATGGAACTGGTGAATAACTTTGGCGGTGTTCCTTTGATCACCCGTCTGTTTGAATTGGAAGACCCCGAAATGATGGTGGCGCGCAACAGTTACGAAGAATGTGTGGATTTCATCGTTACAGAATTTCAGAAAGCAGCCGATTTGTTGCCGGAAGAATTCACAGGTGCCAACTTTGGCCGTGCCACCAAAGGAGCGGCGCTGGCTATGAAGGCACGTATGTTATTGTATGCTGCCAGCCCTCTGTGGAATACATCGGATGACAAAGCGAAATGGGAAGCTGCCGCCAAAGCTGCGGAAGAAGTTATTGCTTTGAATTATTCATTGGATCCTGATTATCAAGGCTTGTTCCAAAATCCGAAAAGTCCGGAAATCATTTTCCAACGTCTGTATAATACGGAATTCGGTCATTGGTATGATTGGTATAACAGTACCAACGGCTGGGGAGGTTATTCATGTACAGCCGTATTGCAGGAAATGGTAGATAGTTATGAAATGGAAGACGGTACGATGCCCACTCCGGCTTTGTATACTGCGGCAACATCGAATCCGTGGGCTGGCCGTGATCCTCGTCTGTATGCTTCTGTGGTGTGCGATGGACAACAGTTCAGAGGTGAAGAAACAGAATTTTGGGTGAACAGTGACGGTAAGACTGGGGGGCTGGACAGTGAGTTCGGCAAAGATGCCTGGAATTATTCCAAATCACATTATATTATCCGTAAGTTTATGGATGAAAGTCTGGTGAACAGTTGGTCGGATAAAGGAAAACAGCCTTGGGTATATTGTCGTTTGGCAGAAGTTTATCTGAATTATGCTGAAGCCATGTACCATTGTGGTAAAGAAGACGTGGCACGCCAATATGTGAACTATATCCGAGAAAGAGCACGTGGAGGCAAAGAAGGTATTCTTCCGGATATCACAGAAAGTGGAGAAGCATTGCTGGCAAAAATCCAGCATGAGCGTAAGGTGGAACTGGCATTCGAAGAGCATCGTTTCTATGATGTCCGCCGTTGGAAAATTGCGGAAAAGACTGATAAAGGTTCTTTCCACGGAATAAACATTACCAAGCAGGCGGATGGAACAAAGAAATACGAACTCTTTGAACTTCAGGCACGTGATTTTGCTGCTCCTGCCAATTATCTGCTTCCTATTCCGCGGTATGAGATTCAGAAGAATGATTTGCTGAAGCAGAATCCCGGATATAAATAATAATTTTCAATTAGGTAATTCATATATAAAGGGGCAGCATTAAAGATGAATCAACGCAGAATTAAAATAAAGCGGTATTTCTTTTTTAATGTAGCCCTTTTTAATTTTATTTGCAAAAAAAAGTATGAGATTAAAACAAGTAACTTTAGGTGTTATGTTGCTGTTGATGCCGGTAGTTGCCGGAGCGCAGTCGCGCTGGCAACTGGTAGATGATGGCAGCATTGTATGGAATGTCCGTCCGGATAACGTCCACAATGACCATATTGAAATGAGTGGAAAATCTGTTTCCGTAGTTTTACGATATGGAGTGGATTGCAATGGCGCGTTTGTCCTGAACAAAAGTATGGTATGGCCCTTGCTGCGTACCGTCCCCAATAATACCCATGCCAGCCTGATGCGCCGTTACGACTGGAATCCATTGGATGGAATCACTGTCAACGGTCGTTCCTTTGCGGGAGAGAAGGTAACGAAAATTGGTTTGAAGGGAATCCTTTCTGTAGAAAGTGAATTTGATCAGGGATATTATGGTCAGTGGAAGCTGATCCGTGAATATCTGCCCTCTACCGAACTTCCGGCATTGATTGAGCTTTATCAGATAGTGAATACGAGTAAAAAACCGTTGTCGATAGAAATTCCTGAAAACATTCAGCGTACCTATACCGATCCGAAAAAAGGGGTGGATGGCACTTATTGTATAGAAGCGGGAATTGATACGAAAGGATGTTTCAGCGTGCAGCCGGGAGATACATTACGCTTCGCTGCACATATTTCGGCTACCAAACCGGGACAATCACCGGTAAGACCGGATGCGCAGGTCGAGAAGAGTAAAAGGGCTGCATTGGTCGCCTCACTGATGGATAACCTGGTGCTCGAAACTCCCGATGCTACCATAGACCGTATGTTCGCATTCTCGAAGATACGCGCTTGCGAAAGCATTTATGAAACACAAGGCGGCCCTATGCATGGTCCCGGCGGTGAATCCTATTATGCTGCCATCTGGGCAAATGACCAGGCAGAATATATCAATCCTTATTTCCCTTTCACGGGATATGAATATGGTAATGCTTCGGCTTTGAATTCATTCAAGCATTTCGCCCGGTTTATGAATAAGGAATGGAAACCGATTCCCAGTTCCATTGTGGCCGAGGGATTGGATATATGGAACGGGGCAGGCGATAGAGGCGATGCAGCCATGATAGCATACGGCGCTTCGCGTTATGCACTGGCACGTGGCAACCGTGAAGAAACGGAAGAATTGTGGCCGCTCATCACTTGGTGTCTGGAATATTGCCGCCGGAATCTGAATGAAGGGGGAGTGGTCGCTTCGGATGCCGATGAACTGGAAAACCGTTTCCCGGCGGGGAAAGCGAATCTGTGCACTTCCTCTCTGTACTATGATGCCTTGAATTCTGCTTCCTGTCTGGCAAAGGAACTGGGCAATCGGTTTGCTGGAATTTATTCCAAGCAGGCAGCCGAGTTGCGCAAGAATATAGAAAGTTATTTTGGCTCAACGGTGGAAGGCTTCGATACGTATGCTTATTATGAAGGCAATGATATTCTGCGTTCCTGGATCTGCATCCCTTTGACGGTGGGTATTGATGAACGTGCAGATGCTACTATCGATGCCTTGTTCTCGCCACGCTTGTGGACGGAAAACGGACTGTTGACACAGGCAGGAAGTGAAACTTTCTGGGATCGCTCTACGCTGTATGCCTTGAGAGGAGTATATGCAGTAGGTGAAACGGAAAAGGCAACGGAATATCTGCATCGTTATTCTACTACCCGATTATTGGGCGATCATGTGCCTTATGCCATTGAGGCTTGGCCCGAAGGCGGCCAGCGTCATCTTTCTGCCGAAAGTGGTCTGTATGGACGTATCATTACGGAAGGGATGTTCGGCATCCGTCCCACCGGATTCAAAAGCTTTACCGTGACTCCGCGTCTGCCGCAGGAATGGAACGAAATGGCGCTGAGAAAGATTGGTGCCTTTGGTACTGAGTTTGACCTTGAAATCAAACGCCTGCCCAACGATAAGCTTCAGGTAAAAGTGCTCAATGGAAACAGACTGCAGCAATTTACCATTAAAGCGGGTGCCCAACTATCAATCAAATTAAAATAGGTATTGTATGAGAAAAGTAATCATAGCAGGGCTGGCAGTTCTATGTATGACGGGCTGTGGCTCTTTTTCAAAAGAAGCGGTAGTTCAGGAATTGCCGCCGGAACAGGTTTCGGTATTTGCTTCTTCGGACAAGCAGATGGAAAAGGCATATCAATGGGCTAAAAAGATGGCGTTATCTTATACTCACGATGATAGCGACCCGGTGGGGTATTGGTACGAAGCTGCACTGCCGCAGCGGGAGGCATTCTGTATGCGCGATGTCTCCCATCAGTCTGTCGGTGCGCAGATTTTAGGTCTTGCCAAGCACAACAAGAATATGTTCATGCGTTTTGCCGAGAATATCAGCGAAGAAAAGGATTGGTGTACCTATTGGGAAATCAACCGTTATAACAAACCGGCATCTGCCGATTATAGCAATGATAAGGAATTCTGGTACAATCTGAATGCCAATTTCGATGTGATGCAGGCTTGTCTGAAAATGTATGACTGGACGGGCGATGAGGATTATCTGGTCAATCCCCGTTTTACCGATTTCTACGAAAAGTCTGTCCATGAATATGTGCAGCGGTGGGACTTGGAACCGGATAAGATAATGAGTCGTCCGCCTTACATGAATCAGTCCGAAGATTTCAATCCGGACAATAACTTCCATACTTGCCGCGGACTTCCATCGTATGTGGAAAACTTCCGTGGACTGACCGTGGGAGTGGATTTGTTGGCTACCCTCTATGCGGGATTCAATGCATACGCTGAAATGGCAGCTATGGCGCGCCATCAGGATAAGGCGGCTGAGGCTGCCGCAAAAGCGGTGGACTATCAGCATATACTGGAAGAAAAATGGTGGAATGCCGATAGTGCTTTCTATCAGACATTCTGGACTGAAGACCGCAAGTTCCATCGTGGTGAAGGAGTTCCTTTCGTCCTGTGGTTTGATGCCACGAAGAATACGGAACGCATCCGGGCCAGTGTGGACGATATCCTGCAAAGAGAATGGAATGTGGAGAATATGTCCGCTTTTCCCGCACTGTTCTATCGGTTGGGTTATTATGACGATGCTTATCGTTTTCTTACCAGTCTGCCTCAGATGAACCGCTCCGAATACCCCGAAGTATCCTATGGCATCATTGAAGGGACGGTGTGTGGCGTGATGGGAATAAAGCCTCATGTCCGTGATAATTCTATCACGACCTGTTCCCGTCTTCCCGAAGATACGCAGGAAGCTGAAATAAAGAATGTTCCGGTTTTCGATGGATATATTACAGTGAAACATGAAGGCAGATGCAGTACTGAAATCGTGAACAATACCACGAAAGATTTGGTGTGGAAAGCAGCGTTCATCGGAGAGTATTCCTTGGTGGAAGTAAATGGTAAAGCTTATCCTGCCGTGTTGTCACAAGACGTTTTCGGTAATTCCATTTCGGAAGCTTGCATTCCCTTGCCTGCAAATGCAAAGCTGAAAGTAGGAATCTTACCCGTTTTAAACTAATAGGATTTTATGAAAAGAATAAGAACTTTACTTTTGTGCGGTTGGTTGGCACTGACTGCCCAAGCTCAGAAACAATTCAGTCTGACCTCTCCCGACGGTAAACTGAGTACAACGGTTACAGTGGGCGAAAAGCTGACGTATGACATCACCTGCAATGGGGTACAAATCTTGGCTGCCTCTCCGCTATCCATGACATTGGAGGATGGGACGGTTTGGGGAAACGCGCCGCGCCTGGCAGGCAGTTCGCGGAAGAACGTGGATCGGATGGTTGATTCACCTTTTTATCGTAGCAGCCAGTTGCGCGACAGCCATAACAGTCTGACGCTTTCTTTCAAAAAAGGATGGAGCGTAGAGTTTCGTGCTTACAATGACGGGGTGGCCTATCGGTTTGCCAGCCAGTTGAAGAAGCCCGTCACGATTCTTCAGGAAGAAGTGGACTACCGCTTTCCGGCAGACTGGACAGCGACTGTACCTTATGAAGTGCCCCGTAGCAATGATCCCTTTTATAGTGCATTCGAGAATACATACGTAACGGAACCACTCTCGAAACTGAACAAGGAGAAACTGATGTTCCTTCCATTGGTGGTGGATGCCGGAGAGGGAATCAAGCTATGTATCACAGAATCGGATTTGGAGAATTTCCCGGGACTGTATTTGTCGAGTGGAAAAGGGGAAAACAGTCTGACAGGCGTACATGCTCCGTTTCCTAAGAAGATGCTTCAAGGCGGTCACAATAACCTGCAGATGATAGTCAAGGAACGCGAGGATTTTATCGCAAAAGTACAGGGGACACGTACCTTCCCTTGGCGCATGAGCATTGTGACGACCGATGATAAAGAATTGGCTTCCAGCAATATGACCTATCTGCTCGGTTCCCCTTCCCGCGTGGCTGACCTTTCGTGGATAAGGCCCGGCAAAGTAGCCTGGGAATGGTGGAGCGACTGGAATATAGATGGAGTGGACTTTACGACAGGAGTCAATAACGACACCTATAAGGCATATATTGATTTCGCGGCAGCCAATAATCTGGAATATGTATTGCTGGATGAAGGATGGGCTGTGAACCTGCAGGCCGACTTGATGCAGGTGGTGAAAGAAATTGATTTGCAGGAATTGATAGATTATGCTACCGGCAAGAATGTAGGCGTTCTTCTTTGGGCAGGCTATTACGCTTTCGACCGCGACATGGAGAATCTATGCCGGCATTATGCCGGGATGGGTGTAAAAGGATTCAAGGTTGACTT
Source organism: Bacteroidaceae bacterium (assembly GCA_963651205.1). GTDB lineage: Bacteria > Bacteroidota > Bacteroidia > Bacteroidales > Bacteroidaceae > Phocaeicola. Next base: position 87,512 of record CAVJPC010000164.1, read on the forward strand.
TATGGACAGGGACGACCAGGAAATGGTTGCCTTCAACTATCGGGCGGCCGAGACGTGTGCCAAGTACAAGCTGCTTCTCGATTTGCATGGTATGTACAAGCCCTCCGGATTGAACCGCACTTATCCCAACGTGTTGAACTTTGAAGGAGTGCATGGACTGGAAAACATGAAGTGGAGTCCCGAAAGTGTGGATCAGGTGAAATATGACGTGATGATTCCGTTCATCCGTCAGGCTGCCGGTCCTATGGATTATACGCAAGGTGCCATGAGGAATGCGGCGAAAGGCAGCTTCTACCCCTGCAATTCCGAACCGATGAGCCAGGGAACCCGATGCCATCAGCTGGCACTGTATGTAGTGCTGGACTCACCGCTCAATATGCTGTGCGATACGCCGAGTAACTATGCGCGCGAGGCGGAATGTGCCGGTTTCATAACAGGCATTCCTACCGTGTGGGACGAAACCCGCATCCTCGATGCGAAACTGGGAGAATATATTCTGGTAGCGCGCCGTAAAGGAGCCACCTGGTATATCGGTGGCATCACGGATTGGACTGCCAGAGATATAGAGTTGGACTGTTCCTTTCTGGGTGATAAAGAGTATCAAGGGGAAGTAATCAAGGACGGCGTGAACTCACACCGCATCGGCAGGGACTTCAAACGCGAACCGGTCAGTCTGGACGGACGGACAAAGGTAAAGCTTCATTTGGCTCCCGGAGGCGGTTTTGTGATGAAAGTACAATAAAGAGTTTCAGTTTTCCCACAGCAGGAAGTTGGGATGAAGAGAATGAGGGAGGGGGTGTCATCTGTGGTGAATGATGACACACCTCCTTCATCTCGTTTTGAACTGATAAAAAATATCGTAAAAAGATGTGTGAACCATAATAAAGTGTTATTTTTGTAAAGAACTTGATTCTTATATCATTAACCGGCATTTCTAACTATGAACAAACTGATTTCACTACTCATCTTTCTATTCTTTCTATGCGCTGCCCTTGCTGCCCAGCCTCGGAATGTCCGTCATTACACCATCAGTGAGGGTTTGGCGAATAATGCGGTATACAGCATCTCGCAGGACAAGAAAGGACGGATGTGGTTCGGCACCATTGACGGAGTACATAGTTTCGATGGCAATGAAATCCGGGTATGGAGAGATGAACGGATCACCTCGTTGGGTTCCAGTATCTATACGATAACAGAGGATGACAGGCAGCAGCTCTGGATAGGCAGTGACCAAGGGCTTTCATTGTTCGACCTCCGGACAGAGCGTTTCTCCACCTTCGATGTCCAGACCGTATCGGGCGTGAGTATCAATGCGCCTATCAGCCATGTCATGGTTGATAGTAAACGGACAATCTGGATAGGTACGGTGGGGCAGGGCATCTTCCACTATATGCCGCAGACCGATGAATTGCAACAATACACGGCATCGGGAAAAATCAATTCAGATAATATTTTTCATATCAAGGAAGATAAATCCGGAATAATCTGGGTATCGACTATGGATGCCGGACTTTCCAAGTTCATCCCGTCACAAGATTTGTTCCAACAGGCCACGGTCAATGGGATCAAGAATACCACCATCCTTTTTGAAGATACCAGACAGAATCTTTGGGTAGGCAGCAGCCGGAACGGACTCTATCTGCTGGATAAGGAAACGAAGAAACTGGTGCAGAAGTTGAAGCCCTTGGACGACAAACGTATCCTTTATGTCCGTGGCATCGTGGAATGGCTTCCGGGAGAGTTGTTGATTGCCTCTGACGAAGGGTTGACCCAATATAATACGGTGACAGGAGAAGTAAAGACCATCCAATCGGACTATAAACAGATGAACGGCTTGAATGACAACTATCTGCAAACATTGTTCATTGACCGTGAACGGGCGCTTTGGGTGGGTACTTATTTTGGCGGAGTGAACTATCTTCCTCCCACGGGGAATAACTTCAAGCATTATTATAAAGGGAATACCCAGCTCGATGCCCGCATCATCAGTGTCTTTGCAAAAGCCGATAATGAGAACCTATGGTTGGGGACGGACGATGCCGGTTTCTTCTATTGGGACAGGCCGAAAAATACATTCAAGTCCTATAAACCCCAGCACGATAGTTCCAGCCCCACTTATCACAACATCCATGCCTTGTTGCAGGATGGCGACCGGCTATATATCGGGATGTATATGGGCGGACTGGATATCTTGGATTTGAAGACAGGAAAGTTCAAGAATTATAAACCCGGCACTTCTTCCAAGTCGCTCTATGCATCGGGTATTTATGCACTCTATAAAGATAGTTGCCGGCAGATATGGATAGGGACGACAACCGGACTCAATAGATACAGACCGGAAACGGATGATTTTGAGCGGATATATGACCATCCGGCAGATATATCATCTATAATGGAAGACAGAAAGGGTTTTATGTGGGTGTGCTCACTCAATCGGGGAGTTTTTCGTCTGAATAAAAAAACGCAGAAATGGGAGCATTTCTTAAGGCAGCCGGACGAGCAGGCAGAAGCCGGAATGATTTCCACGAATAAGGTTATCACGGCTTGTGTGGACAACAAAGATAATCTGTGGCTGGGCACGGACGGGCATGGATTGTTGAAATTTGATTATGAGAACGGAACTTTTACACGGGTGGCATTGCCGGAGAATATACGTGTAGTCCACAAAATCATAGCCGAAAAAGAAGAGTTATGGCTCACCACCAGCAATGGATTGTTCTGTTATCAACCCATCAGCGGAAACGTGAGAACGTATAATAAATACGACGGACTGCAAGAAAACCAGTTCTTGCCCAATTCGGGTATCAAGCTGGAGGATGGCACTGTTCTTGTCGGCGGAATCAATGGCTTCAACGCCTTCCATCCGGACAGGGTGGCTCACCAGCCCCAATTGCCCACCGTCATTCTGGCCGATTTCCAGATATTCAACAAACCGGTAGTGGTAGGTGGCGAAAACTCCCCCCTGTCCGCTTCCATCACTTATGCGGATGAGTTGGTATTGGAACACCAGCATTCCATCTTCAGCCTGTCTGTCGCTACGTTGAGCTATATAAATCCCACTAAAAACAGGTATAAATATAAGTTGGAAGGCTTTGAAAAGGATTGGACATATACCAGTTCGGCACTCCGCGTCACTTATACCAATCTGCCTGCCGGAACCTATACGTTCCGTGTCAGTTCCTCCAACGGCGATGAAGTGTGGAACGAGAATGCCATTGCTTTCCCCATCCGTATCCTCCCTCCCTGGTGGGCTTCCCCCCTGTCCATCATACTGTATATCCTGTTGGGCATGGGTATGCTGGTCTATCTTTATTATCGTATGAACAAGAAGCAGCACGAGAAGATGGCTATGCTGGCTATAGAAAAAGACAAGGAAGTCTATCAGAGTAAAATAGAATTCTTCACCCACATGATTCATGAAATCAGAACCCCGCTTACGTTGATATTGGCGCCGCTCGAGAATGTGATGCGTTCTACAGGAAGTGTCCGTGAGGCGATGCCGCAACTGCTGGTGATAGAACGCAACGGAAAAAGGTTGCTGAACCTGGTCAATCAGTTGATGGATTTCCGCAAGGTGGAATCGGGAGGGATGAATTTGACGCTGGTGAATACTGATATCAAGGAAATCTTGAATGCCACCTGCCAGCGATTCTGTCTTTCGGCCGAACTGAAGCAGATAAAGGTCATTCTGAATATGCCCGAAAGTGCTTGTTATGCCAAAGTAGACCAGGAAGCGTTTACAAAAGTGGTGAGCAATCTGCTCTCTAACGCATTGAAATTCACGGCTTCTCATATATGGGTAGACCTGAATGTCACCGGCGACCAAAGGCTGGAACTGAGGATAAAGGATAACGGACAAGGGATTGCCGTGGAAGAGCAGGAGAAAATCTTCACCCCTTTTTATCAGATACGCGAAAACAGGCCGAGCGACAATATGGGCACGGGAGTGGGATTGCTATTGGTCAAGAAACTGGTGGATTTGATGCACGGCGAGTTGAAATTGGAAAGCGAACCGGGGCTGGGTGCCACATTCGTTATCTGGCTGGAACAGGGGGAAGCGGGTGTAGTTCCTCAGAAAGAGGTATCTGTTCCCGATAGCGTGCTGCCGGAAATGAATATGGAGAGTGACGGTCCCAAACAATATCATATCCTGGTGGCAGACGATAATCAAGATTTGTTGGAATACTTGCAGAAACTCTTGTCTTCTGTCAATTATAAAGTGACCTGTGCATCCGATGGCAAGGAGGCACTTGAACTATTGGACGGATTTTTGCCGGATTTGATTATCAGCGATGTGATGATGCCCCGGATGGACGGAATAGAACTCTGCCGGAGAATCAAGCAGAATCTCCATACAAGTCATGTGCCGCTCATTCTGCTTACGGCAAAAGTGGAGACCGAAGATTATGTGGAAGGCTTGGAGAACGGAGCCGACCTTTATATTGCCAAGCCTTTTTCATCAGACATCATAAAGGCCCAGATACAAAGTCTGCTGCTGAACCGGGAGAGGGTGAAAGGAAGTTTTCGTACAGAACCCCTGATCCAGCCGGATACGATGGCAAGCTCCCGCCTGGATAAGGTCTTTCTGGAAAAGGCGACCGGAATAATAGAAGAAAGAATGACTGATTCCGGCTTCTCCGTAGATGTATTGGCACAAGAGGTGGGCATATCGCGGACAGGATTGTTTACGAAACTGAAAGCGGTGACCGGAATGACTCCCAATGATTTCATTCGTATCATCCGCTTGAAGAAGGCAGCCGAGTTGCTTTCGCAGGGAGATATACAGGTGGGTGAAGCCTGTTTCCAGGTCGGCTTTTCTTCTCCATCCTATTTTGCCAAGTGTTTTCAAGCACAATTCGGTGTGGCTCCTACAGAATTCAGGCGGATGAAATCGGGAAATTAACTATATTTCTTTGTCCGTTTCGGAAATTCTTTCTACTTTGCGCCCTCATTCAGCGAATAAGAATTGATGAAACGACCGTTTACGCTCTTCCTCCTGTGCATCTGCATTTCATTATCCTTTGCACAAGATAAAATCACATTGCTCTTTGCCGGCGATTTGATGCAGCATCAGGCACAGATAGATGCCGCCAGACGGGGAGGGGGATACGATTATACCGGCTGTTTCGAGCACGTGAAGAAGGAAATAAGCGGTGCAGACCTGGCTGTCGGTAATTTGGAGGTGACTTTGGGCGGAAAGCCCTATAGCGGATATCCAGCCTTCAGTGCCCCCGATGAATATCTCTATGCCATAAAAGAGGCAGGCTTCGATGTACTGATGACCGCCAACAACCATTGCCTGGACAGAAGGAAGAAGGGGTTGGAACGTACCATCCTGATGTTGGACTCTCTGAAGCTGCCCCATGCCGGAACCTATATACATAAGGAGAAGCGTAAGACGGATTATCCGCTATTGGTAGAGAAGAACGGTTTCCGCATCGTTTTCCTCAACTACACCTATGGGACGAATGGCATTGAAGTCACTTCTCCCAATATCGTGAATTACATTGATAAGGAACAGATCAAGAAAGATATCCTTGCTGCACGGCGTATGTTCCCCGATATCATCATTGCCTGTATGCATTGGGGAATTGAATACCGTTCCTTGCCCGAGCGCTCGGAACGGGAGTTGGCGGACTGGATGATAGGACAGGGTGTAGATCATGTCATAGGTTCACATCCTCATGTCCTTCAGCCGATGGAAATAAAAAAAGATTCGCGTACTCCCGCCCGGCACGTCATTGTCTATTCACTGGGTAATTTCATTTCGAATATGTCGAAGGAGGACACCGATGGAGGGGCAATGGTAAAGTTGGAATTTCTGCGGGTTTTCCAAATTACCCGTTTGGTAGATTGCAATTATGCATTGGTTTGGACTTCCCGCCCGGCTTTGAGCAAAAAAAATAATTTTGAGTTATATCCCGCATCCTTTCTTTATAAAACAATTAATAATGAGGAAGTTAACGTAATGAAACGCTTTTTGGAGAACTCCCGGCGTCTATTTCAGAAGCATAATAAAGGCCTAAAAGAATATTTTTTCGAATAATTTTTCCTCGAAAAGTTTGCATATATAAAAAAAAGCAGTACCTTTGCATCGCTTTCGAAAGGAAGACCTAACATGGTGACTATAGTTCAGTCGGTTAGAGCGTCAGATTGTGGTTCTGAATGTCGTGGGTTCGAATCCCACTAGTCACCCTTCACTTATGAAAAGGTTCTGTAAATCTAATGATTTATAGAACCTTTTTTTTAATTATCTATACCCTGCTGATGAATGATGATGGTAAATTTAAGAGATAATAGCGAAAGGGATAAATATATCTTGGAGTTGTTCCGGACAGCTCCTAAGGAGGCTTTTCGTCTGTTGTTTGATGCTTATCACATGAAATTATGTATATATGCGGTACAATTGACAGATTCTTTTGAAATGGCTGAAGATATTGTACAAGACTTTTTCATTTATTTTTGGGAGAAGAAATATTATTTGAAAATAAACCATAACCTTCGTTATTACCTTTATCTTTCGGTGCGGAATGCGGCTGTCAATGCATTGCAGAAAAATAATATGTTGTCTATGGAAGAGCTTTCAGGACTTGATATGAATATTCCGGAAGAATCTGTTGATGAAGAGGAACAAGAGGAACGAAATAAATTATTATTGGAAAAGTTGCAACAATTACCTCCTCAGGAATTGCAGGTAGTGAAAGCTGTTATTATGGAAAATAAGAGGTATAAAGAGGTGGCTGATGAGCTTCACATCTCTGTAAACACCTTAAAAACTCATTTAACAAGAGCTCTGAAACAGTTAAGAAAAGAATACAATCTTAGCTCTTTATTTTACTAAAATTAAAATTTTCTTCTTTTTTTGTCACCCATTTATTAAAAAAGGCTCTCTTTTAGTAAACGAAAGTAATAATGAATAAAGAGAACCTTAAAAACAATAAAAAGTATTTTGAGTATTACATAGCGCAACGAAAAGAAGAATTTCGCAGCCAATATGATCATGAACATTCATGGGAAAAACTACAGGGTAAACTTCAAAAAAGAAGGAAACGCCGCATCAGTTTCTATTGCGCGACAGTGTCAGCGGCACTTTTCTTCTTAATGTTAGGAATCAGTCACATATTCTCTCTCCACAATAACACTCAAAACAAAGATGCCATAGTAGCTGCTGCCGTTTCTTTTCCGGAAACAGGCAGCCGCAAGGCTATTCTTACTTTGGAGAATGGAGAGAAAGTAGATTTATCCGTTAAAAAAGGTACTATTTTTAATGCAAATTCTACTGTTATTAATAATAATGCTAACCAATTACTTACTTATAAGAAGGTAGAAAAGGTTTCTTCGGCTCCTCAAATCAATACATTAGCTGTTCCCAGAGGAGGGGAGTATCAGTTGATCTTGTCAGATGGGACAAGAATTTGGATGAATGCTGAGAGTGTTTTGCGCTATCCTACTTCTTTTGTAGAGAAGAAAAGAGAAGTTTTCCTAGAGGGGGAAGCTTTTTTTGAGGTGGCAAAAGATGTCCGGCATCCTTTTGTTGTTCATACAGACAGACATTCTGTAGAAGTACTTGGTACGAGTTTTAATATATCTGCTTATCCTGACTATAGAATATATACAACTCTTGCAGAAGGGTGCATAAAAGTAAGTACTGCTAAAGCTTCGGTCGTATTGAATCCTGATCAACAGGCTGTTATTGAGCCGGATAACGATGATATATTGACAAGTAATGTGCCTGCTTACC
>CAVJPC010000165.1:0-2725 GCA_963651205.1 Bacteroidaceae bacterium
ATTTAAAACCGCAATGCCAATACCTTATCCAAGGTCGAATAAAATATCAACGATCCGGCAATGGCGGCAACCATCCCGATAAACGGTAATTTGTCTTTAATGCTGTCCAGTATATGGCTAACGTTTCCTGTGGACTGCTGACCGAAAAGCATCAACAGTCCGGCAAAGGCTACCAGATATACAACGATTATACCAACAATCATAAAAGGCGGCATTCCTGATTTCATCTTCGCTTTCTTCACTTCCGGAACTTCCAGCGGGGCTTCCTGCATGATACGATCCATAATCAATCTGCTCAGATCCGGAGACGGTTCTGCCATTCCTTCTTTCAACAGGTTTTTCGTCAAACGGTTTATATCTCTATCCGATGTTTTCATAATACACTTACTGTTTCTTTCTTCATCATGAGCTGTAATGTTTCGTAGAAATGCTTACGTCCGCGAAACAGTTTCACTTTAATATTGGAAGCCGTCAGTTCCGTGATCTGACTGATGTCAGCAATGGAACATTCTTCCAGGTAAAAGAGATTAAGCAACAGGCTTTCGTCGGCCGGAAGCTTCTTCAATACACGGGCAATTATCTCCTTCCGGTCTTCCCGTTCCAGAATAGCGGTCGCACTATCCACCTCGTTCGTTGTAAGATCGGTAGCAATAGCGTCGTCGTAACTTTCAAATATAGATTGTTTTCTATGTGCCGTAATAGCCGTATTATAGACAATCTTGTAAAACCAGGTGGAGAACTTACTGCCGAACTGGAAAGATGGAAGGGCACGATACATCTTCACAAAAGCATCCTGCACGACTTCTTCTGCCTCCTCGCGATTCTCCTGTATGCGGAAAGCAATATTGAATGCCATCTGCTGATACTTCGCGACGAGGCAGGAGAAACTTTGGGTATCTCCTGCCAAAATGCTTTTTATCCACTTTTGTTCGTCCATCAATCCTGTTTTATTGTTCTTTTTCCTTTTCCATCATCTTCAGGACGATGAAGAAGTAGATCAGATAAGCTATACCGCCACCCAGAACAGTGAAGATAACGACAGAAAAACCTTCCCAGTCATTTGAAGCTGCAGACAAGCTACTGTCGAAAAAGATACCGGCCACAGCTCCTAATGCCAATCCGATCATCAGTAGACCGTTGCGAAGGGCATTGAACTTATTCGTCTTTCTCTCAGGTTCTTCCAACACTATACCTTTCTCGATCATTGCCATACGCTCTTCGTGTTTTGTCCGGGTCGTTCTGATAACCAGAATCATAAGCAATAATACAGGCAGACCTACCGCACAAATAATCGCAACTAAAGGGATCAACCAATCTTCCATAATCTATTCATTTAAATGTTTCTAATTGTTTCGTTTAAGATAAGACTAACCTCCGGAAAGAAAGGTTACAGGAAAAAGAAACTTTTTTAGAAAAAAATACCCGGAAGTCGGACAGATGCCGATTCCGGGTATTATAAGTTAGTTATCCGTAGATTACGAAATTAGTCCAATACTTTGATCTTGATGTTACGGAACCAAACGTCGTCGCCATGATCCTGCAAACCGATGAAACCTTCTTTGTTAGCTCCACCACAGTTCAACAGCAGTTCGTAAGCCAACGGCCATTTGTCTTTGCTGAATTTGCTCTTGTCCAGCATTTCTTTCCACTGCTGTGTCCACAAGTGATATTCAACAACCGGTTCGTCATTCTGATAGTGAACAACAGTACCTTTGTAACACATGATCTTCGATTTGTTCCATTCGCCGAACGGTTTAGAGTTCTGCGGTTTAGCCGGGATCATATCATACAGGGAAGCAGACATACGATTGCCGTCTTTACCCAATTTAGCATCCGGATGGTTTGCGTTATCCAATACCTGGAACTCAGGAGCAGAGATGTAAGAAGGTTGTCCTTCCACTTCCTGTATCATGATAAATACACCGGAGTTTGCACCCTTAGCCACTTTCCATTCCCATTCCAACTCAAAGTTTTTGAACTTATGAGCAAAGATCAGGTCACCACCGTCTTTTGCACCGGCTTCACCAGCTCCGGAACCTTTGATATGGATTGCACCGTCGTTTACTTCCCATGCATTGGGAACATCTTCGCGGTCATATCCTCTCCATCCGTTCATTGTTTTACCATCAAACATAGTAATCCAACCATCGGCATCTTTCGGGAATGTAGATAAATCTACAGTCGGTAAATCCAATAATTTATATTCAGGCACAGCAGCTTCTGTCTGTGCTTCGGCTGATGCATCGGCAGCAGCGTCTTCTGTTTTCTTTCCACCGCCACAAGATGTGAAATAACACATCATCAGCGCGGCACTAGCAAATAATACTGACTTCTTCATTTTTTATGTAGTTTAAAACTGTTATCTAGGCATATCAGGCAACTTCCAACCTGCACGATAGTTGTGCTTGATCAGTTCGTTTGCAAATTGTTTTGCATTGATAGGATCAGTCCAGATCTTGTTGAATTTCGGGTCACCGTCAACAATCTTGAAGTCGTCCTTGATCAGGATCTTGATCATTTCGTCATCCTTGATGTTTGTGAACTGCATATTAGGGCCATCCCACAGCAACTCTTTGTTCAATGTTTGCAGACGGATAGCCAATACACCCATCACAACCATTTCATTGAACGGGCCTGCTTCCGAAAAATCAGATTTAGTCTTCACACGGCTGGAAGCACTTTCCTTACAAGCACGGATCCAGTCTTGTTCGTGACCACCGTTCAT
>CAVJPC010000166.1:0-46946 GCA_963651205.1 Bacteroidaceae bacterium
CATCATGTGAAAGGATGGCATTCTTGTCATGGTTTACACAGCAGACAACCTTTGCGCACCGCTTCCCGTCCAGCCGGGCTTCCTCCACTCCTTCCGAAAGCCCTCCGGCACCACAGAACAAGTCTATCACGAATAACTCTATACCGGACAGTCCTTCCAGACTTTTAAGTATTTCTTTCAGTGATTTCATTGTCCCAGATCCTTTGCTTTTATTCTACGGATTAGCGACTGTGCCTTATTCCTCACAAGCTCAGTTACGTCGTCTGCGCTGTCAGCGAAAGAGCATTGGTAAATGTTATCCGTGCATTCACTCATGAATTTCACATGTGCCTTTGCTTCTTTTCCGACTTGCATGATCTTGTCATACATCTCCAACCGATAGTCGGGATGATATTTCTTCAAGACCTCGTTGAAATCCATTGTGAAGGTTTCAATCATATCACAGATTAAAATAATCGCATTGGTGCAGGTATTGATGATGCACCTGTCTTCCATTGACATTTCTACCATAAGGCTTGCCATGCTTTCTGTTTCACCCTCATAGTTTTCGAGGTATTCACGGATGACACGCTCCTCAATCCCATTCATTTTCCGCTTCAGTTCAACGGCTTTGGCGTACTGTCTGTTTCTCAGATAAGCCGAATGCTTGTCTCTGAGGGCAACCATCTGCTTGTCTTCTCTGATTGCTATCCTCATTCTTACTACCACATCTTCGGGTAGGTCATTAATAGTCAGTTTATTCATAATCGTGTATTTTTGATTCAAATAATGGACATTTTTTATTTCTGGCCACATGTATTCCCTCCAACCGGTATGAGGGTTTTATGGGAATAGATGGCTTGACATAGATAGCGCACCTTTTACATAGACTATGTAATTTGTGCCTGTTGTTTCTGGTCCCGTAACACACTACAGGATATCCGCCTGCGGTTTTCATTTATTTCTTATTTGGATAAATCCTCTTTTCTCACACTCACGGAGAAGAGGCAAATCTTCGTCCTTGATTTCACATGGTGTTTCTCCATTGATTGAGGTATAGTCGGGAATATTGAATTTCGCTTTTATCTTATTCTTGGCTTCAAGTGCTTTTTCGCGAGGCAGATGCCTTGCATCCCAATAGATGGTTACTCTCATTTTCGCAGACTTTCTCCTTTGAATTTAACGCGAGTGGTTATCGCCACCAGCCTATCCATAGTACGCTCTCCGTACTTTTGGGAAATTTCATCAAGCGATAAGTTAGTAGTCAGTATCAGGAGTTTTCCTCTCTTTTCCGCTTCATCGACAATTTCACAGAACGCAAGTCTTTTTTCCCCGAATTTCACGCTAAGATTCTCTGTGCCGACATCATCAATGTAGATGATATGCTTTGCCTTCACAGTGTCTATATCAGCGTTCATCTGTTGGGCATCATAGCATGAAACTATCTTCCGGCAATAGTGGTTAAGAAGCAATGGAATTATTTTCCAGCATATAAGCGACTTTCCCCTTCCGCAGTTCCCATAGCAAAAAAGCCCACGTCCTTTGTTGTCTGAAAGCCACTCGGCTATTTTTTCGTACTCCGGTAGCCATTCGGCTTTTCCTGTGAAATGGTTCAGTCCGCGCCAAAGAACTCTCTTTGCATCTGGAATAGAGATGCTCACGAGATTAGGGAGAGGATTAAACCCTGTTTCTTTCAGGCTTTCAATTGTCTTTTTGAAATCTATCTGTTCCATTTTTCTGAATCATTATCGTATTTATCGGGGGAATTATTCTTGAGGACCATGCCTATATCAGAAGGTGATTTATTGGGCATTCTTTCTCTATTTGCCCACGTAGCAAGTCTTTTAGGAAGCTCCCACGTCTTTTCAAGTTCATAGCGCATTTTAGTTTCTGATTTATTCAGTTCCGACCAATAATCGAAGAAAGCCCGTATCGTATCTTTCGGATATTTACCGACAAAGGGAATTAAAGACTGATAGAAAGAATCTTTTCGAGAGAGAGTAGCAGCTTTAGCTGCGCTTTTCTTATCTCCGCTAGGAGATTCTTTAATATCTTCTTCATCTTTCTTATTCTTGTCGCCCTTAGCTTGCCCCAATTCTTCTATTTTTTGCCCCATTTTTTTAGCGGTCGCCCTTAACTCTGCCCTTAGTTCGCCCAAAGCACTGTTTAACTCATTGATTTTTTGACTGTTATATATGCCCCTATCTACGCCCTTATCTACGTCCTTGACAGGATTGTATTCGTCATAATTACATAGAGTTATCACGTTCATGCCTTGTTTGTTACATGTGGTTATCATTCCTTTCTTCTTCAACTTGGCAAGAAAATAGCGAACTTTCTTTTCAGACCATTGCCAACGTTTCATCAAAAACGATATGGATGCTGGATATTGACCTCTTGTATAAGAGACTTCTCGACCTCCGATAAGTTCGCTGTACGCCTTGTCGGTTGCATCAAATCGTGCTGACTGAATCAAGTCAAGCCACGCTTCGCACTCCGAAAACCCACGGGCTGCCTTCCACATTTCATTCGAGAAAAACCTGCGGCTTAGCCTCAAAAATCCTTCGTCCATAGTTTTAGAATCTCACATTAGTTAATTGTCTGCCATTAGAAAAAACCGCCCATTTGCCGTTGCCGCTATCGTGAAGTCTCAAGTCTGCCACCTCTCCGAAGCGTTTGATATTACCGCATAAATCAATAATCCATCCGTATTCTTTGGAAGGGTGCGGACGAATTGCCCGACCAACTATCTGATACCACATAGCAAGCGACATCGTAGGACGTGCCATGACAACAGTGTCAAGTTCTGGATAATCAAATCCGGTCGTAAGTACACCCACATTGGCTACTACCGGAATTTCACCAGCTTTGAACGCCTCAAGTATCCGTTCACGTTCCTTTTTCGGGGTGTCACCGGAAACGATGGCGCAACCGGGAATGGACCAGGTGAGATGTTCGGCTTCTTTCAAGAACCGGGTAAAGACTAAGATGCCCTTCCGTTTTCCTCCGGCTTTGGGATTCATCAGTCTTTGGACGATATGAACGAGATAACCGTAGAAGTCTATCCGTTCATATTCTCTCTGAACTGATTTATCCGTATAGTCTGCACCGGTGGTATTTGTTTTCAAGTTGAGTTCATTCCATCCCGAAGGATTCATTGGATAGTAATTCAACTTCGCCAAGTAACCCATATCTAATAAGGTTGATACCTGTACATGATAAATGACCTCTGAAAAAACATGAGGCTTTGTCCGGGTGATAAATTTCAACATAGAGCCGAAATCACGTGAGGAAGATAATCTATAAGGAGTTGCAGTCAAGCCAAGAACCTTACACTTCACCGCATCAAAGAAATCCTTGTACATTCCCTCTTTAGGGTTAACAAGGTGGCAATTACCAGAAATGAAAGTGTATCCTTTGTGCCTGACAACAATAGCTCCAGATGGAACCTCTACACAATAGACATAACCTTGGTAATAATTAGATTGCGTCTTCATTTGTTGAGTATCTTTCAACTGTGTATTTGTACGGATGAATAGCCGATATACAGTATTGTGCTTTTTGCTCCGATTATCATTTTGCTGTGAAACATAGCAGCTATTACCAGAAATTGTTGCAACAGCGTTATAAAAGTCCACCTGCTTCTTGTTTGTAGATGAATAGTAATATAACCCTTTATCATTTACAATGGAACCATCCCATAAAACACACTCTTCGACAATCTGCATAGCTTTTTTAGAAGACATTGGGAATTGAATATGATTTGATATGTCTTTGGTTGTTCCTCTAGGCATTTTCACCATGAATCGTCTACCATGATTACACTTTACTTCGCTAAGCGGCATATTTACAGAGCTGCAAAGATGAATTAGCCGACTGATTTTTCTATCCTTTTTCAGTGTAAAGGATATCGTGACATAATCATCATAATATTTATGAATACTTCCATCTGCTTGTACTGCAATATATAGTCGTTCCAAATCAGACAAATCATTTGAGTCTATATCAGACATGCCGGATACAGGAATTTTCCTCCTATTACCGAAATAAGTTTTAGCTATCTCCTCTTTAAAGAAACCTATTCCTTCTTTCCAAAAAACTTGCATGTGACCGTTTGTCATTGGTACATCAATATCATTTTTAATATGGAAAGATGTTATTCCACCATCATGGAATCGTTTTATATGCCTTTGTGGAAGTACGAAAGAAATAGCCCCATTGTTAAACTCGGCAACTTTTAAATCTGGCTTTAATTCATCAAATCTTATGAATCCTTTCTCTGTGAGAATTTCGGTTTCTCCAGTAAAGCATTCATCCACGATGATGTTCTTGAAATGGGTAAATAGTCCGGGATGGTTCTTCACGCTGCCGATGGTGGCGAATGTTATCCGGCTTATCTCCTTTGAGTTGAAAGAGGCGGAATAGATGGAGCAGTCGAGGATGCCGTAGGAACAGAGTTTCTTAAAGTTCTGTTCGAGTATTTCCTTGCTTGGCTGGAACACCAAAGTATGACCGTAAAGCCTTGCGGCTATATCCGCTATGATAAGCGATTTGCCGCTTCCGGTCGGTAACACCATAATGGCATTCGTCTTCTTCGTTTTGTTGTTGAAGAAAGAAACGGCAGCATCGGATGCCTTTTGCTGATAATCTCTTAAGACGTAACTCATGGCTATTTTATTTTCAAATTATCCAAATAGAAATCATCGTCACCAATCTTTATCTTATCCTTTTCATCAGTCATTTCAAATTTTCCTTGTTTCATTTGTTTAACTAAGGCTGAATAATACTTGATTAGTTGCTCATATTCAAAATCAGAGAATTTACGAATGGTATTCTTCTTCATTTCAAGAAGAACAACTTTTTGTTCCCCATATTTGCGTATAAGTCCGTTCCGGTAGCCCTGCATGTTTCCTTCTTGAAAGCGGTTGCAGTGAGAGCATTGGGCGTTACAGTTCATTTCGTCAAACCGGGTACTCATGTGCTGCCGATTTATATAGTGACCGTTATCAGCTTTTTCAAACGGAAGTATTCTACCACAGCTTATACATCTGAAAGCCTTGAAATCAAACTCTCTGCTATCTCTCAATCGAATGTACATTGAGAACACTCTATCGAGCTTAGCTTTTAAATCAATTTTCTTCTTTACTGTTACCCCCGCTTTATCAAAGCGAGGTAAAGGCTTGTCTTTCTTCTTAGCCTTTGTTCGTTTTATGTAGTATGGCATATCTTGTCATTAAATATTCTTACTCCGTTATTTTTCGCCCAACTTATAATAGAATCCAGAATCTCATTGTTATCCAGATTGTCTATAATATCTCTAAAGTCATACGAAGCACCAACCTCTTCTTGGAAGTGCCGTACAATACTCGTTTTTAAATCTGTCACTTCTTGCCAACTTTCCATACGTTACAATTAAAAGCCCCGAAGCGTATTCTTCGGGGCACAACCATTATTTACTAACCCATGCCATTTTATGTGTGGCTCACATTATTCCATTCGGGGATACTATCCGTATGCGCATTACGGAAATATCCATTTGCAACTGAATACTTTCATATCCCCTTTCCAACACAAGTTTGTGCGGCAGTTTGGGAGTCGAACCCAAGTAATTACAACTTGTAATACCTAAAGCACTTCGTACGCTTTCTTTAGGCTCTCTTTACCACTGAGAATACCTCCGCCATGTTTGCCTGCTATATCTTTACAGACAGAACAGGCAGGTTAACAAAGTTATACTTCGATGATTACGATGTCCGGTGCAATCTGTCTGATAGCATCCAACTGTTCGTCAATCACCTTGTTCTTGTATTCCTCAATGGCTTCATTCGCACCAGCGGACACAAGAGAAAGTGAAACATCCCGTCCGTCCACATCTGCGTAAATCTCGACTTCGATTTCTTCATTGGCAAACCCTTTGAAAAGAGGGATGTTCAGTTTGAATGGTTTGGGGATATTGGAATCAACTACCTGTGAGTAATTATCTGTCCGGCTTCCATTCTCCTCTTTGCTGCGTTCTACATCCGCTACAATCTTTGCCTTGAAATTCTTCAAGGTAGAAACAAGCATCATGTTAGCGGATTTGTCGGTAAAGAAAGCCCGGTGCATCTTCAAGAATTTGGATAGTTTTATCGGGTCCCATTTCTTATATTCGGAGTTGATACCGAACTCCTCCATTTCTTTGGATTCTTTCAAAGAACCTGCAACTATTGTTTGATAATAATCTTTTTCGTCAATAGTCAGACAAATTCGCATCTTATCACGATTCACAATGATATTAGACGCTTTTTGCTTAATGAGTTCGATGCGTTTTTCCAACCACCTCAAAGGGGATTCAATAGTACCATCAATTGATACTTCTGCCGGCTCTTTTGGGTCAAGTGCCACAGGCGCTTCGCCCTCTCTCAATACTACTTCAATTGGCGTACCGTTATAATCTTTCGGTACAACCACATTTAATTTACTTTCAGTCATTTGTTCCTGTTTTACGGTTAATATTAAAAATTGTCTTCTGCATTTCCTGCGGCATGATAGGACGGGAATAAACCAACTCACCGAGTCTGTTATAGTACCCAGCTAACTTTTCGTTATGGTCGAGAATCTTCACGCACTCTTCATGCGCTCTATACTCTGAACCTTTCTTGATATTTTCAAGAAGTACCTGCTTTTCCTCGTTTAGAGGTTTGAGTTGTTCTTTGTACCCGTCCATCACTTCTTTCTTCTCTACCTCTATATCATTGATTTTGATTGAGGTTTCGGCAAGAGATTCTTTCTTTTGTGCCAGCTCATCCGGTGTAAAACGGTGAGTATAGCCAATCTCTTCCACTGCATCGGCATTGTCCTGTAGGAACTGCCATCTATCCTTTTCGGGGATTTCTTGACCTAAAAATTTATCCATAAACTATATGATTTATAAATTATTCATTGTAAAATTCAGTTACAAAACTGTTAGTTTCCCTTTGAAGGCGGTTCATCAACTCGCGCACCATTTTACCCTTACTAAAGACATCATGTTCGTGATACTTCATTGATGGGAATACGAGAGTAAAGCATAGCGTCATTCCGTTTTTATCCCACCCACCTAAAGTAGCCCCGGATTCACTCGTTTTTATTCCGTACTCAATCCGTGCATCTTCTACTTCCTCAAGGGCTTTATCATCTACGTTGTACTCTTGCCATACGTCCCAATCGTAAATAGCAGTTGCCAGCTTATCTACGAAGAAGGGGACAGCTTCTTTTTTTAATCTGTACTTTTTCATATAAATTCTTGATTTCTTTGTATTTCCTGCTGGGCGTATATCAGCATTTGATGTTCATTTGCGGCAGGTAGGTAAATTCCAGCTTGTGCCGCACTCCAGTTACGGAAACGGTCAATCGAAAGGGTCATTTCACCTGTTGTCAGTTCAGCGGAACTGCGCAAATAGGTTACTTCATTGCCTTTCTTGTTGACCGTCTTTCTCTCAAACAAATCACGGTTGCAAGTCCTCTTATAAAAGTCAATTTTTGCTTCGTCAAGACTGCAACCGTATTCACTACCAAAATACCCTAAAAGAAGGTGTAAATAGCTATTCTGCGCAAGCGTACGGTTAGGGAGTTTCTTTTTCACTTCCACCACCGCACGCTCTTTGAACAGCTTGTTTACATACTCTTTGAACTTGGGTATCTGGTATTCATTATGCAAGTCGAACAGCATACGCTAAAACGGTAGTCCATCATTGCCAGCCTGTGGTGGGCAATCCTGCACAGGTGGATTATATGCTGGTTGTAGTTGGGACGGTGCCTGCTGATGCGCTGGCGGATGTGGTTGCTGCACTGGTTGTTGTTGTACGGGGGCTGTCTGCTGGGTGGACTGCACCTGTCTTGCCTCGATTCTGTAAGGCTGCACACGGGTGAATATCTGTTCCACGCCATCCTTATTTCGGTATCGTGTGCCTTGCACGTCAAATGAGATGGTGACTACCTGTCCGGCTTGGTATTTGTCAAGCTCGGCACATCTGTCACCGATGAACTCCAGCATGGGAGTGTTCTCGAAACCACGTTCGCCCGTGTAAGGGTCGAAGCGTGTACAGTCTATTACGATACCTCTCTTTACAATGGTCTTGCTACCGTCTTTAGATGGTATCTGTTGAGAGGGATAGATATAGAGAATCTTTCCTGTAAGTTGATTTGCCATTAATTTTCTCCTCCAAAAATTTTGGTGTCGGTTATAAGTTCCCTGTTTTCTTCCAAGAACCGGATAAATTCCTCGCAATGATTAGTGAGAATAGGTATATCACGTTCCGGGTTGAAAACGTATGTTTCAGTATAGGTGTCTACCACATAACCGCCTTTGTTGAACTCTACGATGTTATACTCAAATGTCCGTACATCCGAACCGTTCTGCATAAGAGCGAACGGATAGACAAGGTGCTGGTGGTGGTCTTTAAACTTTCCTACAGTATAACTGCCGGTTGTTTTCAAATCATTCACCGTTGTAGGCATAAGGTAGTCTATCAATCCATAAACAAGAACATTGCCGTAGGCAGTTGGCAGGATAGCTTCTACTCTCTGTTGTGTCAAACCTCCTTTGTAATAGTCTGTTAATTCCCGACAAAGAGAAATAGGGAAAGTAAACTCTCTTTCGTGATAGGTAGCTTTCAGTGCAATAACTTCCTTCGTTTCTTCTTCATCATAATAAAGAGGTTTTCCCATTTCATCACATGCACCAAATCGCTCTACTTTATGGACACGTTCAATTTGCATGATTTCAGATTTTCTTTTCTCTATCATGCAATCAATGATTTCATTCAGTGCCGTTCCTTTGTCTGCCGCTTCACTGTCGAAAGGTTTACGGTTGATACGGTCTATCAGTTCGTGAAACTGTTGTTCGTGAAACTCTTCTTCTGTGTGAGGCGGATTTTCTGAAAAGCCCCAATAGCGATTATAAATAATATCGCTATTGAGGTAATTCCAAAATGCGTCAAGAATAGTTGCATAAAAGCGATATTTAGGCTGCTGCATCACTGTAAGTTTTAGCGTTCTTATCGTATGTAAGCCCTAAAGATTTTACTTTGGCAGCAAACAGACTGCGAGCCATTATCAAAGAACTGCCAACGTGTTCAAACTCATTGATATGTGAAGCGAACTCATTAGCGGAGTTGGCATCGGTGATAAATTCAATGCTTTCTTTTATTTCTTCTATCACCTTGTCATACTTTTCCTGCGCTTCCTTCTTAGCCGCCAGCATACTTAAATATGAATTGATTATCTTAGTGGTGATAAAGTCGTTCTTTGCGGTCGGATTACCGTTCTTATCGACGATAGTAGGCACCTCCATTACAGAAGGTAGATTACAAGTGTTCTTACCGTCATTTCTTGAAGTCGGGTCAAAAGTTATAGTACGTCTCTGCACCCCTCTTTCGCTTTTCATTTCAAGATAACCTAGTAAATCCAATTCCGTAACGATGGAATTATAAGATTTCTCACGTAAAGCAGGAATGAACACCGTATCATCACCTTCTTTTCTTGTGTCACGATGGGCAACAAAAATAATATGCTTGTTCAAGCTTGAGAGTGTTCTTGTCATCCATGAAAACTCTGCATTGATACCGCTCCAATCCCTGATGGACGGCTGGCGGCTACCACATTTATAAGTAATAATGAAATCCATCATCT
The DNA here is from genome assembly GCA_963651205.1 of Bacteroidaceae bacterium. Taxonomy (GTDB): domain Bacteria; phylum Bacteroidota; class Bacteroidia; order Bacteroidales; family Bacteroidaceae; genus Phocaeicola. Next base: position 9,631 of record CAVJPC010000166.1, read on the forward strand.
TGCCAATGGTATCTACCACGATTGTCTGATAGGCTGACAAATCTTCCTGTAAAACCTGCTGCACATCGCTCCAAGAAGCCACCTGTACGGTATCTATGTTCTCCAGATGCGCCATGTTCATGCGTTTCACTCCGTTGTCGAAGTCTAGCAACAGCGGTCGCGGTGCGCTCAACGCCACCGTACTCTTTCCCATACCTGCCTGCCCGTAAATCATCATCTTCACAGTGGTAGGGATTACTAATTCGTTTGATTTCTTAATAAGACTCATAATCGTAAAATTTAAAGGGTTTATATAACTTTCATTCTATTTAAAAATCTATTGATAGACTCCAAATTGTACCAGATCATTTTTCCATCTTTGGCAAATGAAACCTGGGCGTTATTCCTAAGTTTATCAAGGTAATCCGCGCTACAACCGAGATATGCCATAGCTTCGTCTCTACTCAACCATAGCTTCATGACTGATTCTATTTTTCCTCTTTTCATGTCCTATCATTTTAATAGTTCCTAACTACACAGACAAATCCTTTCTTATCGCACAATCCATCATAGTAAGAGAAAGGATTCAAATCTTTCTTTATTCTCCCTTCCCGTCTTGCACTGTCATTGACACGGTTCACGTATCCCTGTACCCGGATGGCTTTACCTCTGCGGAAGTATATCTTTCCGCCTATGTCCATCGCTTCAATTTTCTTTCTATCTTCTGTCTTTACCTTCATATTTTTTAGTTATTAATGATTAGTGGATAAGCCCCGATTCGAACGGAGAAGAGTAGTCAAGCCCGCCACATCTAAGGGTTGACACTTCCTATTATCGAGTGGTGCGTCTACCAATTCCGCCACTTATCCAAATAAGAAAGGTGTACTATCTTCACAGACGGTACACCCGGTATAAACACGAAATAAAACACGTTAATCTACTATGAGAACCACACTTTTGATAGCGTTTTTGAAGTTGTCATACTTATCTTTCAACTTAGAATAGTAACCTACCCATTCTGTTTTTTCTTTATCCAACGTTTCGTTGGTTTCCTGTAATTCCAGTATGCGCCTTACTAAATCTTCATGCGTCATACCTTGTAATTCTTCTACTGTCATAATCGTATAAGTTTAAAATGTTTGCCCGAAAGACAGGAGTCGAACCTGCTTCTTATGAGTAAATGAATGTAGACAAATAGAATTAGTAATTGTATACTCACACGCATTCCAATAATGCTACTTTCGGATATTACCGCCCGGCTGGTTTGCATGGCTATTGTGCACTCTTAGTCGTGCGCCTTGGCCGGATTACAGGGTTACCTTTTAGCGGTCTGTTTTAAGTTCTTTATAAGTTATTCTCATGAGCGACACACACCCTACACATATAATACTCATTATAGTGATAGAGAATATTTTCATAGGACTGTAAGTAGTGACAGCCCCGTAAAGCATACCAGCAGCACATATACTAGCCAATATGGATAAAATGAATTGGATTGTTTTCATAATCGTATAAATTAAAGTAAGTACCTGTACCCTAATCGAATAGTAGAACCTTATTCCAGTTCAGTACAGGCTATATTGCCGAAGATAGTACAGACGCCCAACCTGTATGCTTACTGCTCAAGGACGTAATTTTGCGGTATCTTCTATTAATTGTTAAACATAGCACAGCTCGCAAGCCCCAACTTGCTTATGTACGTTCGTTATCTTTGGTTGGCAAAAACGGCTTATGAATTACACCGTAATTGCTTTCACATCATTTCAAAGAACTAATCAATAGTGCTTGCGTAGAATATTCACTACGTCCACGCAAGCTGTCGTGCGTTGCATAATCGTGTATTATGCGTATCGGCTCAAACCTTGTACTTGGCACAGAGCATCGTAATCTATACCATCATCGTCACAGGTTTCAAAACCTTTCAATTCGGCTTCAAGACTATCTATCTCATCCGTTACCAACTGGATAGCTTCTTTCTTGCTATCAGCATTGAACATCAGGCAGACAGTCTCTTCATCATTGTTGTGAGCAGCCTCTAAATCTTTATAGAGGCTATCCAACTGCTGGTTAATCGTGTAAGCGTTCATATCTCTATCTTTTAAGCGATTGATAATAAATTAGCTTTCTTGTAGCATCTGAACTCACCGCGTTCAGTATCATAATAAGTTTGGACGGTATCATTCTTCGCTCTCTTATCAGTACCAGTGACAGCAGGCATCAACTTTTCATTCAAAGTGCCGTATGCCTCTCTTACTGAACCATCTACTTTTTTGAAGTAGAACTTCACAATCTTATTTTTCATTTGAGCTTTGAGCTTCAAATTAGCCCAAGCAACCTTTAATGCTTCTGACATTGAAAAACCGTTCTTCTTTACCATCTGCCATGCAAGGCTCATTACCTCTCTCATGCTGTTTTTAAAATTCGTGCTCATAATCGTGTGATTTAATCGGTTTATACTTTAGTTACCATTCTTTTACCTGTTGTTTCAATTCATCGAACTTACCAGCCTTAAGCATTTCAACTTCGCTATGAAAGTTTATATCCGTCAAGCGGTATTCTATAAGAGTACGCTTGTAATCGTTGCCTTTTTGATAAGCGTTAATCAAACGCATCATCTGAATACTGTCCAATCCGTAACCGTTCTTTGCGTTGAGACTGCTCGCTCTTCTCATATCGCTTTCTCTTAATGTTGCCATACTCTTTCTATTTTTATGTGTTTATACTTTTACTTTAAAAATTTCTTCGTTATCTTTGGCGTTGTAACGTTCACAACGTTTTGTTGATGCAAAGATAGTAGATAAAACATCAACCACAAATAATTGGTTGATGTTTTATCTACTAAAAAACTTTATTTAACTATTAGGGGCAGTTTATACCTTATTATATAAAGCTATGGATGATTTATCGAACATAATAGCAGGGATAAGCGCAGGGGTGGCATTCATCTCTGCCATATTCACAGGATTCATGTTCTATCGGTATGACAAAAGGCTAAAGGAACAGGAACAAAAGATAAACGATTTCCAACTCAAGGAATACGCACAGAAAGAAATCGAAAGCAAAAAGGCTTCATTGAGAGCAGAAGTATTCTGTATCAACGGAGAATGGAAGGTGATGATTCAAAATGAAGGGATTGCTTCTGCAAGAAATGTTAGACTGTTGTCACCGGACTTGACACCGGAAGGGGGAAGGATAAAAATCATGAATGAACCTATATTGCCATACCCTATACTAAACAGGAATGATAGGGTTTATCTGGACTTGTGCCTTATGGAAGCTCATAGCATAAAGCCTGTCGTTAATCTGTTTTGGGACGATGATTATGACTCAAACAGAAATTTAAAACAAGCATTATGTCTTTGCTGAATTTGCATAAACAGCAAGTAACACAAATAAATATAACATAGCAAAGGTAACGAGCATATAAATAGCGTTGACTATCTTTTTATTAATATGCTTGTCAATAAGAATAAAGTAGGATTTAACGAACAAAAGAATAAGAAGGAAAATCAATAAAGCAACAGCCATAGATATTAACGCTAAAACATATATACTCATAGCAATAAAGCTAAAGCGACCAACTCCAAAGTTGCGGTTTGAAGCAAAGTCGCCTATATAATCCCTTACGGGAAAGTTAAACAATTTAGTCGAAATCATCCGCAACTTGATTTCGATGCAAATATAGTAGATATTTTATCAATCAGCAAATAAAATGACATAGTTATGGAAGAGAAAGATAAATTAAGATCTAAACGTTTCGTTGAAGTCATAGAAGAACTTAAAATTAGCAATCAAGAACTTAAAGAAAAATTTAAGATAGACAAGACATTAAAATCTAAGATTTTCAATGGAATACAGAATGCATCTATTGACAAAATTGCAGCAGTATGTGAAGAATATGAAAGGGCGAATGCAGACTATATTCTTACTGGTAGAGGATGTCCATTAAAAGGGATATCAGAAGAGATATTAAATATACCCGAATCTTCCGGTATGGCAATTACATCAGAGGAAGAATATCAAGATGCAAAGAATAAGGGATTGCATTTACTTCCACAGGTTAGCTTCAAGTTTTCCGCGGGACAAACGCAACTCATAAATTCAACTGAGGATATTACACGTTATTGGTATCTTCCTGATTGTAAAGACTGTGAAGGTGTCGCGCAGGTAGTAGGAAATTCAATGACCCCTACACTTCCTGCAGGTTGCTGGATTGCACTTAAAAAATACACTCTGCCTCGTAGCAATCCCAATGCTATCCCTTTTGGGAATATTTTCGGAGTAGTCGTTGAAGATGAAATCACGGGTGACTATCATGGACATATTAAAATAATACGCCGATATAAAGATCAAGAGCTTTCTCGTAAATACTGGATAGCTCATTCTATTAATGATAAAGAGTTTGATGATTTCGACATAGAAATTTCTCGCGTTAAAAGTCTGTGGATAGTAAAACAACATGTTGTAAGTGATATTTTGTTATAAAGATTAGCCTCTAATACTATGAAATTCAACCAATATACATGGAATCTATACAAGCAATCTACTGAAGGACAAAAAGCTATCAAGGAGTTTGAAGAAGCAGTGGATAATTACTCAGAATATGAAATATTTAAGAAATATAACCCCGATTCTGCTCAGTTTTTCACTAAAGAATATTTTCTAGATACGTGTAACTTATTTTGGGCTTGTTCATTTGATGGTATTGAAAGTCCAAAAGTATTTGAAGAAGCAAAAGAGTTTTATGTTACACTCATCACAAAGGGAATATATGATGATGACAAGGTAGCTGTAATCAATGAAGGAGAATTTCAGCTAATGCTGTCAGCTAATGATATGCTATCATTTATGCTATACTACTTTGCTCCAAAATATTTTTTCCCAAACCTCTTCAGAACCCGTTTCTTTGATTTAAATAAAATATCAGACACATTCGAAATAGAGCTACCTCCTATCCCTAAAAAATCTGACTATAAATCGAGATGCATATATTATTGGGATTTATGCGAAGTATTCTATAAATTCAGAACAGAAAACAGTCTTTCTCCGGAAGAATTATGTGCATTTTTGTACGACTATGCACCAAATTTTATTTCAAAAGAAAAGACAGGCATACCACAACCAGCACAAGCATGGTTTATCGGAGGCAAAACAGACCCTAAAGAAGCTATTTTAGACCAAACCTTTTGGCAAGCCAATCCCAACACAAAGAAAGGTGACATACTAATCCACTATGAGACATCACCTATCAGTGCAATCACCAGTTTGTGGATAGCGCAAACAGATGGAGTTATAGACCCATTTTTTCACTATTACAGCAACACCTATATTGGAAACAAAATAGACATTCCACACATCACCCTCAAAGAGCTACAAGCCGATGAATACTTTTCAATGCATCCACTAATTAGAAAGAAGTTCCAGGGCGTGAACGGATGGCCGATGAGTAGCGAGGATTATTCAGAACTCTTGCGAATGATAAGGGCAAAAGGATTCGGCACCGATACTTTGCCTAAATTGTACGCTCCTGCCCTACCCAAGAATGTAAATATTGAGTTTGAGCATGACGTAGAACAACAGCTACTGGAACCATTACTTAACTCTATGGGATGGTATGAAAATAAAGACTTCATCCGGCAACTACCGATTCACGCCGGGCGTGGACACCGGATATTTCCCGACTACGCTCTGCATTACGACAACAAACCGGACGAAGAAAAGGCTAAAGTTCTGATTGAAGCAAAACTATACATGAAAAACAATCAAGAGATTGAGGAAGCATTTCTACAGGCCCGCTCATATGCCCACCTGCTTGAGTCTTCTGTTATTGTTCTCTGTGATAAGCAGAGCCTTATCGTTTATGAGAAAAAAGAAAGTTTTGACCGGGACAATTATAAGAAATACTATTGGGGAGAACTTGAAAGCCCTGATATATTCAATGAATTAAAGAACAAACTAAAAATATAAAGCCATGATTGACTTTCTAACCATCATACTCCTAATATTCGGAGTACTGCAAATTATCCTCTTCTTCAAAGTATGGGGAATGACAAACGACATCAAAGAGATAAGAAACAAGTACCTCAAAGACGAGGATGAGAAACAAAGAAAAAACACAGAGTATGACCCAATGACCAAAATAAGTGGCGGTTCTAAACCAATGATATAAGCCGGGCATCATTCCCCGGCTTTTTCTTTTCCAAACACATAGTCAATCACTCTCCTATTGGCATCGTCCACCTTCTTCTGATCGAATTTGATGTAAATACTGGTCACGTCAGAACCTATCTCATGTCCTAAACCGGCAGATATCGTCTCTTTAGGTATATCAAGCTCCGCTGCCAGCGTAGCCCACGAATGGCGTGCCCAATATGTTGACAAATCAGGAAATAACGGTTGGCGAACCTTCTTTCCTCCCAGCCCTTTACGCTCGAATGGCCCTATATTCTTCAGCGCCTTGTTTATCCGGCTGATAAAGTCTTTGTAATTAGAATACTCGTCCAACACATTCAAGAGATATTCCCTTCCCTTATATCGGTCAATTATAGCCTGCGCTTCCGGTTCTATCTTCACTGAATACAATTTCCCCGTTTTTTGACGATGGTACTCAATCCGTCCATTAACCACATTCTCCACCTTCAGCAGAAGCATATCCCCTATGTTTATGCCGATCAGATAAAACGACAGCATAAATAAGTCCCTGTATCTCTCCTCAAATTCCTCGCATGGATAGTCTTTCAGCATTCTAATCTGTTCGATAGTGAGAGAACGCTTTCGGGTCTCTTCTTTCTTTATCTTGAATTTCCTGAATGGATACAATGTAGTTATCTCCTCGTCAATGGCATAGTTAAAAACAGCACGGATATTCCTGATATGAATGGCATAAGCATTTATTTTCATTCCGCTTTCACTCATCCAGTTCTCGAATGATACAAGCCATTTCCTGTCCATAGTCTCGAATGTACAATTGGGGTCAAAGGCCAGCAGTTTGTTCCGGGTAGTTTCATAAACAGTCTTTGTACCAGCATTACTCTTCAGTGAAACAAATTCGTCCAAATAATCAATAAATGACTTTTCGCTCTTTTTCCTGCCGCTTATGATTTCCTCCAAGTGCGATTTCAGCATCTTATCGGTTGCCGCTTTGAGCTTTCCCATGGACTGCATGACAAGAAGTTCATTCTCTACAGCGGCAAAGATATTGCGCAACGCTGCATTTTTATATTTATAGTTTGGTTCTTTCTTATTATAGGAACTGCCATCCCATGTTTCAATGGCAGAATCAAACCCCGTAGAAAGCAATAATTTACTTTCATGTTGGATGCGTAACTTGATAGGGTATTTATTGTTAGCCTTTGCCCTTCTTGTGTCAAGATAGAAATTAACGGTAGCCATAGTCACTCTATTTATGGTGCAAACCGCTTAAATTTGCACCTGATTTGCACCGCAAATATAAGAAATAGACCCCAATAACTCTCAATAACAACACAAATAATCAATCAACAAATAAAAAAAGTAGTTAGAAACATATCTAACTACTTGATTTTCAGTTGAGCGGCAAACGGGATTCGAACCCGCGACCCTCAGCTTGGGAAGCTGATGCTCTACCAACTGAGCTACTGCCGCATTTCAAAAGTGTCAGCAAAAATAATATATATTTTTTAGCTGACCAAATATAAGTACACAATATTTATTACAATCATCATCATTTCCGCTCTCTTGTTTATATCAACAGCCCTGCGCATATCCACCGTATGAACAAGCCGGTCGTTATTCCCGATGAAAGGTTTATGGACCACTTCTCCAAAGTAGTTATGCGAGCCTCCGAAACGGCAGTTCAAAATACCTGCCAGAGCCGACTCCGGATATCCTGAATTGGGGCTGGCATGTTGACTGCCATATTTACCAACGAATCTGAATAACCGGGGACGACTTGCAGACAGAACCATTAAAAATGCAGTCAGACGGGCTGGAATATAATTTGCGATATCATCAATATGTGCAGCCATACAACCAAACTGCAAATAACGCTCATTTTTATAGCCTATCATAGAATCAAGCGTATTGACCATTTTATAAGCAAGCATACCGGGAACGCCCAGCAGCAAATACCAGAATAGCGGAGCAATAACCCCGTCACTCAAGTTTTCAGCTAATGTTTCCAAAGCTGCGGTACGCACTTCCTGATCGGTCAAACCGGAAGTATCGCGCCCCACAATGCGTGAAACCTGTTTTCTCCCCTCTTCTAACGAACGATCCGCAGCCAGAAAAACCATTTTCACTTCATGGATCAGTGTAGTTCCTGCCAGACAATAGAAAACAAGAATGGAAGATACAATAATGCCCAACCAACTATTCAGCACAAATAAATAGTGTAGTACCCAGGCAGATCCCACATATACAATCAGAATAAGCGCAATGGCAACTATTCCCCCCTTTAATCTACGATATCCTCCTCTGTTCCATCGTCTTTCACAGAAAGATATCATTTTTCCGAACCCTACAACCGGATGTGGCAATCCTGCCGGATCTCCAAACAATTTATCCAATATCCATCCTATCAATAGGGGAAACATTAATATATATATGTCCATTTCTTTATACCTTCTATCAGTTTGTCATTTTCCTCCGGAGTTTGTGTAGCAATGCGGAAGAAGTGCTCATTCAAGCCTTCGAAATTTGACGCATCCCGAATAAGGATACCATGTTCCGTTGCCATATATTCTTTCAGAGCCGCTGCCCTTCCCATACGCAATTGAACCAGCATATAGTGAGTGTCAGAAGGCCATACCTCCATGACTCCTATTGAAAGTAAAGATTGAACTAATCTTTCCTTTTCTTTTAATAACAGCGGGATATCTATATCATATTCAGAAGCAAATCGCAACAAATAATGACCGGCCTCTATGGCCAACTGATTGACAGACCAGGGCATACGTTGTACCCGTATATCATGCAACAACTCTTCACAAGCAGTGAAATATCCTAAACGCAAACCAGGTACAGCAAAGCGTTTTGTCATGGAATGCAATAAAATAACATTCGGAAATTCCGCTGCTTCCTTAGCTGTCAGCAGAGCCTTTTGTGTAAAGAATTCATAAGACTGGTCCAGTATAAAGACACATTGCGGATTTTGTCTTATACAGGCTAGCAATGTATCCTTCTCTCTGACTTCTCCGGTGGGATTATTAGGATTACACAACCATACCAGCCTGACTCTTTCCGGTAGCCTATTCAAGTTATATATGGAAACCACTTTATGACCATGCAGACGGCAGGCATCCGCATATTCGCTGAAAGTCGGCATCAAGATAGCCGAAGTCTGATTTCGGAAGGTCTGGGCTATCAAGTAGATAGCTTCCGTAGCCCCGTTGGTCACGCAGACCTCTTTATCCGAAAGGTGAAGCTGTTCCGACAAGACTTTTTCCAGTGAATAAGGTTCTGGTTCGGGATAAGTACGGATACTTTCCATCTGCTGAAACAGATATTGGTGCAGTCCGCTATGATCTACATGATTATATACGTTTGAACTGAAATTTATCTTTATTGCTTTATATTTATAAGCATCATCACCATGTCCTTCAATCATTCTCACTCATTATTTGGTACAACAAAGGCAGACTAAGATGACTACGTACATGCTCTGCCAATTTATCATATTGTTCTTCTTTATAAGTCCGGTAATCCACCACGGTGTGTTCCAGTTTTCCCACGTAAGGCTCCAGCAGATAGTCTATAAATGCCTGGTTATCCAATATTCCATGAATATAACTTCCCATACATTTGGGGTTTACAAAACAACCGTCCTCTCTGCCGTCTTCCAATTTATTCAAAGGAGATACAGACATTCCCGGAGCCGGACGGGTTTCCCCCATGTGTATTTCATACCCCTGACAAGACACCTTATTCCCAAGGAAATTGAAATGCACCTGACGCGTCACTTTCTCCCCTTGCATCGTAGTTATGACGGGAAGCAATCCCAAACCCGGCAATTGACGGATTTCTCCTTCCACTCCTTCCGGGTCGTGAACTTCAAGTCCCATCAATTGGTAACCGCCACAAATTCCCATTACAGTAGCCCCTTCCCTATGTGCCCGCAAGATAGCTTGTGCCACACCGTTCCGTCTCAATTCATACAGGTCGTCCAATGTACTTTTGCTGCCGGGAAGCAGAATGACATCAGCTTTGGCAAGTTCTTCCGTATTATTGGTATAATAAAGGTGTACCCGTTCATCCCGCTCCAGCCTGTTGAAGTCCGTAAAATTTGAAAGATGGCGAAGCAGGACCACTGCTATATTTATTTTGCCTTCCACTGCCTGCATCCGTTTATAGTCCAGAACTACGGAATCCTCTTCCTCAATGTGGATATCTCTGTAATAGGGTATCACTCCCAGTACCGGAATGCCACATAAATCCTCCATCATCTTCACTCCCGGCTCGAACAAGCGGATATCTCCTCTGAATTTATTTATGATTACTCCCTTTATACGTTTCTTGTCTTCGGGAGTCTGTAACATCACCGAGCCATAAACACTGGCAAATACACCCCCCCGGTCAATATCAGCTACCAGAATCACATCCGCATCCGCATAACACGCCATCGGCATATTCACCAAATCAGTATCCCGCAAATTTATTTCGGAGATACTGCCCGCACCCTCCATTACAATCGGATTATAACGCGCGGCAAGCCGGTCAAAGGCAGCGTTTACCTCCTGCCTCAATTCTTCACGTCCCTCTTTACGAAAATACTCAAAAGCATTACGGTTGCCAATGGGACGACCGTTTAATACCACTTGCGAAGTATGATCGGAACTCGGTTTCAACAACAAAGGATTCATGTCCGTATGACAAGGAACTCCGGCAGCTTCGGCCTGTACAGCCTGTGCACGGCCTATTTCCAATCCTTCCGGAGTGGCATAAGAATTCAGTGCCATGTTTTGTGCCTTGAAAGGAGCCGGCTGGTAACCGTCCTGCTTGAAAATGCGGCATAATGCAGCGGCAATCACACTTTTACCAACATCACTGCCTGTTCCTGCCAACATTACAGGGTGTAATTTCTTCTTCATAATTCTTTGTTCTTTCTTTTATAGGCAAAGGATTGCCATTTCTCTTCCGTCCAATTCTGCCGCTGCATCTCATAACGAGCCATGACAAAAAACAAATCGGACAGACGGTTGATAAACCGGGGAATGATTTCCGGTAACGGATCTTGCTTATGCAATGTCCACAATCTACGTTCGGCACGGCGCGCCACAGTCCTTGCAAACTGCAATTGCGCTGATACCTGTGTTCCGCCGGGAAGAATAAAATAACCGTTATCCTCCATCTGCCCCATGAGCCCGTCCATTGTTTCTTCATAAAAAGAGCATAAATCGTCAGGCAAGACATTGGGATTCTCAGTACGGATGGCTGATGGTGTAGCTACATGGCTCATCACCGCCATCATATTTCTCTGAATAGTGAAAAGCAAGGATTGCCATTCGTGATCCTGAGGCAAAAGTGAGCGTATAATCCCTATCACGGCATTCAGCTCATCTATGCATCCGTTGGCTTCAATGCGGATATCATCTTTGGATACCCGCTCTCCACCATGAATTCCTGTCATGCCCTTATCCCCGGTACGTGTATATATGCGTTTCATACTTCCCATAATTTTAATATATCCGTTTCTCCCCAATATAAATGGGTATATCCGGCTATCACATTTTTATATCTGTAAAGCGGAGTATTTACTTCTATTCCCTTTGCCGTAAATTGCTTTGCTACGGAAGGTAATGCATCGGGAACAACAACATTGGAATAATGAAATTCATGCCCGCGAAGTTCCATACCCTTATATTCTATACGGCGATAGCCCAAATGAAGTCTGGCACCCACCATTGTACAATCCAATGGCAGTACACCTGTCATGGCGTAAGCAGTTCCTCCCTGCCGGGCTGTAAGTGAACGGGTGAGAAACATCATGCCACCACATTCGGCGAGGATTTTGCCTCCGTCTTCGGCATAAGTCTTCAATGCTTCCATTAATTTTTTACGACGGTGCAACTGGCGGGCAAACAACTCCGGATAACCTCCGGGAAGATATATCAAATCTGCCTCCGGCAAGTCACTGCCATATACAGGACTGAAATAAGTGATGTTCCCCAATGCGGACAACCGAGCTATGTTCTCTCTATAGATAAAGTTGAAGGCAGGATCCCGTGCTACGGCTATTTTTATCTTTCTGGCAGAAGGAGTGAAACTCTCCACTCCTATTTCTGAACTATAAGGCAAGGCATATCGGCAGGGAAAATTACGGTGGCAGATACTTAACAATTTATCCAGATCCACATGTTTTTCCACCAATTCCGCAGCTTGCTCTATCAAAGTATTCATAGAACGCTTGGCGGTTAAAGTCAGTCCCAAATGCCGGGATGGGATTTTCAATCCTTCTGTTGCGGGCAGATATCCCAAACATTCTACCCCTGCATCGGTGCAGGCATCCCTCAAATAGGAAAAATGAGACGGAGATGAAACTTGGTTAAAAACAACACCTGCCATTTTCACAGCCGGATTAAAATGCTTGAAACCATAAATTAACGGAGCGACAGAATAGGCCGTAGAACGCGCGCTTACTACCAGCACTACAGGAATATTCAGTAGTCCGGCTATTTCGGCACTACTACCTTGCATTCTTTGATAACCATCAAACAATCCCATTACTCCTTCGGTAACACAAACATCCGCTCCATCTCCATATTTATTATAAAGGTGTTGCACATGTGTGTTTGATGCCATCCAGGTATCCAGATTCACAGACTCACTGTCCGCGGCCAGAGTATGAAATTGCGTATCAATATAATCAGGGCCACACTTGAAAGGCTGCACCTTCAGGCCCCGTTTATGCAACGCCCGTAGCAGTCCCATCGTAAAAGTCGTTTTCCCGCTCCCCGATGTAGCGGCCCCTATGAGTAATTGTGGCTTCATTCTTTTAATCTTTCTTTATAAATCGGATACAAAGATAGTGCAAATTGCAAATTATCGAAATGAGAACAACAGATTAATTGATAAAAGAATAAACTGAAGTTTTATGGTTTATCAATAAAATGAGTTACCTTTGCGGTCATTTTGTCGGAATGGTAATCATTCAACTGAAACATTCTATTCCAAAAGCCTGCTCTAATATTCTGAAATACAACTTTTTAAAGCATACACTTTACAATATAAATAATTAAACAAAATACTGAACTATGGAACTTTTTAGAAATCTCTTTGAAGGATACCCTAATCTTTGGGGGGGCGGAGTGGCACATTCCGTACTGATTCTTTCACTAGTCATCGCTTTCGGCATTATGCTGGGAAAAATAAAAGTGGCAGGCATCTCATTGGGAGTGACCTGGATACTTTTTGTAGGTATTGTATTCGGCCATTTCAATCTGAACCTGGACGAACATTTGCTGCATTTCTTAAAGGAATTTGGTTTAATCTTGTTCGTTTATTCAGTGGGTTTGCAAGTAGGCCCCGGTTTCTTCTCTGCATTCAAGAAAGGAGGATTCACATTGAATCTACTTGCCATGATGGTTGTATTTTTAGGAGTAACTGTCACTATCATATTACATTTCGTAACCGGTGTGCCCATCACAACGATGGTTGGTATTCTTTCGGGAGCTGTGACTAATACTCCCGGATTAGGTGCCGCACAGCAAGCAAACAGTGACTTAAATGGTATAGACGCACCCGAAATAGCGCTGGGTTATGCAGTATCTTATCCGCTGGGTGTTGTAGGATGTATTCTTTCCTTACTAGCATTGAAATACATTCTGCGTATTAACACAAAAACAGAAGAAGCTGATGCAGAACGTGGTCTGGGACATTTACAAGAACTGACCGTACGCCCTATTTCCCTGGAAATACGCAACGAAGCCGTAGAGGGCAAAACCATTAAAGATATCAAGCCATTGGTGAACCGCGATTTCGTAATCTCACGCATACGCCATTGTGATGGTGACAAACAGACTGAGTTGGTAAACTCTACCACTGTATTCCATATGCATGATGAAATCCTTGTCATCGCCAATCCGATAGATGTGGAAGCCATTACTGTATTCTTTGGAAAGCAAGTGAATGTGGAATGGGATTTCCAGGACAAACAACTTATTTCCAGAAAAATTCTGATTACCAAACCCGAGCTGAATGGAAAAACATTGGCGCAATTAAAGATCCGTAATAATTTCGGAGCAAGCATTACCCGTGTAAACCGTTCGGGAGTAGACCTTGTGGCAACTCCAAACTTGCAATTGCAAATGGGTGACCGTGTGAAGATTGTGGGAAGTGAACTGGCTGTAGCGCATGCCGAGAAAATACTGGGTAACTCTATGAGACGTTTGAATCATCCCAACCTCATTCCTATTTTCTTAGGCATCGCATTAGGATGTATTCTAGGGAGCACTCCTTTCCTGTTCCCCGGTATTCCACAGCCTGTAAAATTAGGGCTGGCAGGAGGTCCGCTTATTGTGTCCATTTTAATCAGCCGTTTCGGACCACACTATAAACTGATAACTTATACCACTATCAGTGCCAATCTGATGGTGCGTGAAATCGGAATCTCTCTATTCCTTGCCTGTGTAGGATTGGGAGCCGGTAAAGGATTTATCGAAACAATTATAAATGAAGGTGGATATATATGGATAGCCTATGGTGCCATCATTACTTTACTACCTTTGTTGATTGTGGGAATGATAGGACGTTATGTCTATAAATTGAACTATTATACACTGATCGGCGTTTTGTCCGGAGCCACCACAAATCCCCCTGCTCTTGCCTATTCCAATGATTTGACATCCTGCGATGCCCCGGCAGTAGGATACGCTACAGTATATCCGCTCACAATGTTTTTACGTGTATTGACAGCACAGATCTTAATATTGGCACTAGCTTGAAATCACCCATAAGAATAGCTGCATGGCTTAACAGGTTGCAATTTTATATTACCGTAAAGGCAGATTAAATCCCATAGCCGTCAAGCTAAGGGAAATAGGGTTAATTTCCCATAGTCGGAGTAACTTCATCCCCTTTTGAGACTACTCTTTCTACACATCTTATTTAACATTTCCAGTAGCGCTGTTATTTTGCCGTAGGGGCGGGGTTTGCCCGCCCGAAAACGGTTCGCCATAGGTATTCGGGCAGGCAGACCCTGCCCCTACAGCAAATGGAAACGCCATTTGCCGGCATAGAGCCCCCATGTACTTCAGTTGAAAAAGCTATCCTTCATAAACGAAATGGAATCAACCGCATTTTTATCAAACCTGCACTTCTAAATAATCGCCGCCCCAACTTTCTTTCCCCCTTTCTGTTATACCTTCGTCTTATTCTAAAACAATACAAATGAAATGATGGAAACAGAAAATGTGTTTATCTACATGGATGAGTGTGTGAAAGAGAAGCGTAAGGCAGGGAAAGAAAGTACGGCTGACCTATACCGGGCAAGTGCCAACTGGCTCAAGAACTTCCGCAAGAACCGGAAACTGCAATGGGAAGACGTGACTGAAAAGCTGGTGGACAAGTTCAAAAACTTTCTGGAGGCAACGAACCTGAAAACCAATTCACGCAATAGTTACCTCAGCAGCTTGCGCTCCATGTACAACTCCGCCGTGAAGGAAAAACTGGTAATACCCGCTCCCAACCCCTTCACCCACCTGAAACTGAAAAGGGAACAGACGCTGAAACGCGCACTTCCCGAAGAAGTCATTGAACGGGTAGCCGGGATGAACCTCAAGGAGCACCCCGAATACAGGGAGGCAGTGGACTATTTTATATTCAGCTACCTTGCCTGCGGAATGCCTTTTGTAGACATGGCACGACTCACCCCCCAAAACATAGAGGGTGAAAGCATAGTCTACAACCGCGCCAAGACCGGAGTGAAAGTCTGCATAGGAATCACTCCCGGAATGAAAGTAATCCTGAAACGGCAGCACCGCGAAGGAGCATTGAGGTTGCTGCCCATACTGCCCGATAAAAAGGAGGTGAAACACGAAACCTACAAAAGCAGGTTGAGAAGCATCGACAGGAAGCTGATAAAAATCGGGAAGATATTGGGACTGCCCATAAAACTGACCATGTATGTAGCCCGCCACAGCTGGGCATCGCTGGCACAGGAAGCAGATGTCCCCATAGCAGTCATCAAGCAGGCACTGGGACACCGTTCCGAAGATACCACAAGGTTCTATCTGGCAGGATTAAGTATGGAAAAGTTAAACCGGGAGAATTTCAAAGTGGTAAAAAAGGTGGATGATATAGCGTGCAGGTATATTTGATACCTTATTTCGGGAATAAGGGTAAGCAAGCACATAAAACATTATAAATCATAGCAATAAAATATCAAACGATAAAATAATGTCCTTTATTTGAGAGCAAAAATAGGGCTAATAACAAGAATAAGCAAGAAATTCGATAATTATTTTTGTAAGATCTAATTTTCAGTATAATAAACCGCGTAGCTTTTTACACTTTTTGTTTGTTGATAACCATAAGGGGGTTAATGGTGAAAAAACGGACACACGGTACCGATATTGCCATGTCTTATCCACCCGCTTAACAAATATTACGTTTCTTACTCCCTCCCATCAAGGAGCTTTAAGAATGGAAAGACACACAATGTTAATGATAATTTACCGTCAGCCTTTCTTCCGGCATCTGGAAAAAGAGGCCCTATACCTTATTCCCGAAATAAGGTATAGGCCGGCATGGATAGTTATTACACATGAAACACTACTTTTTTATGAACAGAAAGCTATTTTTCCTTTGGATGCTGGCATCTTTCATCCTTGCCGGGTGCAGCCACGGTGCGGATGCCCCCCAACTGTTTCCCGGTCCGAACCCGCAACGCCGGATTCCGGCAAGTCACTGGAGCTATCCGCTACCGTCATACCATGTGTCGACCTGCCGGAAGGCTCTCTTGCTATGTGACAAGACTACTATAACTAATTAAAGGAATATGATAATGAAAAAGAAAACAACTATGATGGCACTCTATGCCGGCTGCATGGCCGTGATATGTGCCTGTTCGGAAAACCGGGAACTGAGTGACGGCTTCATTGACGAGCCGAAAGAATTGGGTGTAAACCCCACCATGACGCTGGCAATGGGAACGGCGAGAGAGGCGGCAAGCACTACACAATTTGCTGAAAATACAGAGATTGCCGTCCTTGCAGTAGGTAGTTCCGGTAAAAGTAATTATGGGAGCGGTAATAATTATGCCGTATATAAAAATGAAACCACTGATTGGACAGTCCAAAACGACAAGCATATCTACCTCACTTCAGAGGTGGCTACCATCTATGCCGTCTATCCGCATACACTAGTGGGCAGTGCACCTACAGGTGTGGTCACCGCAGATACGGAAGTGGAAGGTATTACCACTTTTGCGGGAGCGACAGATGCTATTGATACAAGCAATGGTTCCAAGAATCTGATCACAGCCGAAAAAAATGCCACCAACTCCGTCAATATCGCTCCCGGTGAAACAGATTATATGTATGCAGGTGGAAAAATCCAGCCTACAGCCAGCAATGGAAAGGCAACCGATGCACCCAAATCTTCCGTTGATTTATCCATGCAGCACGCACTGGCCATGGTCAGTTTCCGGGTGTACAAGAAGGCAGACTACAAGGGTGCGGGACACCTCACCAAGATTCAGATGAAGAACAAAGGAACATTGACAGGAACACCGTTGAAGCTGCAACAATCAAATAGCGGCCAGCAAACAACAATGAAGATAGGTGGTGGAGACATTACCCTGCAAGGCACTGCGGCAGATATCACCTATACCCGCTTTATCCATCAGAAAAGAGATGATGAGGGTGATAAATATTATGAATTGAAAGTAGCAGGTGGCAGCGAATCGTCTACTGCCACCGTCCCCGCTTTCGGCATCATGCTTTATCCCATTGCCTGTGAGGATGAAAACGCTACCACTTCAGACATCCAGGTGATATTCACCGTAGACGACACAGAATATCCTGTAGATATTCCGGCAGCAGCATGGGCGAAAGGAACCAACAGCATCTATTCCGCTACTCTCGCCGGAGAAGGACTCAGCCTGGGCACGGTGACCATAGCCGGATGGACGGACACTACCATCAGCAACGGACTGAACCTGATTGAAAAACCGAAGTCATAATCATTGACACCATATAACTTAAGACTATCTTTATGAACAATACTGTATTCAAATCATTGACCATTTGTTTGTTTGCACTGGGTTCCTGCCGTGAGGTACAGGAAGTGCTTCCTTCGGAAAGCGGGTGTGTCCCCTTGCAAGTGAACTTTGCACAGGGAAATGACGACATATCCCTGCAGGGAGCCAATGCCAGATCTTTGGTGACAGGTTTAGGTACAGCAGGCAAAGGCAATATAGACCGCATCGGTGTCTACATCACCGGTGCGGATCATGGCCGATACCTGGATTATGACCAACGATATACCTACACTACAACAGATAACGGGACGAGCTGGACTGCCTATCAGGGTACTGACGGAAGTACCCCCGCCGTTACCTTGTATCTGACCAACGTACCCGCCACCCTGTATGCTTTCCATCCCACAACCAATGTCGCAGTGACCGATGATGCCGGCAGCGGCAACCACACCATCCCCGTCACTATCCCCGCCTCACAAACCTTTGCAGGCGGCAGCGACTGGGATTGTAGCACCACGGATTATCTTTACGGCACCGCAGGCCCTGCCGCCACAAGTTTTGCCACTCCCATCACTGCCCACAATCTGGCATCAAAGCCCGATATCTATATGCAGCACGCTATGGCAAAAGTTATCTTCAAGATAGAGTATGAGCAGGATGCTACAAGAATAGAGAATGACTATGTACGGTCCATTACACTGGAGGACAAAAGCGGCAATAACTATTTCTGTTGTTCCGAAACTAGTGGGGGGAACGGTAAAATGAATATAGGGAACGGAACATTCAGTGAACTGACCGCTACCAATCAGCTGGTTTTCACCCCATCATCCAATCCACAAAGAATAGGTTTTCAATATGCTGCAACAGTAGCTTTCGGATTGGTTGCTCCATTGGCCGATGCTACTACTCCCAAGGTTAAGTTGAGTGTAACTTTGGGACCGGAAACAGGGGGTACAACAACAGATTATGTCCTGGACTATACCACCGCCCCCGACCTGAGCGTACAATGGAAGCCCGGTTATTGCTATACCTATAATTTGAAATTGGATTCAAAAGCCTTGAGCGTGAAACGTATTTCTGCCGGATGGACAGGCGTGGAAGATGTCCCCGGCGTTACCACCAAAGAAAAAGGGATCAGCAGCGCGGCGGACTTGATAGCATTTGCAACCTTATGGAATAAGGACGGAGCGCCCACCAATGAGAAAGGGTATAAAAAGTATGAGCCTTATGGCTGGTACGAGAAAGACGATGAAGGAAACAGACAATTCACCATCAAACTGACCTCTTCCTTCAAGATAGACACAGGAGAAGGCTGGGTGCCCATCGGTACAGAAGCCCACCCCCTTACCATCCCTTTCGACGGCCAGGGCTGGCAGGTCACTTTCGATATGTACGGAGGGAAACAGAGCGTCCCTGAGGGAGTGGACTATGCCGGACTGATAGGCTATACCACGAGTGATGTGAAGAATGTGGGAGTCACTACTACGGTGAGCGGAAGTATTGATAACAGTGATAAGAACTGCATGGATGCCGGAGCTGCCCCCTATGCAGGCATATTGGCGGCGCGCGTAGAGGGAAATATCATGAACTGCATCATGGAAATGCAGGGTACCGTCATCATGTCCAGTCCTGCTGCCTCCCCTTCCGTCACCGCGACCTATGTAGGTGCGATGGCAGGTTATTGCGGTGGCAACATCTCCAACAGCGCCGTCTATCTGTACGAAACGTCGGAACCCAAAATCACAATTGCCGGTACCTCAGGCATAAACAGCTACATAGGCGGACTGGCAGGCTATGTGAAGGGGACAATGGATAATTGTTACAGCCGCATCTTCAAATTGGAGAACAGCAATGCAGGTACATCTGCCAATGTCACAGCCGGGTTCCTGGCGGGGGCATCGGGCAATGGCAGTGCCGGCAGTTTCACCAAGTGTTATCAATATGGCGGGACAATGGAAAACTGCACTGGAAATACCGCCACCGGCATTACAGAAATCAGCTCTTTTACAGATGCTACCACCGGCAATCTGTGTGACCTCCTGAACGCCGAAGTAGAAAAGAATCCTTCGTGGAGCAGATGGACCGAAAAGAAGGATACTGAAAGTAAGGTAATCAGCGTTTACCTGTTCAAGTATAGAAATTAAAGTTTGGAATAAAGATGAGAAAAGACCTTGTTTATCTTCTGCTGCCTCTGGCTTTAGCAGCCTGCACCGAATCAATTGGTGGTGCTATGGATGATACACCGGAAGGCAAGTACGCCGGTTACCGGGTAACAGGCAGCATTAATCCCATCCAAGTCACCTCCAGAGTGGTGGACGGCGAAGTGGAAACCAAGTTTCAAGAGA
Source organism: Bacteroidaceae bacterium (assembly GCA_963651205.1). GTDB lineage: Bacteria > Bacteroidota > Bacteroidia > Bacteroidales > Bacteroidaceae > Phocaeicola. The sequence continues at coordinate 30,130 of CAVJPC010000166.1, forward strand.
ATGATGTCATGCTGATAGGCTGGAATGCATCAGGCAGCGGGACGTATAATGGCTATGCCTATACATACAATGATGAAAAGTTCTCTCCTACCGACGGAAACCCGGCTTCATTATGGACGGCACTGGAAAAAGAAACCGGTACGGTAGATGTATATGCCTGGTATCGCAAAAACGGGGAGCAAACCGTCATACCTGTAGGCAATACCCTTTCGGTAACTACCGACCAAAGTACAGAGGCGCAATATACCTCCAATATCTACCTGGCGGCACATACCATTTGTAGTAGTTCTACTACCAGTCTTGAGTTCGGCTTTTCCCACTTGATGGCACGGCTCAAGTTCTCCATTGATTTTAATGATAAAAGCATCTCCACTTCGGAAGTACAAAGAGCAGTAGTCAAAACGAGGCTGTATATTTCAGGGACTTTGCAGCCGACAGGTGCCGGAACAGAGAAAAACCTGCAAGTAGTTGATGTGGAATCATCCGGTTCGCTTGAAGAAGTGACCATGCTGACCAAGGGAGACAACAATTATCACATTGACTGCACCTGTCTGCTTCCTCCACAGACGCTGACCACTACGAATCATTCCATTACCATCACTTTGGACAATGGGAAAGAATACATCTGCACTCTAGGTAAAAGTCTTACTTTAAAAGCTGGAGAAGAAGCGAAAGTTCCCATCGAAATAAGTGTTGGAGGTACTTCGGTCTACGATCCTGTGGTAACGATTGTACCTCAGACCTTAAAAAGTTCATATTCAGGAAACCGGCTGATAACGGGAAATTCGGATAAAACGATTACCATTTATGACAAGCAGGCAGACGGATCTTGGGGGGCACCGGCGTATGTCTATGCGAGCAAGGCATCTGGCGAGCATCTGAAAATAGCCAGAAACTATTTTAATTGTATTGATATATGCGGAGATTATGCCGGTGTAGGGGTCAGCAAGCGGAATGGCGGTTCTTCGGAAAGTGATGATATTGTTTACTTATTACGAAAAGATAAGACAACAGGAAAATGGTATGTGGCACAAACAAATGCAAATAAGTCTGGTTATTCACTAGCTGTAAATGAAAATTTCATCATATATGGAGGAAGCGGCACAGGATGCACTGCCATTGCCATAGACAAGAATGACGGTTTTAGTACACAAAGTAGTTATTTCGATATTGGTACCTACAAATTATGTATTGCAGATAATGATGTGTTTTGTAATGGTAGCGTAGTATATAAACTTAATTTAGGCAGCAATGGTAAGCCTGCATACTCCAAGATTGCATCCTTGGGGAGTACTCGTAATTTCACTGATGGAAAGAAAGTGATTACCCAAAAAGGAGATGGAGACAACAATACTAATATTATCACTATCTATAATATTGAGACAGGAAGAAATGAAACTATTGATTATCCGATAGTGGCCGGAAGCGGTCTTCCGGTAGTGATTTATGATAAATATGCTTTGGCAGGATTTGAGGCAAAACGACTTGTGCTCTATTATTTTGACGGTAATCGGTGGCGGCGTTTGGGTGCTTATGATGATGACCAAAGTTTTTTGAAAATACTACAGAGGTATGCGCCCAGCGACCAAATCAACGACTTAACATTCTTAGATGGAAATCTATTGATGATGAAAGGAACAAAAGTTACCATAGTGAGTGAGGGGACAACCTATTTTGTAGAAAACGTCGACCAAATAGTAAAACGGTATTTACAGGATAACCCACTGACAGATTAAATCATTTTTTTCTATATGAAAGCTCTCTGAGAGGGAAATGGCACAAATCAGACTCATTATTATAAAATACCTTTAGACATGGCGCAGTGAATACTGAAGGACAGCATATAACAGACAGGAAAAAGACTCCGGATCTTTGTGTTCGGAGAAATAAAATTCAAGCAATTTCTTAATATATTCAAAAAAACGTCTACCTTTGCGCCCGATTTGGTGATGCAATCATTTTTCCGATGGTTGCATAAAAGGGAATTCGGTCAAAAGAATCCGAAGCAGTGCCCGCTACTGTGAACGCCCGTCCGATGAAAAGCAACTCTCGTTATGCCACTGTTTCATTTGCAAGAAATGGGAAGGCGCTTTTCAGGGTGAAGCCAGGAAACCTGCCAAATCATGCAGATAATAACACGCTCCCGGGGTCAGGAAAGCTAATTATTAATTCTTAAATTATTTCGATGAAAAGAAAAAGTTTTTTGGCAGCTATGCTATCATGCATGGCAATAACAGTATGTGCACAGTCATCACTGAGTGGAAAAATTGTAAGTGAAGAAACCAATGAACCGGTAGTGGGGGCAAATATTCGTATTGACCACAGTCTGACAGGATGCACCACAAATGGCAAAGGAGAATTCACGATCAAGAATCTGCCTGACGGCAAACATACCTTGAATATCACCCACGTCAGTTATCTACCTCAAAAGTACACAGCAAATACCGGAGAAGAAAATATTCTGATTAAAATGCGCGAGAGTTACATGAATCTGGGACAAGTTGTAGTAACCGGAACAGGTACTCACCGCCGTATGAGCAATTCACCCGTTCCTGTACAAGTAATCACAGCCAAAGATTTAGGAAATGCTAATGTTACCAGCCTGGAAGATGCACTCGTAAAACTGACTCCGAATGTCACTTCAATGACCAATGGCATGGGAACGACATTGAGCCTGAACGGTATGAACGAAGACTATATGCTTGTACTGGAAAACGGAAAACGACTGACAGGAGATGACCGTTATACACGTATCAATGTAGCCAATATAAAACGAATAGAAATTTTGAGCGGTGCAGCATCCGCATTGTATGGCAGTGATGCCATAGGTGGTGTCATCAATATTATAACAGATGATTCCAAAAATGCGTTGAATGTTTCGAATTATACTCACTATACCAGCAAAGGCAGGTTCAGTGAAAACATCAATGTGGATGTAAATGCTGGCAAATTTTCATCTTATACATCATACCAACGCAAAGAAGCAGATAATTGGCAAGTCAATGACTTAGACGAGGCAGGCAACAAGACCGGGCGTCCCATGTCCACCGGCTTTGTATCCGACAATATCAGCCAACGGTTCGCCTATAATGCCAACGACCGTCTTTCCTTTTATCTGCGAGGCAATTATTATGATTACGAAACACGCCGTGATGAAGCTGCCACTTATTTCAAAGCAGATAAAAAGAAAGATGAAAATGGAAATACAGTTTACAAGGAAACGCAAGCATATACCTATAATATATTGCATGACAGCTACACTTATGGTGCAGGGGCCAAATACATGATAAACAAATCAGCTTATATTGATGCAGATTTTTATGCAGATAATTATACCTCAAAATATGGTTACTTCAAAAAGAGCGGCGACTTCCAGCGCGGTGATGAAGAAAAACGCAAACAGACCAATTACTACAACGCGACTATAAAAGGCATTTTCAAGCTGAACAAATGGAATAAACTCTCAACCGGAATTGAATATATCAACGAACACTTTAAAAGTGAATCGGAAAATATCAGTTTTAAAAACATGTACACATTCGCTATCTTTGCACAGGATGAAATTACCATTATGAAGAATCTCCAGGCTGTAGCCGGAATACGTTATCTTTATAATGAAAATTTCAAGAACTATGCCACTCCCAACATAGCTTTGATGTATAAACCCGGAAACTTCAACTTCCGTGCAGCTTATGCTACAGGATTCCGTACCCCTACTCTTTCTCAGTTGTATGCTACGGACGAATCAAAAACCAGCAGCCGTTTTACAGTAGGAAACCCTAATCTGAAACCGGAGAAGAGCAATTTCTTTTCATTGAACGGTGAATATACCTGCTCACGCTTCTCCATCTCAGTAACCGGATTCTATAATGATATCAAAGATATGATTGATTATAGAGTATTAAGTGAAGAAGAGATACAGGATATGGGACTGGATGATATACATGAGAATTTTGCGACAATCCGTCAGCGCGACAATGTGAATCGTGCAAAGATTAAAGGTATCAGTGTAAATACCAATATTTATGTCGGAGCTGGAGTCACAATCGGAGGAAGCTATATCTATACTGACAGCGAGGCTAAAACATTGACTTATGATACCACAACCAAGGAATATGTGACTATCATCTCTCCGGTAAACAAAAGTATAAAGAATGCCGCCAATGTACATGCCCGTTGGGATCATAACTGGAATAATTATCATCTGAATATCAATCTGAACGGACATATTCAGGGAGAGCGTTATTCAAGCACATACGGTTATGCGCCCAAATACCAGCAATGGGATTTGAATACACGCCATACATTTAATCTGGATGCATTTATGCTGGAACCGGGCATCGGTATTGAAAACCTGTTTAATAAAAGTGATGACCGTCCATGGAACAGCAATTTCTCCACTATCAATCCGGGACGCGCCGTCTATATCAGTCTGGCAGTCAAGTTCAAGAAATAAGGCAATAAAAGAATCAAAATCCCCGAAGAGGTACAAAGCCATAGAATGAATTTATATTCCTTTGGCTTTGTACCTCTTTTCCTTTAAAGGGAATAGTAAGAATAACAAACCACTACATTTTTTCGCAAAAAGAAGCATATAATAAAATAAAGTCGTATCTTTGCTCCCGATTTAGAAATCAGACTGCTACGTGGTCCGATGCAAGGGAACCCGGTGTAAATCCGGGACTGTACCTGCAGCTGTAAATCCTCATTATGTTGGTTAGATAGTCCAAAACCACTGTTTCATTTGAAGAAATGGGAAGGTTTCTAACCAGAGGAAAGCCAGAATACCTGCTAAGTCTTTTAAACAATAATCACCAAGCTTCCAGGATTAGAAGTATGTGTCCATTCGAACAAGCGTCTTCCCCGACGTACATTCCTTTGCGGCATTCCTTTTTAATATAAGGAAACTTGATGTTTTATTTTTTTTGCAAATTAAATAAAACACAATATGAGGTATTTACTTCCTGCCATTCTATTACTTGGTACACAAATTGCAAGTGCACAAAGCATTCTCAAGAATAAAGACGAGAAAGAATTGTCCGTATTACTCAATGAAGTGGTCATTACGGGTACAGGTACCGAACATTATCTGAAAGACGCTCCCGTACAGACTGAAGTTATAACCAGTAAAGCTTTGGAACAGTATCAGGCACGTAGCATAGATGATTTGCTAGGTGGGCTTTGCCCCTCATTAAGTTTCAATGAAGGCGAGATGGGGGGACATTTACAAATGAACGGGCTGAACAATGACTATATCCTCATTCTTATTAATGGAAAACGAATGAATGGCGACGTAGGGGGTCAGAAAGATTTGAATCGTATCAATATCGCTGATATAGAACGAGTGGAAATAGTGAAAGGAGCCTCCTCTTCACTCTACGGAAGTGATGCTATCGCAGGTGTCATCAATATTATTACAAAACGGAATAAAGACAAAATAAGCATATCAAACACGTCACGTGCAGGCGAATATGGAGATTTCCGCCAAAGCAATACGGTAGGCGTCCAACTAGGAAAAGTGAGTTCCACGACCTCTTTCAATTATAAACACACTGACGGCTGGCGCAATACAGATATGGAATGGGACCAGCATGAATTGAAATCAGGTTCAGTGAGTAAAACAATCAACAGAGCAACCAATTATTCCGTCAATGAATTCTTGTCTTATAAAGCAAATGATCGTTTGGAGTTTACTGCCGAGGTTTCCCATTATGAACGTTGGGTATATCGTCCGCATGGCAACTATAAATATCATGCATACGATTATTATTATCGTAACTATACCCTGGCCGGAGGAGCTAAATGGAAATTAAATGGACGTAATTACCTTACGTTTGATGTGGACTACGGACGTTTCGGCTATTTCTATGACTATAATTACCGCGAATATACCGATTATTTCAAGGACAACCAGCGCGTGACTTTCTTTCCGGGCCAACGACTGAAACAAAAGGTACAGAAACAACTGACTGGATTGGTAAAAGGAATATTTTATTTGGGTGAGCAACACACGTTGAACACCGGATTGGAATATATTCTGGAAAATCTTGAATCTCCCCATCATATAGAGAACCGTACTTCAGCTTCTGTTTATACGATATCAGCTTATGCACAGGACGAATGGGCAGCCAATGACAAATTGACCGTTACGGCAGGTATACGCGGAGTTTATCATAAAGAATTCGATGCTAAAGTAACTCCCAAAGTATCTGCTCTTTATAAACTAGGCGATTTCAATCTTCGTGGAACAGTATCATTCGGTTTCAAGGCACCGACTACACAAGAACTGTACTATAATTATATAGGTACAATGATGGGAAAACTAAAAGCCTACTACGGTAATAGTGAGTTAAAACCGCAGACCTCACAATATTTCTCTGTGGGCGGTGAATATAATCTCCACAAATTTCAGATAAGCGTGACCGGATATTACAACCACATAGACAATATGATTGCCTTGACTACCATCCCGACTTCTGCCGCAGATAAAATGCTGGAAGTTCAGGAAACAAAAAAGTATAAGAATCTGTCAAAAGCAAGAATCTATGGTGTTGACCTTACATTCAGTTATACCCCATTGAAAAGTCTGACCATCGGTGGTGGCTACAGTTATACTGACTCCAAGGCAAAGTATGTGGATAACAAGAATGATGAACGCTATATGCAATACCTGCCCATAGATGCCACTTCTCTTCATAATGCCACTCTGAATGCTAGTTGGAGACATACATGGAACCGCTATCGTCTAGGTATCGGTATTTATGGCAAATACCAGTCAAAACGCTATTATATTACCGATAATGATGCCGATGGTTATAATTTATGGCGTATAAATACCAGCCATTCATTGCTCAAAGTAAAGAAATGGGATTTGACAGCCAATGTGGGTGTAGACAATATTTTTGATTATATAGACCGCACTCCTTTTGGCCGCAACCGTGGCACCACTACTCCGGGACGCACCTTTTATATTTCATTCATAGCTAAATTTCAAAACAAGAAATAATTAAACACTTTTAATTTTTTACATTATGAACAAATTCAAGTATTGCCTAATGGCCGCCGCTTTGATGGCCGCAACTGTTACAGGTTTCTCTTCCTGTAGCGATGACGATGACGAAGAAAGTACTGTAAATCCTGCATTAGAGGAAGTGATTGCTAAAAAGAAACATGACACAGCAATCCTTCTCTGCTCATTCGGAAGTACTTATCACGAAGCTACACACGTATATGATGAAGTTAGAAAAGACTTTGAAACTGCATTTCCCGATGCAGACGTTTTCCTGTCATTCTCTTCCAATACTTGTATCGCCCGTCTGGAAGCCACACGTGATGAATCATATTATCACATTGACCAATGGTTGAACGCCATTGCCGATGCAGGTTACAGCAAAGTAGCCGTACAGTCATTGCACGTTATTCCGGGTGAAGAATATCTGGCAGTTATGAATTCTACTGTAAAGAAAGACTTCATGATTCGCGACTATTATAAACATCCTAATATTAAAGTCTTGAAGAGTGCCAATCTTCTTGATAACGAAGAAGACACGGAAGAAGTTGCGAAAGTGCTCTATCAACACTACTCTTCAACAACCAACACTGGCGAAAAGGACATGGATGTTCTGAATGACAAGCATAATCTGGTCTTGTTAATGGGACATGGTAACCCCAACGACAGCTACAACGCAAATAAAAAATATTCAGATATTGAAGCTGCTATGCAGGATTTGACCAAACACAAAAATGTATTGGTAGGTACAGTAGATTATGGCAAGATGCTTTTCTGGCCTTACGAAGAAAAAGATGGCAAAGCAGAGGTTGCTCCAGAAGCAAATGCCGAAAGCGTTTATTCCAAACTGGTGACTTATTGCGAAACAAACAACCTGAAACCGGAAGAGGTTACCATCTATCTGGCTCCATTTATGTCTATCTCAGGTGACCATGCCCACAACGACCTGTGGGGTATCGAAGCTTTAGCAGAAGGTGACAAGGATTTGGCAGAAGCAAAGCCCAATAATATTGAGGCAAGCTGGCGCGAGCGTATCCTTAACATGGGCTTCAAAGTGGGAGATAAAGAAGTACACCCTTCAGGTCAATATGATGCTGACCATGGTATAGAAAGTGGTTGTGGTGTACGTGCCCTGGGCGATTATGCAGCAATCCGCCAGATTTGGGTGAACCATCTGAAAGAAAAATATAATAACAAGTATGAATGGGAAGATGGTGCAGACTATCAACCAGAATAACAAATAAGGGGTCCATTTCATCGGAACCCTGACTTTGCTACTACTACCACCATCTTTACAAAAAGCTGATGAATAAAGTTTTTTAAAGAGTGATGGTAGTAGAATTATTTAAATAAGTAGTTATTCAGATTTATTTCATATATACACAAATATCTTTCGCCTCATACAAATAGCTATCATGATATTACCCCCCAAAAAAGTAAGTACACTTCGTGAGCCAAGTAAGTGCGTTTCATTGACTATTTAAGCGCACTTACTTGGCTCACGAAGCGCACTTACTTTTTAAGGAGGCCCTATGAGTAAAGTTTATGCTAGGATATATTTATATGAAATAAATCTGAATGGCTACTTATAGATACTACCATCATTCAAATAGGATTCGGTATGTATTAATCTGTATAGAACTTACCGTTGCCAGAATCGAAAAGTTATATCTTCCATCCTATCTCCCATTCTCCTATATAAATGCTGGTTGGTTTCAGAAGACTTCAAACCTCCCATTTTTTCAATATAAGGTCCTAACTTGATATATTCAAACTTTTTTATATCGAATCCGAGAGGTAATACACTCTTTCCCGAGTACCAACCCACTTTTACCGAAGCGATAGATTGCCGATGAAGAAAACCTGCCAATCTTTCCACTTCAAAAGGTTCGGCATCCCCCCCCATGAAACAAACGCAGGTCACAGCCGTACCATATTTCTGCAAAAGCCATGAAAGGCTTTCTTCCGTCAAAGCTTCCCCTACATCTTCCAACAAGTGAGGACTGTGACAGCCCTTGCACTTATTGGGACAGTTAGAGAGATTGATTGCCAGAGTGACTTCATCAGGAATTTCTTGAAATACAATGTCATAATCAGCATAACGGAGCATAATATCTTTGTGCAGCCTCCTTCTGCCTTGCTTGAGAGAAATTACTGACCCGTTTCATATACCCGATAACACGTGTCAGATAATCTACATTCTGACTATGACATTCTGGGCATTCATGCAAGTATCTTTTATCAATATGCCTGCATTCATTACAAATGGTATTCGGTATATTAAACGTAAAATAATTGCAGCCTTCTGTAGCAGCCACCCGAAGCAATTGTCTATATTGCTCTTTGCCAAGATGCTCTTCCAGATTCATATGCAAAGCCGAGCCTCCCGTTAAATGTTCTATGTAACGATGCCCGTGCAGACGAAATTTATCAACAATGTTCAACGATTCATCTTCTACAATATAAAAATAACTGTTATAGCATTCGCGGAATGTCTGGAAGCCTGCTTCCTTATCCCATTTGGCATGCTTGACTCCCACATTCTCAGCAGGAATCATTTCGCAATTGAACAAAACGTCCTTCGTGCGGTATTTCTTGTTATATCGCTCAATCATACCTAAAATCTCCTGTACAAACGCTTCATATTTAGGATTATCATTGATTTCAATACCCATAAACTGCGCTGCTTCTACCAGACCGTTGACACCAATAGTCAGGTATTGACGGCTCATATTGATATAACCTGCATCAAACAAAGGCAGCATACCTTTAGATTGTAATTGTTTCAGATTTTCATTATAAGCCAACTGCACTTTATGTACCAAATCTACCACTTCTTCCAGAAAGAACGGATAAAGGATGCCGGATTTCACTGCATGCTGGATGCAACGGTTCAGATTAATAGTCAGCACACTTTTTGAGCCTGTAGAAACACCTCCCGCTCCCAAAGTGTAGCTAAAACCATTGTCTTGTATTTCATTACGAAGACGGCAACAACTACTTAAAGAATCCGCATTATCACTCATATAAGTAAAGAAAGAATGACCTTCGGCATACATCTCAGCCGTAAAGTCACCATATTCCTTGTCCAACACATCACCGTCCTTGGTCAGAAGTGCCATGGTTTCTACAGGAAATGTCAAAACAGTCCTCGTACGTTCCTTATTGAACCATTTCATGAAGCGTTTCTGCAACCAGTTCAGCGAATTCCAGTCGGGCTGGCTCCCGTCAGGGAAATAGAAGTTGCCGAAAAGACTTTCGAAATAATACTTGTCATAGTAGGCTACATTCCAAAAAACTGCCTGAAAATTACGTGCTCCCGTAGGCTGGTTGATGGAATATACTATTTGTTCGAAACAGTCCGTAATAATTTTGTCTATTGTTCTTTGCCTGGTAGATAAATCGACTATTTTATCCGAATGCTTATAATAATCTTGTCCGTATTCCAACCCTACAAAATAATTCATATACATCAGGAATTCCGGAGTGGCACAGGCACCACTCAACATACTGGATACAATGAAGACCATATTGATGAATCCACCACAAAATGACTTCAGGTTGGTAGGAGCTGTAGAGTTACCTCCCACTGCCATCGTACCATTATTCAGCCAAGGGTACATAGTAATGCTGGCACAATAATTGGCAAGATTGGTTTCATCGTTTTTGTAAATAAAGTGATGGTTCAGAAGTTCCAGATAACGGTCGGACAATTCCTTGCCATACATATCTTTCAACCGATCAGTCAGCAAGCGACGGTTCAGACGGATGAAATTTGATTTGGGTAATTCTCCTATCAGAGTGGCAATATTTTTATTCTCCACATTGGCATTCGCATCATATTTACTGCCGGTAGCCGGGTTGGAAGCGTCACAATAGTCAAGCAGAAACTTCAGTTTATCCCTTACTTCACGATCCTCCAAATGTTTCTGGCGATACAACATATACGCCTTGGCAACACTGTAGTAATGTTCGGCCATCAAAGCCACTTCCACCTGATTCTGGATTTCTTCCACATTCGTTCCATCGCTGATACTAACGCGGCTCAATACATTAGTAATAACATCCTGAGTAGCAAAACTTCCTACTGACAAGAATGCTTTAGCTATCGCATTTTTAATTTTATCAAGAGAGAAAGCCTCCTTTTTACCATCTCTTTTAATAATAAATACCTCTGAATTAATCATACTTATAAATTAAGATTATACAAAATACTGATTACTTATATAAATCCTTCAAACACGACCATTCATGGAAACCAGTAATAAAATGGATCAGTATGATTCGTTCTATCGCCTTTCACCCGAAAGCCTTGAATGATATAAATAACACCGGCAGGTCTTCTGACTTGTTTCTGTTGTAAAGCCTTCCCGGTTCTTTCACAAAGACCAGTGGCAAAGAATATCACAACATTTCCCTCACATATCGGGAGAGTAAAACTTACAGCTACGGGGATAGTTCCTGACTTGCACAAGATTCCCTTTTAATTCCGTTTCACGCTGGCGGCTAATCCGGAAACCGATATCACTGACAAAGTTAGGAATTAAATCAATAAACCAACCGGAAAAAGAAAAAAAACTTCCGGCATCACTTTTTTCGTCTTTTCTGCTTCGTTTAATTATAAATTCCATTATCTTTGCCCCGAATTGGTTTCGGATAGACTTATCTGCTATCCGGATTAAAAGGGAATCGGGTGTAAATCCCGGACAGTCCCGCTGCTGTGAAGCTCTGCTAAAATCTTGAAAAAACACCTTTGCCACTGATGTGACACCACTCACATCGGGAAGGCTTCAAGATAAGGAGTCAGTCAGAAGACCTGCCATTCATTAAAGGCTGTTTTTACTCGTGGGATTAGGAAAGCAGTACGAAAAAGGATAAGTAAATTAAAAACTTGCGAAAGGGATGCCTATGAAAAAGGTATGTCCACGTTGTGGTGCAACATTCGAATGTATGCACAATGATATTTTATCATGTCATTGCGTAACGGTGGGACTAGATGCTATGCAACGTACCTATTTAAATGAGAATTATTCCGATTGCCTGTGCCATGACTGCCTGAAAGCCGTCAAGGAAGCTTTTTATGCTTGCGACATTAACCCTCGTTATAATAAAAAGAAAGATGATAAAGAAAGTATTGATTGCCAACAGAGGTGAAATAGCCTTACGCGTGATGCGTTCCTGCCGCGAAATGGGCATACGGACCGTTGCTGTCTTTTCGGAAGCCGACCGCACTTCTCATCATGTCATGTACGCTGACGAAGCCTACCTGATAGGACCGGCTATAGCCAGGGAAAGCTATTTGAATATAGAAAGAGTAATAGAGGTAGCCAGACAATGTAAAGCCGATGCCATCCATCCCGGTTATGGCTTCTTGTCCGAAAATGCTGATTTTGCCCGCCGTTGCAAGGAAGAGGGTATTATCTTCATCGGTCCGGCTGCCGGAACTATGGAGGCGATGGGTGACAAGATTGCCGCCCGTAAACGTATGATTGCTGCCGGTGTGCCTGTAGTGCCCGGAACGGAACAGCCTTTGCAGAGTGCCGGTGAGGCGGTGCGTATCTGTAATGAGATAGGCTATCCCGTCATGCTGAAAGCATCTATGGGAGGTGGTGGCAAAGGTATGCGGCTGATACACAATGAAAGTGAAGTTGCCGAGGCCTATAATGCCGCCCGTTCAGAATCCATGTCTTCTTTTGGAGATGATACGGTCTATCTGGAGAAATTTGTGGAAGAACCGCATCATATAGAATTCCAGATTCTGGGTGATAATCATGGCAATGTGATTCATCTGTTCGATCGCGAATGTTCCGTCCAGCGTCGTAACCAGAAAATTGTAGAGGAAAGTCCCTCCCCGTTCCTTACTCCGGAACTTCGTAAAGAGATGGGGGAAAAGGCTGTAGCTGCCGCCAGAGCGGTAAACTATTCGGGTGCCGGAACCATTGAGTTTCTGGTGGACAAGAACCGCAATTTCTATTTTCTGGAAATGAATACCCGTCTCCAGGTGGAACATCCCATCACAGAGGAAGTGGTAGGTGTGGATCTGGTGAAAGAACAAATCTATATAGCCAATGACGAAGTACTTCGTTTAAAGCAGGAAAATCTGTCACAGCGCGGCCATGCCATTGAATGCCGTATCTGTGCGGAAGATACAGAAAATAATTTCATGCCGTCCCCGGGCATTATCCGACAAATAACCAGACCCAATGGTATCGGTGTGCGTATGGATAGTTATGTTTACGAAGGTTATGAAATCCCGGTTTATTATGATCCGATGATTGGCAAACTAATTGTGTGGGCCACTACCCGTCAATATGCCATAGAGCGTATGCGCCGCGTGCTTTATGAATACAAGATTACCGGTCTGAAGACTAATTTAAGCTATCTGAAGCGCATCATGCATGTTCCCGATTTCGTAAAGGGTGAGTACAATACCTTGTTTATAGAGAAAAACTCGCGTATGTTGCAGCGCAATAATGGCAATAATGAGGAAATAGAGAACATTGCCATGATTGCATCCTATATTGATTATCTGATGAATCTGGAAGAAAACAAGAGCAGCCAATTATCTGATAGCCGTCCCATCAGCCGTTGGCGTGAATTTGGCTTGCAGAAAGGGGTATTAAGAATCTAATTTCCACAGGTTTCAACAGCAAAATGAAAATAAAAGAGTATGGAAATACATATTGGAGATCGCGTAGCCGATGTAACATTGGTGAGCAAAGAGGGTAACAAGGTGCAGTTTATGATTGACGGGAAGCCGTATGATGTGGACATTGCCCTGGCCGAAAACGGAAGCTGTTCCATTCTGCACGATGGCAACTCCTTTAATGCCGAACTGATCCGTAGTGAGGGTGGCAAGAGTTATGAGGTGAATATGTTCTATCGTTCCTACCATGTAGATATCGTAGATACTCAGACTAAATATCTTCGTATGAAAAAGGGCGGTGAAGAGAAGCAGGATGACAAGATTGTGGCTCCGATGCCCGGAAAGGTGGTGAAAATTCCTGTTCAGAAAGGGGACCGTCTGGCAGCCGGTGACATTGTGGTGGTGCTGGAAGCCATGAAGATGCAGAGCAACTACAAGGTGACTTCGGACTGCATAGTCAAAGATATTCTGGTAAATGAAGGTGATTCCGTAAATGCCAACCAGGTATTGGTTGTATTGGATATTATAAAAGAAGACTAATCATGACAAGAGAAGAAATATACAGCCAGTTTGAAAAACTGGATAAAAGCGCATCGCTGGGCGGCGGTGTGGACAAAATAGAAAAGCAACATACATCCGGTCATATGACGGCCCGTGAACGCATCGAGATGTTGCTCGATAAAAGCACTTTCAATGAACTGGACAAGCTGGTAAACCACCGCTGCACCAACTTCGGCATGGAGAAAAAGCAGATTGCCGGAGACGGCATGGTTACCGGTTATGGAAAGATAGATGGCCGCCCCGTCTTTGTCTATGCCTATGACTTTACCGCACACGGCGGTTCGCTGAGTGAAACCAACGCTGCCAAGATCGTGAAGGTGCAGCAGCTGGCATTGAAAAACGGTGCTCCCGTCATCGCCCTGAATGATTCGGGAGGTGCACGTATCCAGGAAGGGGTGAACAGCCTTGCCGGATATGCCTCTATCTTTTATCAGAATACCATCGCTTCGGGAGTGATCCCCCAGATTTCGGCCATTCTGGGTCCCTGTGCCGGAGGTGCCTGTTATTCTCCCGCCCTGACCGACTTTATCTTTATGGTAAAGGAGCAGAGTCATATGTTCATTACCGGTCCGGACGTTGTAAAGACCGTAACCAATGAGGAGGTGGGCAAGGAAGAACTGGGAGGCGCCTACACTCATAGCAGCAAAAGCGGTGTAACCCATTTCATGTGCAACAATGAGGAGGAAACGCTGATGAGCATCCGTGAGTTACTGAGCTTCCTGCCCTCCAATAATATGGAGGATGCCCCGCTTGCTCCTTGTACCGATGACATTCACCGTCAGGTGGAGGCGCTTCAGACGGTTATTCCCGAAGATCCGAACATGCCTTATGATATAAAGGATATTATCGAGCCGGTATTAGATAACCATTACTTTTTCGAAGTGATGCCTCACTTTGCCAGAAATATAGTGGTGGGATTCGGTCGTTTGGGAGGCCGTTCCGTAGGTGTCGTAGCCAATCAGCCGGCTTATCTGGCCGGTGTTCTTGACATTGATGCCAGTGACAAGGCCGCCCGTTTCATCCGTTTCTGTGACTGCTTCAACATTCCTCTGATAACTTTCGAGGACGTTCCCGGTTTTCTGCCCGGAACGGTACAAGAACACAACGGCATCATCCGCCACGGCGCAAAGATTGTCTACGCTTATGCGGAAGCAACGGTGCCTAAGGTGACTTTGATTACCCGTAAGGCTTACGGCGGCGCTTACATCGTGATGTCCAGCAAGCCGACAGGCGCCGATGTGAATCTGGCTTATCCCCAGGCGGAAATTGCTGTGATGGGAGCTGAAGGAGCAGTGAACATCCTTTACCGGAAATCGACTCCGGAAGAGAAAAAAGAAATAATTAAAGATTACGAACATAAATTCTCTAACCCTTATCGTGCGGCAGAACGTGGCTTGATTGATGAAGTGATCATGCCTCGCGACACCCGCTATAAACTCATTCAGGCTTTGGATATGTGTCACAACAAGAACCAAAGCAATCCGCCTAAGAAACACGGCAATATGCCGTTGTAATTGTTCAATGTGTGTGTATCCCCGCAGAAGTGATTTCTCCGGGGCTACTTTTTCCAACTTAGATGTTAGGCATCTTTTAAAATGATGGTTCAGTCAATAAAATAAATATAATTTTTTAATGCTATGGAACTTCTTAAAAACCTTTTTGAAGGATATCCCAATCTTTGGGGCGGTGGTGTAGCCCACTCCGTACTTATTTTGTCACTGGTTATTGCCTTCGGAATTATGCTAGGTAAAATAAAGGTATCCGGTATCTCTCTTGGTGTCACGTGGATTCTTTTTGTCGGTATCGTATTCGGGCACTTTAATTTGAATCTGGACGAGCACCTGTTACATTTTCTAAAAGAGTTCGGTCTGATTCTATTCGTCTATTCTATCGGTCTGCAAGTGGGACCCGGTTTCTTCTCAGCCTTTAAAAAAGGTGGATTTACGCTGAATATGCTGGCCATGGGGGCTATTTTCATCAGTGTGATCATAACCATTATTCTGCATTTCACTACCGGAACTCCTATAACAACGATGGTCGGTATCCTCTCCGGTGCTGTAACCAATACTCCCGGCCTTGGTGCAGCCCAACAAGCCAATAGTGATTTAAACGGAATAGATGCACCGGAAATTGCAATGGGATATGCTGTAGCCTATCCGCTGGGCGTGGTTGGTGCTATTCTTTCTTTACTGGCATTGAAATACATTCTCAACATTAAAACACCTCAAGAAGAAGCCGATGCTGAAAAAGGATTGGGACATTTACAGGAACTGACCGTACGCCCCGTTACATTAGCGATAAAAAATGAAGCGATACATGGAAAGAGAATTAAAGAAATACGTCCGTTGGTGAATCGTAACTTTGTCATTTCACGCATCTATCATCATGACGGAAAGCAGGAAGTAGAATTAGTAAACTCAGAAACGGTACTACATATTGATGACAAGATTCTGGTTATCTCGAACCCCATAGACATTGAAGCGATCACTGTGTTTTTTGGTAAACAGGTAGAGATGGAATGGGAACAACTAAACAAAAACCTCATCTCACGACGCATCCTGATCACAAAGCCCGAGTTAAATGGAAAAATGCTTTCACAAC
>CAVJPC010000167.1:0-3414 GCA_963651205.1 Bacteroidaceae bacterium
CGCTTTCAGCACAGCCTCGCTGTCCATGCCTTCGGTGATTTCGACTTTCACCAAGTCGTTGTAACAGGTGGAGAACAGATATTCGCTCACTCCACTTCCCCCTGGTGTGGGGCTGATTGTCATCACAATCCACAAGATAAACTGCCTGGTAAAAACGAGTGGCTGTTCACCCAAAGGGATAAACGGCAGGAACAACGCGCATACCACCAGAAAACGCGACGACCAGGCAGCCAATGTAGCAATCCCGGCTTTCATCCAAAAAAGGAGTGACCAGTCAGCCATTTGTCTCGAACTGAGCTGCAAATTCTTGGTAAACTCTTCCGCTTTACTTGTCCAACGGTTCAATAATGGCATGCGGAACAACCGGTAAATAATTCCACCTATTACTTGGGGACGCTTGAAAAGAGCCGCATAAAGTACAATAGTCCAGGCTATGATCAACAGATAAATGATTGCAAATGTAATATGCAATCCCGTAATTCCTACGGATGTACCGAATAATTTTTCTTCGGGGAAGATTAAAAAAAGCAAAGGACAAACAACTACCAGACAAAGCTCATCCAAAAACAAAGTGGACATCATTACTGCGGTTCCTTTACCTGCCGGAACACCTTCCGCTTTCAAAAACAAAACGATTAACCCCGAACCGCCTACGGCCGAAGGGGTAATTGCAGAAGTAAATTCACACAATAAGTTCGTGTGAAAAGCCTGTCGCCAGGATAGTTTGTCCGGTCCACACATCAACCGGAACCGCCACATCATACTCAAATCTCTCATCACTATAAAGTGAAAAGCCAGTATAATACATGCTCCTTCCACCCATGTAAACCGGAATAGCCCCCATGCTTCCGAATAAAACTCCTGATAGAATAATATACCCGTCACGGCAATGCCTATCAGCAAAGGAATCATGAGCCGAAAAACGCGGAGCGATCCCCGTTGTTTCTTAGTCATTATATCGACTGCCGTATTTTTTATTTCCATTGGTGATAGCGATGTATGATGTGCGTATATCTGTCGAGTACTTCATCCATGATGTCACTCCATGAGCGGGAGATGGATTGTGAAGCGGCAAGTCCCACCTGCCGGATTTGCTCCGGGTGATCCGTCAGATTACGAATAAGTAAGGCAAAATCATGCGTATTATCAGCCGAAAGGAACCCATTCTCTCCATGCCGGATAATCTCCGCAGAGGTGGAGCCTTGCAACAGAACGGAAGGTGTTTGCATCGCGGCCGCTTCACGTATCACAAGCGGAGCATTGTCATAGAAAGAGGGAAACAGGAAAAGATCCGCTGCTGCATAATAACTTTTCAAACGGTTACGGTCTGTAATGGAACCGACAAAAACAATACGGGAAGCGAGTCCGAGCTTCTCTACCAGTTGTTTTATTTCCTTTTCAGCATATCCCGTGCCGATAAAAAACATACGGAACGGTATATCCCTTAGTATAGATAGCGCATTGAGCAGAAACGCAATATTCTTCTCCCAGATATGCTGCCCGACAAAGAGGAAAGTAAATTCATTGGCACGTAGTCCTAACTGGCGTCTGGCAAACAGGCGGAATTGCTCCGGAGATTCTTCCACACGGAAATCACTTCCATTATCTACTACTTCGACCGGCCCCTTATAACCGTATTCACGCAGTGTTTCCTCCACGGCAGGCTGAGGTATCCAGACTTCGTCGGCCATCTCGTAAAATCGGACAATGCGACGGATCATGTAATCTACCATGGATTGGTTGGGAATAATCCGTTCGAAATCATCCCGAAACTTGGAATGGAAAGTGGCAACGAGTGGAATGTTTTGCCTTTGGGCGATCCGCTTGGCAAGTGTACCGGAAGAAAACGGGCAATGCGCATGAAGCAGTCCGAAAGGAGTTTGAGCCATTCGGCGGTTAAAAGGCCAGTCCACCTGTGGAATCCCGATACGATAAGGTTTCCTCATCGGAATGGGTAAAGAAGAATAGCGGTAAACAGGATAGGGTTGCCTATCCTGACAATGCGGTGATTTAGTAGTAACAACGCATACATTTCCAGTTTTCCGGTGGAGCCAGTGGGCATAGTTCATCACAGCGACCGAAACTCCATCCATAATAGGTGGAAAACAATCATTAAAAATACCGATCAGAGACGGGGTATTTGTTTCTTGTCGTAGATTATCAAGTTTGTTCATATATCAATTATTAGTGTTCTATAAACGATCAGAATGAGAATCGAAGTGCTACCCGGAAACCACTTTTTTGAATACCTGGACCATTCAGGTAGGTCAGCCTTCGATAATAATCGATGCGTAGTATTTTGAAGATATTGTCCAGTCCGATACTGGCTTCCATATAGGGCGTTTTACCAAGCGGTCTTGTCCCTTCGGGAAGCATAAACAGTCCTGGAGTAAGCGCCGGATTATTCTTATCAGTCAATCCTCCATAGATCATATTAAAGGAAACGACTTCCCTGAGCCGGAGCCAGTTAATGATAGGAATACGGTTCAGTATCCATCCTTTCAAGTAATAAGTGGCATTAAACGACACGTATTGGTCTGCCACAAACTCCAACGCATTCATCAAATGAAATGATTCCGGTTGGATGGTGATGGACTGGTTGGCATTCGGTAATATTAATAATGGGAAAGGAACTTTACTCCATACTTTTCCAGCCTTCGCCTGTACATCCAGTCTGCCGAACGAAGATAGCCAGATATGCTTTTCAGCACTGACCTCGGTATGGTGGTAATTATAGTCTCCACCCAGAACTCCCTTTATTCCTATTTGGTGGGATAGTTTGAATACCGGAGCGTCTTTGGAGAGATTGAAGGACGAACCTTTTCCCGCACGACCGTTGTAAAGGCGTTCTCCCGGAGCGAAACGGAGTTGCGTCCCTACTTCGGCAGTCGTAAAATCTTTTAAAAGATGCAGATTACCAGCCGCATCCCGCTCCATATACCGGAGCGTTCCGGCAGCTTCACTATTCTGGTGAAGCATCCACGATTTCCAGGTAAGCCCATTCAGCCATTCTTTTTCATATTGCAGTACGCTTTTACGGATATACTGCATTTTAGTTATCGGTTCACCTACCTTCCAAGCAAGGAACAGGTTATCTTTGCTAGTAAAAAGAAAGTCCTGTCCGGGTGTATAGAGATCGTACTCATGCATAAATGACAGGTTATTGAGCGGGCTTTCTCCTTCAAAATAGAGTTTCTTATTAAAGCTATGAGTCAGTTTGAGGTTGTATTTTGGTTTCCGGTCTTTGAAACCGTATGCCAGATAACCACTGGCGAACCAATACGGGTTGAGATTAGCGGTTGTCATTCCTCCCGCACGTAGGCGCAGTCCTTCTATACGGTTTGAACTAATGGTGTTATACATGGGGCCGAAATCGAACTTTGTCTTTTTCTTATCACCATCTGTCGGAATGTA
>CAVJPC010000168.1:0-3260 GCA_963651205.1 Bacteroidaceae bacterium
GCCAGTCAGGCCGTTTTGGTTTTTTCTGTTTGCCGCCATCGTATTTGCCGACATTCCTTGCCCGATACAACAATCAATAGACATTTCCATTTCTTGCCGGAACTGTCCTTCATATTTCCAAATACGTTGAGACAGGTTCAATCCATCATCTCCGGACCTTCGTGCAAAGAAAGAATCCATAGCTTTCTTGTTACGCCCAAAGTAGCGAGCAAAATGCTCGTTATCCACGACCTTCTTACCAAACACGGACCGAACAAGTTCATCCGATTTCAAATTTGCCTGCTCCCATTCATTAATGACACCAGATCGTATTTGTTGATATACGCGGGTATATAATTCCCGTAGCAAGACGTTTGCCTTATCTGATATAGTAGGATAGTCTGTGAAAGAAAAAGGCTTCTTAGGGTCGTGGATTGGTTCTACCTCCAACGCTAAAGAGATAAGCCGTTCCATCACATCCAGGTAGATTACCCGGACGCTTGCAGCATATCCTTCGGTACGTTGGAGTAATGCCCGTTTATACTTGTTCTCATCAATCTTTGCCATGCCTTTTATTCTGCACTACCGAAAATATCTTGTTTATACCGGTCCTTCTCTTCCTGCAACTCTTGCTCATGTTGGGCTCTCAAACGCTCTTTTTCCAGATTAGCATCCTTGATGATCGGATTCATTTCGATAAATGTTTCATCAGACATACCACCGGCATTTTTAGTTGAGATCAGATTTTTTAATACGGCTTCAATATCTTCTCCGAACGGTTCTTGAAATTCATGTTCCACGACTAGGTTATCACACTCACCTCGAAGAGAAATATCCAGAACGTTACCAATTATAGCAATAAGGACACTAGCTATACGATCTGCATACTCATCGTGTCTTTCTTTATGTCTGTCCGCCTTGATTACAGCCAAAAGCATAAGCTGTTTCAATGCTTTAGCCGAAATCTGGGAAAGGCTCTTCATCGTATCAAAGTCTATTTTAGGGGTGAAAGTGAAACGATGAATCTTATCGTCCAACTCCTCCGCTTCTTGCTTCTGATTTTCCGGTGCATTATCCCACGTCAGATATTTCATATCCGGTTTTTTAGAACCGTCTAACGAAGGTTTCAAAGCAAAAAATTTGCTATCCTCACCTTTTTCCGGAAGAGAATTAACAATATCCGCATCAGCAACTAAAGCAGGATCAGAAAAACGATCATTGACATCGGCTCTACGGCTTACCATCATTTCTTTACGGTGCATCATAGGTTCAACACCAGCACACTCCGGTTCCTGCTCAAAAAGAACCACGCATATCTTCTTTGCAAGATTCACCTCTTCCTCAATATCCCAACCCATAGGAGCACGTTTGCAGTGATATATCGTATTCTTTGTATGTATATCAACATGGTATTTGATTTCACCGCCTACTTCCTGTAAGTTATACCCACGTGCAAAGCACATCATTCGTCCGAATTGGTCTTTACGGAAATATATATCATCACCCAGACTTCTGGCTACGACTTTGATAAGGCAATCCGGTTTGCCTTCATCGTTCCGATAGGTATGAAAGAGCAACGCACTTTGCCCTTCCGCGCCTGCCAGACGTTTTGCTTCGCGAACCTTCGCATTGAATCGGGTACTTTTAATCAAATCGATATATCTGGAAAAAGCCCGGTCTGTCCCCTTAGATGATTGCGTCCATTTCAGAGGACGACCATACAAGAATACGAGAGCTATCTCATTGATAAAAACCGGATAGGGAATAGGTATCTTCCATTTTTCTTCCCAACGTAGAAACTTACGTTTACCCGATGCAGGGTCTTTTTTACCAAACACCGCTTTATTCGGCCTATTCATCACCTCATGCTGCTGGGTATCATATACCTTCAAAGCAGCTTCAACCTTTGCAGAGTTATCCGTCATTTGTGAAAGCGCGCGGTTCACATCCTTAGCTTTCAACAACTGTTCAAACTCCTGATTGCGACCAACAGCCGCATTCACACCATTAACAATCCAATTAAACAATCCCATAATTACAACATTAAAAATTAACCACCTAAAGCACTTAAAATATATTCTTCATCTTCATCTGATAATTCCGCATAATCATCATCCAGAAGATAATTGATTGCATAAACCAGAATATCTACATACTCATCATGTGTCTTTGCCGGAAACTGGCTCACCTCATCTATAAACTCTTCGTTCCAATCACCTTCCACCAATATCACCCGGCCGCACTCTATTTTAGGCGAGACACCGTGTAGTCGCACTTCCTTGCTGTCCGTTGGTGCTGGTGTTCTGGTTACATTCAGTTTAGTGTACTTCTTTACTGCCTGAATGACAGTTATACCATTTGCCTTCGGTTCTATTCTGATCGTGCTCCGGCTATCATATCCATGTGCCCGCACATAATCTGGAATAAACCTCATTAATTCAGGAAACTCCTTCCAGACCTTTTGCGCATGGAACAAGTACAAACAGTTCTGTATCCGACATGCAGCAAGTATTCCGGACGGGTCATTGTCCGTTTTCTGTTTTTTCTCATCATAGGCAGTATCGAGAAAGAAGTGAATCGGAACACCGCCACGAATAGCGAGGAATTGCGACAAAGGAATATGCCCGAACCAACTTGCTTTGACGATATTACCACCTTCAACCGAAGGAGCCTGTTCATACTGTCCGGCATACCCACGACTACCGAGGTCAATCTTTGCTTCATCTATCACCTCCCTGTCAATACGTACAGGGTCCAGAAGCCCGTCAATGTAACGTTCTTTCAGCTCCGGAGGATTCACCCTCTCCGACACTTCTGCTGGTAGGCATATATGCCTAATCTTATCCTTTTTCTTTTTCAGCAGATACCCCGTCACATCATCATCATGCAATCTTTGCATAATAGTTACCATCGGAGTATTCTTTTTGTCAACCTTACGGGACGAAAGCGTTTTAGTATGGTCATTCGCCTGTAATCTCATTGCAGGAGACTCCGCCTGTTTGGGATTTACAGGGTCGTCGTTGATAATCACATGCGCGTGCTTTCCGGTAATTGTACCACCTGTCGAAGTAGAATATCTGGCGCCTCCCTTTATGTTCTCATAACTACCTTTACCGGACTTATCGTGTCTTATCACCACTTCCGGAAACAAAGTACGATACAAGTCAGAAGTGATGATGTCCTTCGACTTCGAAGCATGTTCTAACGACAAGTCACCCGAATAGGAGTTTGAAATAATCCTCAACCGTGCATCCTGCGTCCAAAGCCATGCATGCCACATA
>CAVJPC010000169.1:0-2357 GCA_963651205.1 Bacteroidaceae bacterium
AATGCGGCCGTCAGGATAAGGATTGTCAATCGACAGCCCGGTCTTGTACCATCCAGGCCCCTGGTAATAATTGAGGTCGGGGTCGACTGCATCTTCTGCATTGAAGCAATGCGGCAGCGTAACTTTCTGCCAGATAGGAACCGTTTCGGGATTTCCCGGTGAGAAGGGGCGCACTGCTTCCCAGATTCCGCCCAGATCCCCTTTCAGGTATTCCCAATTGTCTGTTAATCTTATTTTTTGTTTCGATGGTACCTTCCCTGCAACCGACAAGCAACAAAGCAGGAAAAGGCAAGAGAAGAAAATGTTTTTCATTATCTATTCGTTTTATATTAGTTTATTAAACAGCTATCTATTTAATATTTATATATTCATAATATGGCTGTGCCCTCTTTCTCCAGTTTCTGTTTTCGGAGTAAGGCTTCCAGATAATAATAATCGGCATATACAATAGGGACGTCGACTTCTACATTGTGCATTTTCGATCCTGTACTGTGCAGCAGTAAAAAGCCTCTGTCTTTGCCTGCTGTCGTACGGTAGTTTTTCGACAGGTTATTCAGTATTGTATTTGCTTTCGATACGTAATCATGCTGTTTCTCCGGGATGTACATGCTCAATTCATACAAGGCGGAAGCCGTAACGGTTGCAGCAGAAGCATCGCGGGGTTCGTCCGGTATTCCGGGCGCGTTAAAGTCCCAATAAGGAATTAAATCTTCCGGTAAAGCCGGACTGGAAAAGATATAATCGGCGATATGTCCGGCCTGTTCAAGAAACTCCGGTAAGCCGGTTTCCCGGTAACACATCGTATAGCCATAAAGTCCCCATGCTTGTCCGCGCGACCAAGCTGATTCGTGTGCATATCCCTGATGGGTATGCCTGTTTATTACAGCTCCGGTTATAGTGTCATAATCCACCACATGATAAGAGCTATAATCGTCACGGTAATGATTTTTCATAGTTGTACGGGCGTGGTTAACGGCTACATTATAAAATAAAGAATCGCCGCTGGCTCTGAATGCCCAGAAAAGCAACTCCAGATTCATCATGTTGTCGATAATAACGGGGCACTCCCATTTATCACGGCTGTGATCCCAGGAACGGATAGCTCCTATTTTTTCTTTGTAGCGGGTAGTCAGTGTATAGGCCGATTGCAGCAGGACTTCTTTGTAGTTAGCGTCTCCGGTCAGGCGGTAACCGTTTCCAAAAGAACAATAGACTTTGAAACCCATATCATGCGTACCACCATTCAGTTTTTCGCGTTCAATCAGTGCCGTTTGCTGACGTGCTTTGTCTTTCCAGAAATCATCTCCGGTGTATTCGTACATATACCAAAGTTCACCGGGAAAGAATCCGCTTGTCCAATCGCGTGAGACTACCATGTGCAGCGTTCCGTCAGACTCTATATTTCGCGGGCTGGCCAATGGCCCCTGATTCAGTTTATCACGTAATGCTTGTTTTTCCGGCAGTTCGGAAGAACGGACTAAATCCATTTCAACAAAAGCCTGCTTCAGTTGTGTTCCTGCAAATGTAAAGTTATCACGTACTAAATCGCTCTTATCCGATCCACAGGACGCAAGAGCGGCTAATAAAAGTAAGAGAGGTGTTTTGAATTTCATGTTCATCAACTATAAAGTAAACTAATTATTTTTCTTATGTCTTTACAACCATAAAAGAGGATGGCGAATAGGAAGATTGCGTATCACTTCGTCATTTTCCGGATAATGCTCCAGTGCAGACCAAACCGATACATATTCTTCGTTCGGTGTATCATAAGCGCTGAATAGTAAAGCGGGTTGTGCTACAGGCCATTGCTCCCAATACATTACATCTTCTTCAAAAGGCCAGGCAGACTTATCCTTTATATAAGGGAATAGCCAGGCTACTCCTTTCTGCATATTCCGTCCATCACCGGTTGTATATTGCCATAGGTTGTGAGTATCATCGGAAAGGATATGGCAAATTGTCGCCATTGCGTCGAGGTTAAACAAGGAATAGCCATAAGGCTTGGTACGGTTTAACTCCAGCGGAAAACTGCCATCAGTGTCCATCTGGCCGGGCAACAGGACTGTCTGATAACGGTTACGACAGAAGTCCGTCAGCTCCTTATTGCCTGTATACTTCGCAAACTGGGCCACCTGCATTACCCAGCAAGTCCCGTGATTGTTTTTAGCATTCATTTCATCCAGGCCGTAAGGATGGTTTGTCAACCAGTGGAGATAGTCTGCAAACCATTTCTTCGTCCCTGTTAAGTCTTCTTCAGAGAGTAAGTTCGCATCTTCCAGCAGGATCAACGATTGAACGACTTCCAGCAAATGAATTGTATCGATAATACCTATCCCCCGTCCTGTCGCTATCCCTTT
>CAVJPC010000170.1:0-3359 GCA_963651205.1 Bacteroidaceae bacterium
CACTTTTGCTGAAAGTCGCACCGGTTACCTTATCAAGTGATACGGTGTAAGTAGGTGTCGACGGAGTTGACGGCTCATCCGGAGTACTTGTGTAAAACTGAACGGTAACAGCCGGGGTGTAAAGAGTGGTTGTTGCACCTTTAGTATTATTTGTACTCTTCACCTCGCAACGGTATTCTGTTGTCCCGTTTGTTGTTTTGTCTATTTTCAGGCTTTCCGTTGTTCCGTTTGCATCTTCCCAACCGGTTGCGGTAAATTTCTCCCATTTGTAAGTTACTTCACCTTTTGCAGATGTAGCAGCAACAGCCAATGTAGCACTGTTTCCGGTTGTAGATTTGCTTGCCGGAAGAGAAGTGATGGTAAGATCTGCTTCACCTGTAACGGCAAAGATTGTAGCCGTCATATCGGTAAAGACTCCGTTGTTTATAACTTCGGTAGCAGTTGCAGCACGTGTACTCATAGGCATTGAAAGGGGAGTAACTGAAGTGAAAAACATTTCTGAATTTGTTAAAGTCAGTTCTCCTTCGTTTGAGATCTTATCGATCGTGCTACCTTCTTTCAGAACGAGTGTTGTTGTTTTACTTTGAGCCAAGGTAACCTCACCCACGGAAGCATTATTCAGAACCAAATGTGGTGTTCTCATTCAGAGAAAGTGTTCCTGTAATCTTTGTATCGTTGAAATCAATAACAACAACAGCAGCTCCAACTGTTACGTTTTCAGAAACCTCTACGTTATTGAAAGAAAGGTTGTCGAGCGGCGTGCTGACAGTTACGTTTTTAGCTGTTGTTGTTTCTCCTTCGGGATTACTGTTACCTATTTCTGTGTATGGGTTCTCGTTATTAATTGTAACATCAGTTTGATTTCCGGTTATTGCTTCAATAAAGTTAACCACTGTAATATCTCCGCTAGCCACTACTTCATCAGCCAGATCGTAGTTTGCATACTTTTCCGGAGCAATAGCCCAGGTGTACACGTTCTTAGCGCCATGATTTTTATTGAATTCTGTTCCTCCTTTCAATTCCCAGCCGATAGGTAACTCCGTAGGAGCTCCGCTTTCGGTAGTGATCTGTACATTTTTTATCGTACTTACTTTTGCCAAAACAGCATCTGCATTTGCATCATCTGCTGTCAATACCGGAGCAGTCGGAGCCGTGATAAAAAGGATCTTTTCTTTAGCGACGTTGAAAGTTATTTCAACTTCCTGAGTCGTTTTATCTTCCGCTGTAACAGTCAATGTAGTTGTGCCTGTACCTCCTGAAAGCGTAACAGTAGTTTCACCTGTAATTGCCGCATTGACTGCATCGGTTGCAACAGGTGTTAATGTTATTGTAGTTCCGTCTATTACTGTGTAATGCAATGCAACCT
The DNA here is from genome assembly GCA_963651205.1 of Bacteroidaceae bacterium. Taxonomy (GTDB): domain Bacteria; phylum Bacteroidota; class Bacteroidia; order Bacteroidales; family Bacteroidaceae; genus Phocaeicola. Next base: position 1,367 of record CAVJPC010000170.1, read on the forward strand.
CGTAAGATGTCCCTTCCAGAGTAAACTGCGGCATATCCACGGGAGTAGCATCTCCAATTTGATATTTTAATGAAGCTAATGTTGCAACAGCACTCGGAGTACGGGTAAAGTTGACGGCGACAGTACGAGCTGCTGAGCTTTCCGGTGTGATAGTTAGGGTGACTGTTGCTTTATTAGCGTCAAGAGTAACTGTCTGGTTATCGTAAGCAATGCTTGTTAGCTCATCGTTCGGAGTGGCGTTAACTGTGAGGGATGCGGCTTTATCGACAGTAGTCGGAAGTGATACGTCATATTTTGTTGCATCAGTATTTGCCTCAACGTCACTGATTATTGCGATAGCAGTTTGATCGTCTCCAATCTGATAAGTCAACGTGGCCAGTTTCGTATCGGCGCTGGCGGCAATGTTTGCGACTGCGACTGTTCCGGTTAATTCAGTACTAGCTGTATTGGCAAGTGTTTCAGGCAAGGTAACAGTCCATGTGAAGTTATGGCTTTCGCCTCCGGCAGGGTTGTAATCAGCGTTGCCATTTTCGGAATTATCATACGTCCAGGTAACAGTCAGCGGCTCATTCTCTGCACCGGAATTAGTAGTGATAGCAGCCGTTAATCCTTTAGCATTCAATGCGGCTACAGCTGCATCTTCATCAGCCATTCTGGCATCGAAGTCACCGGGTACCGGAGCGGATACCGCGGTCAACTCATCTTTTTTGAAGTTGAGAGTCACTGTATAAGTAGTTGGTGTTGCATCTCCTGCACTAGCAGTTACTTCGATCTCTGCTGTTGCCTGTTGTGTTCCGTCTGCCTGCTTTTCTATATTGGCTGCCTGAGGTGTAGTAATAGCTACCCCACTTTCTACAGTCCCGCCCAAAGTGACAGTTGCTGCAGTAGTGTAGGCAAGATCGGATACCTCATATATCATTTTTCCGGCTTCAAGAATATTGTCACTTGCTGCTCCGCCTGCTAATGCATATGTCAACGTATTTAGAGTAGCTTTTGCGGTAGCGGTGATAACGATATTGGCTGTAACTTGATCAATTGTAATTACTCCGGTTAAAGGAACATAAGTATAGTCGTCATCTGCTGTTAGCATCGTCCCGTCACCCATCTCTACTTCTGTCAGTGTGTTTGGTAATACAAAACCTGCAGCTGCGGAAAGCTTGGCTTCTTTTTCATCGGTTTGACTAATTGTGATATGAGTTACTGCTGGATCCAGATTTATCGTATGCGAATACTGAGCATACGCTTTCCCCGACGTCAGCAACGTAATCAGCAACAAGCTGGCTAAAAACATAAAGTGAGAGAATAGGCCTTTCGCAGCCTTGGTTCGTGTACTACCGGTGTGGTTTGCCTGTCCGGTTGTTGCCATCTTACTTCCCGACGATGGCTGGTCGGTTAAGAGTAAATTTGCTCTTTTCATACTAATGTGAATTATACCCATCAATCCCCGAGTGGATGGTTATATAAAATAAAAGAGGCGTAGGGACTGTTGATATATTTTCTACTGAGGGATTCGACGCCCTGAAAGCCAATATACAACAGCTACCCCCACGCCCTTTTATCTATATATATCCAAAGACATATACATATAGTAATGCCCATGAACAGATATAACAACAAAAGGTACGTGAGCGTTGTGCTGTGTATTATCCGGCTTTCGTGAAAGTGTCGAATTTCCAGTAGAAGGATAATATCTTAACGCTCTTGTAATCAATAAAACGTACTGACCGATAACGCTATACCGGGGTACGGGAGCAAAAGTAGGGAGTCTCGTCGGATAAAACAAGCAAAAAGAAAAAAGTTTTTTAAGCATTGTGGGTTCATCAGCTATTTATATTCAATATCTAGCTGATATTCTGACGGATAGAAGATGAACCCACCGGCCTTCCCGCATTCATCCGGCCTTCATTCCGGTTTCATTCCGCCTTCATGGTTCATATTTTGCCAGTTTTGAATGTTTCAGTGTCGCCGCTTGTCCTGAAAGGACTAACTGTGA
>CAVJPC010000171.1:0-2350 GCA_963651205.1 Bacteroidaceae bacterium
AACAATACCGGCTGTGGGAGGGAACATTACTGTTTCTGGGATAACTGCAACTGAAGGGCTACAGTGGACTGTTACTAAAAAGTCCGGTTTTACAGATTTTTCTTTTTCCGGAATTGATGTAGCGAATGGAAAGTTTGTTGTAACAGCTAAGCAAAGTGCCACAGTTGCCCGGTCAGCAGTTTTTACACTTTCCGTACCAGGTGCTGAACCGGCTCGTACGTTCGATATCACGGTTTCGCAACCGAAGAATGGAAATAACTATGTGCCGGGAACGACTTCTTTAATGGTCAGCAAAGCACAAAGGGGAACAGGGTGGTATCGTGGAAACGGTAATGAGGCACGGCCTTATTGTAATAACTTATCGGATTTAGGATATAGTGATTGGAGATTACCATCAAAAAATGAGTTAATGGCTATCTATAATGGAAAAAGTGAAATAGGAAATGTCACTTTATCCGGCAAATATTGGGGTGATAATGGTGATACTCCTCCTTGGGCTCCCTATGTAAATATGGATAATGGAGCGACAGGTAATAATAGTTGGAATGATAATTCTAATAATGTAGTATGTGTGAGAGGTACTTATTAATATATGAGAGGTATAGATAGAAATCTTCCTTGAACAGAAGGAATATTTCTCTGGATAATTTTATAAGAAACATAATTATTAAAACTGAATAATATGAATAAGAACGATTTAGTAAACAAATTGGCTGGAAAGCTGGGTATTCCTCACTATATTTCTCGGAAATATGTAAATGCATTTGAAGAAGTTGTATCAGATGCATTGAAGCAGGATGATACGATAATGCTTCAGGGGTTTGGCACGTTTGAGCCATGGAAACAAACAAAACGTGCAGGGCGCAATCCTCGTACGGGAGAAGTTTGTATGATAGAACCGCGTACAAGTGTGAAATTTAGGCCGGGGAAGTTTCTTTTGGAGAATTTAAACTCCTGATATACAAAGAAAATTACAGTCCGGGTAAAGGACTGTTTATGTTACTATTCGATTAAAGAGGGGCTACAAAATGAGATTTTGTAGTGACCCTCTTTTTTATTTAAAATGAAACTAATCTTATTCTGCTTATGAAAAAAAGAAACAAGTTTGAGGCATTGTTTCCTAATGGAAAACTTCCTGATGTGGATGAATTTAATCGTAGTTTAGATGCCATGTCGGAAGACGGGAGAAAACGATTACGTGAGAAAATCTATAAGATTTCTTTTATAACCTGGTCGGTATTGCCTGATTATCAGCAGAATTTTATAGAAGAAGTGATTATCCATGACCGGCAAGCATATGCTGACTTTATGCAACAAAAAACAGTGATGGGTCATATCCGGTATACACTTCGCTATCCTACCTTGTTTATTCGGATGCTTCATCTGATAGAAGCGGTAGAGCGTACCGCAAAAACATCATTGAGTCGCTTAGCTATGTCCGTAGTAATCTGCTTCAACTTTTCCGAAAAAATTAAAACCTTGAGTGAAAAAATCAGTAAAGAAAAGACTACTTCTGAAGATGTATTGATATTATCAGGCAAAACAAAAATTAAGGATGACTACGGCGGCTGATACTAAATGGTTTATAAAAGTTAAATAAAGCGTAAAACAGACCGTAGTGAGGAGTCGCTGAAAAATGGTATTTAAAGTATTTTATGATTGTAATATATTGAAGTATAGCTATTTATCTGGAGGATCTATTGCGATTTTAACATATATGGTTGCCCATACCTTTGTATCGTTCCCCGGAAACAACTACATAATCATTTAAAATTAAAGGTATGGCATTAAAATTCAGAAAGGTACAACGTAAGGTCCTGAGTGGCGACGACAAGGACAAAGTGAAAACCTATGCGGTAGCCAAATCATCAAGCTATTGTGATATGGAAAAATTGTGTGAATTGATATCCAGCCGTTCGGCGATGTCGAGTGCTGATGTGAAGGCAATTCTCGACTCACTAAACTGGGCGATGGGCTTGGAACTTCGTTCAGGAAGTATCGTACAGGTGGGGGAATTCGGTAATTTTCGTTTTTCGCTCCGTTCAAAAGGTGCGGATACGGAAGAGGCATTTAATGCTTCTATGATAAAAAAGGCACGTATCGTGTTTACGCCGGGTGCAAGCCTGCGGTGGACAAGCGAACTTGCAAAGTTTGAAGAAGACGATGTGAAGGTCGTAGAGAAGAAAGAGGGAGAGGATGATCGTCCTGTTATCGAGTAATTGAAAGTTGAAAATTAATTAGTTGGATAGGGTGAACGTATGAAAAAGAGACTGACAATTCAATTGGTAATGGCAATCCTGCTTGTATTGAGCGGGATTGTCCTTCTTTTCTCCGGTTTCTGGATTGCTCC
>CAVJPC010000172.1:0-8721 GCA_963651205.1 Bacteroidaceae bacterium
TTTTCTGGGTACAGAACTGGGGATTGATGGGTGTTCCTTTGTTGATCGGATGGGTACTGAATACTTATTGCAAAGGTCCCGTTGTAGATGGTGCACAGACCTATGATTATACTTTGCCTATGTCTATCTTTGCTTGTTTTGGTGTTTTGGCACTGATTGTGGCTTTGATGCTGAAAGCTGAAGATAAGAAGAAGGGATACGGATTGCAGGAAGCGAATATTAAGAAATAACAGAATATGGCAGACGCGAAAGAGAAAATAAATCTTCTGGATGTAATTCCTTTCCGTAGTGAGAATATTACAGCCGAAAAGGGAAGCGATGGTACCGTTACCATTGCTTTCCCCCGGTTTAAATATGAATGGATGCGGCGTTTTTTATTGCCCAAAGGAATGTCTCCGGATATTCATGTCCGGCTGGAAGAACATGGTACTGCCGTATGGGAGTTAATTGACGGGAAGCGGACCGTACGCCAGATTATTGAAGAACTTGCAGAGCATTTCGATCACGAAGAAAATTACGAATCGCGTATTACTGCTTATATCACCCAGTTGCAGAAGGACGGATTTGTGAAATTAGCAGTTACAAACTGACGGTGTTTGAAAAGCACAATTTAAGAAAATAAAAAAAACTCCGACTGACCTGTATAGATCAGCCGGAGTTTTTTTATCAGTTTTATTCTCCTTCTTCCCTATCTACTTTAATCAATCCTCCTGTAGCCGGATTGAAAGTAACTTGTACGGTCGATTTTTTATTGAAAAGAGCCGGAGCCAGATATTCAATTGTTCCGAACTGTGTAACGGGAAGTTCACCGTTAAACCATTCTTTTTTTCCTTCTATAAGCGTCACTTGCGCCTTACCGGGCACGTTATAAGCTATGCCGTCTACTTTCTTTTTGCCATCGTCTTCCGGTACATTGACTGTTTTCAGATTTTTCAGAGTAATGTAAACCGGTTCTCCTGCCAGGTCATTATTGGCAACTATACCCAATTTCCTGGAAAAGCGGAAGGCCACTTCGTTATCCATCTCTTTTTCCGGATTCAGGCGGATAGTAAATATCCGCTCGTCTTTATTCAGTGTACCTGAGAACATTTCGGTCATGGCAGCTTCCTGTTCTTCCAGGTTGGCAAGCATTATCTTCAGTTGTTCTCCGTCTTTAGGCATGTTGTCCGCCTGTCCGCGTACTAAGGTGTTTTTGCTTTCGCGGATGTTGTAGATTTCTTTGGCGACCAATTCAGCCATTTTAGCTGTAGAACCCGCCATCAGAATCTCTTCTGTCAGAAAATCGCGTGGATTTATTTTTTTTCTCAGCGTAGTGGCTGGTTGTATAGGTGCAGACTTCTTCGGACTTAACGGTACATTGATCGATTTAACAATACCGTCTTCGGTCAACTCTATCAACGGAGCCACTGTTTTATCCTTCAGTTTGACGAAATAGGTATGGTCACTATCGGGGATACCGACAGATTTGGCTTTGACGCTGACCAGTTCCCAATATTCCTGAGGCTCTCCCGACACATTGGTCAGCCGCAGATAACGGTCGGCATATTTGCTGAATTCTCCCGGAGTGTATGTCACTTTATTGGCTTTGACTTCAATGTCGATTGCTGTTTTAGGAAGTGCATAGGTCACCCCGTAATCTTTTCCCCGGGTAACTCCCGCTGTAACTTCTGTCTGGGCATATGCCGAGGCAGAAAGTAACAGTCCTGTCAGTATAATTAGCTTTTTCATTTTCCGGTTTATTTTAACTGGTTTAAAAAACAAAGTTAATGAAGTTATTTGGAAAATCATAAGTTGTTAACCTTTATTCGCTTACCAGACGCCAGGCCATTGGCAGATAATTGACAATATCTCCGGCTGTCATACCGATAACGCCCTGCTTTTTGCGTGCGAAATCGCCGGCCAGACCGTGTACGTAAGTACCTATTTTAGCTGCTTCTTCAGCCGGGTATCCCTGTGTCAGTAAAGCCAGTAGGACACCCGTCAACACATCTCCACTTCCGGCTGTCGCCATGCCCGGATTACCTGTGGAGTTGAAATAACATTTGCCCGAAGGGGTGATAATTGCTGAATAAGCTCCTTTTAATATAATATGTACTTTAGCGGTACGAGCCAGTTCACAAGCTTTCATCAGTCGCTCGTACGAATTCTGGCATTTGCCCACCATACGTTCCAGCTCCTTGGGGTGAGGGGTCAGGATGGAGCCTTTGGGGAGCGTGGTCAGTGCATGTCGGTGGTTGGCTAATATATTCAGTGCATCGGCATCCAGCACCAAAGGAGTCTGGCATCCACTGAGTTGCTCGAGCAATGCGGCTTCTGTTTCTTCTGAGCGTCCGATTCCCGGACCGATACCTACCGCCTGATAGTCATCTGTATCCGTGGGAAAAGCAAAGCAGGAATCACTGGCATCGAGTTCGACAATTGCTTCCGGGACGGAAATCTGTAGGATGTCATTGTTACGCATGGGTGCGTGTACAGTCAGCAATCCTACCCCCGAACGCATACAGGCACGGGCCGCCAGCACTGAAGCCCCTGCCATACCATACGATCCGGCAATCAGCAAGGCGTGTCCGAAATTTCCTTTGTGTGAAAAGGGGCTGCGGGGCTTGATCAAAGCATGTATCTCTTCTGCTTCCAATAAGGCATAATTGCTTTCTGTTTCTTCGATGGCTTCATGGCTGAGGTTGATATCCAGCAATTTCCATTCACCAACGAATTCGGCATTCTCTGCGAAGAGAAAAGCCAGTTTGGGCAATTGCAGGCTCAGTGTCAGATGGGCACGGATGATATTGGCTTTTACGTTAAATGTGTTTTCTTCTCCCATCAATCCCGAAGGGATGTCGATAGCAACCACTGTAGCAGGCGATGCATTGATATATTTCACTACAGCCGCGAAACCGCCGCTTAACGGTTTATTGAGTCCCGAACCAAAAAGTCCGTCCACTACCAAATGATCCATTGTCAGGGTAGGAGGTACAAATTGTGTGCTTACTTCACTGAACTTCACATTATCCATCATTTCCACCAACTCTTTGTTGGTCTGACAGTCGGCTGACAGTTCTCCTTTCGGGTTGAACAGATAGGCTTCAACCTTATATTCCTTTTCCGCCAGCATGCGGGCTACGGCAAGGGCATCTCCGCCGTTATTACCCGGTCCCGCAAATACCGTGATAGGAGTTGTGATGTCCCAACGTTCAGTGATGGCTTTTGTCAGTGCCTGCGCTGCCCGTTCCATCAGGTCGATCGATGCAATCGGTTCATGTTCTATGGTGTAAGCATCCAGTTTTTTGATGCTGCTACTTGGAAAAATCTTCATGGTGAACTTTTATTTTAAGTTTTTTGACCCACAAAGATAGCAATTAATATACGAAATCAGGAACTTCTTTTTCTTCTTCTTTTTTTCTGAATACGCCTGTTTTTCCGTAGTTCTCTCTACGATAACGTTGATGCAGATAGATAAATGAACATACGAAAGCGACAAAACAAATCACTCCTACATAGCCGGCCATCAGGTTGTAGAAAGCGGTCCAGTTAATGTCAGGTGAAAAGAATTCCTTGACAGCCAATACGATAACCGTACCCGTATAACCGAGAAAATCATTCATGGCAATAAAGAAACCTACATTACCCCGGATTTTGAAGCAAGCGATAAAACGGTCGAAGAAAATGGTCTGAAAAGTGAGAAAAGCCAGATAAAGACAGAGGCTCTGAATGAATAACCAGACAATAGCGTTTAATTGCAATTGTTCGTAACCAAATGAAACCACTGCCATCACTACCATGCTGATGATGATCAATCCCAGTAATATCGATAATGCTTTCAAGTTGCTTCGTACAAAAACCATCAACCCGAAAATGACAAGGATAATGATAGTTACTACGCTGTCTACCTGAGCAAACATCCACGAAGAGTATTGGGAGACATCGATAATCTTCACCAGGAAGTCTTCTTTGATATCCCTTAAGATTGTCAATACTACATTGGCAATGAAGAGCAGGGTGAGAAATGGCATAAAATTCTTGAAGATATCCCAACGCTGTTTGCCGTTCAGTGTCTCCCGTTTCGATTTCATGGCGATATCTTCGGTCGTGGGTTGTGGGAGCCGGTTCAGAGAATAACCCAATAGGGCGAGTATGGGTAAAGCAATACCTCCGATCAGAGCCGGCATCCAAAATTCACTTATGTTTAAAGTGTCCATAACAAACAAGCCGGCGGACTTAGCTGTTCCCGAGCTGATAACCATACTGACACCCAACAGGCTGGCGAGTATGTCCGTCATGCGGCGTCCTTCTATAAAACTAAAAATGATTCCCCACATACATCCCAATGAAAGACCGTTCAGAAACATAGCTCCTATATTATAAGGTGCAGGTAGTAGTCCGAACAGTATCAACGAAGCTTCTGCCAGTACAATGGAGATCAGGATGAATTTCATCCGGTTTTCCCGTTTCAATTCTGAAATGAGTTTGATCCCAATGAACTTGGAAAGTACGTATCCTAATATCTGTGCGATAGTGACCACTACTTTATAATCCATTCCAAATGCCTCAAGTCCATCGAATCCGGCAGCCGTATAAGGTTTTCTTAGTGCATAAACCAGTGAGTAGGAGAGCAATGCAGCACCACCTGCCCAAAGAATGAAAAGGAAATCGGAAAGTTTCTTTTGTGAATTAGTTTTTACTTGTTGTACATTGTCCATAACATCTGCTTGTTGTTTTCTGGCGCAAAAATAGGTCCCTCGTATTACAGACCTGTTACTGAATATATGAATGTTTATTATTAATAGATATTGATAATGAAAGAGTTATGTTGTAATGTTTATGTAATATTTATGAAATAGAAACGAAATTCATGCTGTGCTTCTATCGAATAAATTCCCTACTTTTAGGTATTGCCTGTTTATGTGGAATCTGTAACTTTGTTTGCGAAACCAAAACAAATAATAAATGAAAAGAAAAAGCCTTATTAACAGAATCTTGCAGAATGTCCGTAAACCCGAAGGATTCTTTGGAAGAATGATACTCTGGGGAATGAATCAGGGACATGCTTCGTTGGCTCATTGGGGAATGTCTTGTATGGAGTGGCATCAGGGATGGAACGTGCTTGATATAGGTTGCGGTGGTGGTGCCAACCTGGCGCAAATCCTCAAATATTGCCCGCAAGGTAAGGCTTTTGGCATAGACATTTCACCGGAAAGTGTTGCTTTTGCACGAAAAAGAAACAGAAGGCAACTTGGTACACGTTGTTTTGTAGAGCAGGGGAGTGTCGATCAACTTCCATATTCCGATCACAGTTTTAATGTGGTCACCGCTTTTGAGACCATTTACTTCTGGAGTGACTTACAGCATACTTTTACTGAAGTGGCACGTGTCTTGAAGCCTGGCGGAGCATTTCTTATCTGTTGTGAAATGAGTGATCCGACGAATGAAGTATGGACCAGTCGTGTCGAAGGAATGGTGGTGTATTCCGAGGATCAGCTGAAGGCCACTCTTGTTAATGCCGGTTTTACCAATATAGCCATGTACCGCCGCAGAAAAGAGGAATTATGTATAATAGGGCATAAGAAAATGATGCAGTTGTAAAGGATACCGATGGTTAGCTTACTACTGAATGTATTAACAATGTTAATGGTAAGAAGAGAAGTTTAATTGCTTGCCGATAACTTATTAACTTCGTATTTTTATGAAGTTAATATCTTATGGTTACGAAGTTAACTTTAACACTGTGTTAAAGTTAACTTCCTATAATCATTTTATTAATACCCTGTTTGCAGGAAATCAGATGATTATATGTTTGTTGTTTAGTTCAGGTAGAATCATCCTTTTACATTTAAAATATGAAGTTGTCAATTTATCAAGTTAGCATTAATACTTCTTGTTACTTAATTAAATGCTTGTTTTTATATTTTTCTATAATACATATATTATAGTACTTCCCTTCTTTATGAAGATTTGAATTATACTTTTGATTTACATGGGTATAGCCATGTTTTGTGAAAATAATCTGTGAAAAGTTTTGGAGACTCGAAAGAAGGTTTTACCTTTGCAACCGAAAATATATATGCGTGTGAATACTCTTTTTTGAATCGAATATATATTTCAAATAAAATAATTCAACGTATCAGATGGTTCTCAAATCTGATGCGAATACTTTTTCTATATCCAATCATTAAAAAACTTAATTTGTAAACTGCTGAGAATCAGATTTCTTTTTTGAGAATTTCTGTTTTTAACAAATTTTTGTTTCTACTCATTATTCAAACTTATTCTTACGGACGCAGCGTTGGAGGCAACAGATAACGATAAACATTGGTATGTCGTATTGACACGAACTAATTCGGAACGTAAAGTTCGGGATTATTTTCAGTTACAGGAAGTAGATACTTTTCTCCCTGTTCAAAATCGTGTCATCGAACGTGAAGGAAAGCGCATCGAGCGTGAGCGCCTTCTCTTGCCCCGTATGGTTTTTGTTCACATCTCTCGTCAGGAAATGTTTGCTGTACGAAATACCCTGAATGTATATGACTTCCTTCGCGATCGTTCTACCGGAGCTCCCACTTGCATTCCTGATAGGCAGATGGCCGATTTTCGTTATATGCTCGATTATTCCCATGATCAAGTTATTCTGACCGGTGAAACCATTCCTCAGGGAACTCGTGTAGTAGTAGCTAAAGGTGACTTGCAGGGCTTGCGTGGTGAGTTGATCCGTTACAATAATAAATATCACATTTTAGTGCGTATCGATATGTTCGGTAGCGCTATGGTGACTATTCCGGCCAGTTACGTCCGAAAGGATAAATAAAAACTATAAATGTAAAGAAAATGCCATTATATGTAATGGCGATAACAATATATGTAACGGGTAATAACAATATATGTAACGGGTAATAACAATATATGTAATGTCCCGTTACGTCATTAGATACAATTCTCTTTTATATAAGTCAAAAACCGAAGAAAGAATCGACGAATCATAATTCATTCCTTTTTAAAATGAAAAATTCTCTGTGTAACTCTGTGTCCTCTGTTGTGAAAAAGCTTCTGGAGTATGGTGAGGACGGTACTCCTGTCTATGTGAATGAACTTACTGCGTTAAACCAGGAACTCCGTAATTTGTGTGCCGATCTTCTTCTCCGGAAGGGGGAATCTCCCGAAGAAGAAGCAGAAATACTTTTCACTTTGTTCAAGGGTTATGATGCCATGTTGTTTAATGTCTCCGCAGAGAATGAACAGGTTATTCAAGAGTTATTGGATCGTTCAATGGCTGTTTTAGAGAAACTTCCTGCCTCTGTTTTGAAATGTCAGTTACTGTTGGAGTGCTTTGAGCAGACGGGGGATGAGGAGCTGATAGGAGAAGCTAAGAAGTGCATTGAATAGTTGAAATTAGTGGCTTTATGCTATTGTGGTAAAAAAATGATTCTTATATATTGGAAATAAGACAATATAATTTGAATGTCTCTAAAAGATAAAACAGTAAGTAGTATTGTATGGAGTGGTATAGAACGATTTTCTACTCTTTTCATACAATTAGTCTGTACTATAATTATAGCGAGATTATTAACACCAGCTGATTTTGGCTTAGTTGGTATGTTAACTATATTTATTTCTTTAGCTCAGACTATTATTGATAGTGGATTTGGGCAAGCTTTGATACGGAAACAAGATGCAGATCAAGTTGATTATTCTTCTGTTTTTTATATTAATTTGGTGTTAGGAATAATTGTATATATTGTATTATTTCTGTGCTCTAGTTCTATCGCATCTTTTTATGATATGCCAGAATTAGAATTGGTGTCTAAAATTTCTTTCATCGTACTACCAGTAAATGCTTTAGGATTGATTCAATATACTATCTTATGTAAAAAAATAGATTTCCGATCAATATCTCAAATTACAATCTATTCTAGTATTTTATCCGGTATTTTGGGTATATGTATTGCTTTTTATTTTCAGAATGTTTGGGCCTTAGTAGTTCAAAGTGTATCTTTTTATATTTTTAGGACAGCTTTATTATGGTTTATAAATAGTTGGAGACCATCGTTGGAGTTATCTTTTAACTCTATAAAAGCAATGTTTGGTTTTTCAATAAATTTATTATTGACAGGATTAGTAGGAAGCTTCTTTATGAATATTTATAGCCTAGTGATTGGTAAGTTTTATACTCCAACGGAATTAGGATATTATTCTCAGGCTGATAGAATTCAAAAAATTCCTGCTACAAGTATAACTGAGGTTATTCAAAGAGTTACTTATCCTGTCTTGGCAACAATACAGAATGAAGATGAACGCTTGAGAGAAAGTTATCGAAAAATAATAAATATGGCCATATTTATTATTACCCCATTGATGACTTATTTTATATTAGTAGCGCCTGAATTCTTTGACCTGATATTGACAGATAAATGGAGAATAGCTGCTAAATATTTTCAAATTTTATGTTTAACGGGTATTTGTTATCCTCTAAGTTGTATTAATTTGAATATATTGACAATTAGAGGGAAGACAAAGTTGTTGTTCTATCTAGAGTGTTTAAAAAAAATATTGTTACTGGTAATATTGATTATTAGTATACATTTTGATATAATAGCAGTTGTTTATGGACAGTTATTGTATGGCATATTAGCTGTAGTATTAAATCTATATTTTTGTGGTAGAGAGATAAAATTAAGTATAAAACAGCAATTATATCAAAATGTATACTAATAATCAATATTACCAGTAACA
>CAVJPC010000173.1:0-2576 GCA_963651205.1 Bacteroidaceae bacterium
ATACAGCGACCGAACTGCTGTTCGACACGACTCCGGACACCAATCCCGACAGTGAAAAAGGAAGCGCTTCCGCCCCTGGAAAACCTGTAGTCCGGGGCGTTAGAACCCGCATGGGAGTCGAATTTTCGTGCCGGAAAGTCATACTCACATCCGGCACATTCCTCAGCGGACTGATGCACTGCGGGGCCTCACACGCCGAGGGCGGCAGGGCAGGGGACGCCGCTTCGCACGGAATCACGGAGTGCCTCCGGGCTGTCGGATTCGAAACCGGGCGCATGAAGACCGGAACCCCGGCGCGCCTCGACGCCCGTACCATAGACTTCGAAATCCTCGAACCGCAATACGGAGACGAGAACCCCGCCAAATTCTCCTTTTCGCCCGAAACACAGCCTGTTAAAAAGCAATTACCCTGCTTTTTGGTCTATACCTCGACCGAAGTTCACGATATCCTTCGCACCGGATTCGACCAATCGCCGCTCTTCAACGGAACCATCTGCGGCATCGGTCCGCGCTACTGTCCGTCGATCGAGGATAAACTCCGTACCTTTGCCGACAAAGAGCAGCATCAACTCTTCCTCGAACCCGAAGGAAACTCGACCAACGAATATTATCTGAACGGTTTTTCGTCGTCATTACCCTGGGAAGTTCAGTGGAAAGCCCTGCACAAAATCCGCGGATTCGAAGATTTACACATTTTCCGCCCCGGCTACGCCATCGAATACGACTATTTTCCACCCACCCAGTTGCATCATTCACTCGAAACAAAATTGGTTTCGGGACTTTACTTCGCCGGGCAGGTCAACGGCACGACGGGGTATGAAGAGGCAGCGGCACAAGGCCTGATGGCTGGCATCAATGCCCACCGGGCACTGAAAGGGGAGAAGGCCGTCGTGCTGAAGCGCGACGAAGCTTACATCGGCGTACTGATCGACGACCTGGTGACCAAAGGTGTCGACGAACCTTACCGGATGTTCACCTCCCGGGCAGAATACCGTATTCTGCTCCGACAAGACAATGCCGATATCCGTTTGACACCATTAGGTTATCAAATCGGACTTATTACACAAAAAAGATATGACTATTTTGTCAAAAAAAACACACTCGTAGAATCGCTTATTTCATTCGCCCGCGAGCAGAGCATCAAAGCAGCCGAAATTAACGACTACTTAAAATCGATAAATTCAGACCCTTTAACACAAGGAAGAAAGCTTTACGACATCCTGATGCGTAATAATGTAACATTCGATTCGCTGCAAGGAGTTCTGCCCAAACTACGAAAATTCATTATTTCGAACGAAATAGACCCGGAAGTAATCGAAGAAGCAGATATACAAATCAAGTATAAAGGATATATCGAACGCGAAAAATTCATTGCAGAGAAGTTACACCGACTTGAAAATATTCGTATTCCTGCCAATTTTGATTTTTATTCAATGAATGCGCTCACAATCGAAGCCCGCCAGAAGTTGTCCCGCATCCGACCGGAAACGATCGGACAAGCCTCACGGGTTCCCGGCGTTTCACCGGCGGACGTAAATGTGTTGCTAATTAAATTCGGACGATAAAACGTTCCACGTGGAACAAATCCTTAACAAATCCAAATGGTTCCACGTGGAACAAAATAAAAGACCAGCTTCTAAGCTGGTCTTTTATTTTATATAAAACAGTTTTTACAATACACTTGTACACCAGTTATGGATATCTTCTGCGCGACCATACTGGATATCCTGCAAACGAGTATAAAGTTCCATGCAGTTTTTACCGACTTTCTCACCGTAATCGTATGATTTTTCGGTCTGCATATCGTAAATATAGCCGATAGGGGATATCACAGCAGCCGTTCCACAGGCTCCACACTCTTCGAACGAATCCAATTCTTCAACCGGGATATGACGTTCTTCAACCATCAATCCCATATCGCGGGCAATCTGGCGAAGGCTCATGTTGGTAATGGAAGGCAGTACGGACGGGGATTTCGGTGTAATATACTTACCTTCCTTAATACCGAAGAAATTGGCAGCTCCGCACTCTTCGATATATTTATGCTCAGCAGCGTCGAGGTACATGATATTCGAATAACCCATTTCATGGCCTTTCTCGCCCGACAAAAGGCTGGCCGCATAGTTACCTCCGACCTTCACGTCTCCTGTTCCACGTGGAGCAGCACGATCCTGTTCACGGTCGATAGCGACCCGGATCGGCTTAATACCGCCTTTAAAGTAAGCACCCACAGGCGAACAATAAACGATCAGCAGGGCTTCCTTGGCGGGTTTCACACCCAGTCCGACTGTCGTTCCGAACATAACGGGACGCAGGTAGAGCGAAGCGCCTGTACCATAGGGAGGAATAAAACGTTCGTTCCGCTTAACGACTTCGATGCAGGCATTGACAATCATTTCAATCGAAGGAACGGGCAAACACAATCTTTTTGCCGACGATTGGAGACGCCGGGCATTATCAGCAACTCGGAAAAGGCGTACTTTACCATCAATACCACGGAAAGCCTTAAGCCCTTCGAAGAGTTCGATGCCATAGTGCAGGCACGAAGCCGACATGTGCATCTGGATATACTCGTC
>CAVJPC010000174.1:0-125427 GCA_963651205.1 Bacteroidaceae bacterium
TGTTGGTATGTACGAAGTCTGAAACATTGATTTCCTTACTCCACAATCCATCCTTAAAAACTTTGTTCATTTCCATACTGTTATTCCATTAAGAGATTTAGGGCTGCAAAGGTACTCCTTTTTTATGAGCTACGCATCACTATTAGTAGGTATAATGCGCATACTTGTGCATTTTTAAGTATAAAGTGGTCAATAAATGAAAAATAATATCTGTATTTTATCAATTTTGATGCTGTTTTTGTAAGATTATTGATGGATGGAGATGTAGGTTGCCCGTAAAATCATGTGGGGCTATGCATAAATTTTTGTTAGCCTAAACGTGGAGGCTTACCCGATAATTATGAGGGGAAGGTTGTTCGAGAATTATTGTCAGGTTTCAAAAAGCTGCATTTTTCCCTACCGGAGTGTCCGGATTCCTGATACAAGTTCTGCTGTCATTTCCTTCCTGTAATCGGACGAGTCGGCAGCCCTTCTTCTTGCGGATGGATGAAAATGTCTTGTTTCCGGATGCGGAACAGGACATTTTTGGGCCATGTGAGAGCAGTTGTTCTCACCTTTGGGGGTATCTCTCACCTCATCTCTCACCCTTGAAACGGTTTATTCATCGGGGAAGTGGCGATAAAGGTGAGAGCATGAGAGATAAGAACCTATTTTTTGTATTGAAAGGAAAGCACACAGAAGTTTCCGGCATAACTTCCGGAAACAATGAGAATAGTTCTCCAAACCTATGCAGTCAGTTTGGAAAAAACTCCCGTCATAAAAGGGAAGATGTGCCGAAGAAAAGCAACCTGTTTTTACACATATGTTCACGTGAGACTACACGTAC
The DNA here is from genome assembly GCA_963651205.1 of Bacteroidaceae bacterium. Taxonomy (GTDB): domain Bacteria; phylum Bacteroidota; class Bacteroidia; order Bacteroidales; family Bacteroidaceae; genus Phocaeicola. The sequence continues at coordinate 827 of CAVJPC010000174.1, forward strand.
ATTCACGTAGGGCTACACATACGTTCACGTGAGGCTACACGTACGTTTGCGTAAATCATCTGCTTCTATCCATGTGCTGAACTTGTTCTTTTCGAAAAACATAAGTTCCTTTAAAAAAAAGACAAGGATGTTTTTTTTAAAGATAAGGGCCTTTTTAAAAAACGAATGGTTCTTTTTTTACCTGCCTGCAAGCCCCATAACTTCTTATCATAGAGTGTTTCAAAGAAATTCTCACTAAATTTCTACTGCCCCACAGTCCTCTCCTATGATTTTGCAGGTGAGCCTCCGTTTCATTGTTTGTCTTTTTAATTGTAGTTACGAAAAAAGAGGATTGAAAATCCCCTTTCTGTAGTAGCGGAACCGGGACTCGAACCCGAGTTTCAGCCGTGAGAGGGCCGCGTCCTAGGCCACTAGACGATACCGCCATAAGTTAGTCTCACTGTCTTTTTCTTAAGACGGTACAAAGGTAGAAGTTTGTTTTTAATCTACAAAATAAAAAGTGTTTTTTTTATTCTACTACCATTATTCGGTCATTCAATGCTACTTTGGTTTCAGGTTCAACGAAGACTTCTTTTACTACTCCATCGGTGGCCGAACGAATTTCGTTTTCCATTTTCATGGCAACTAGTACGCAAAGTGGATCTCCACGTTTTACCTCATCGCCTTTCTTTACATATGTTTTTAAAATGACACCTGGCATTGGCGCTGTTACTACTTGGCGTCCGACGGTTTCTGCTCCATTTCGGGCGTTATGGATCTTTTCCAATTCACTCTTTATCTCTATCTGATAGAGTTCGCCTGCATGTTTTATGGTATAAGCTGTATGAGAGATAGGTGAGATTTGTACTCCATGTGAATGGTGGTCTATAATGAGGGAGTATATGGAGTCACCTCCTACATTATAGTCTACTTCATATATTTTTCCGTTTACCGCTACTTTTTTTATAGGGCCGTCTTCCAGGATTTCTACCTTATATTCATGGTCGGGTACATCCTGAAGCTTTGCGTAATAGGTGGCTAATGTTGCAGTCATGGTCTTTTTGTTTTTAGGTTATCAATAATTGTTGGCTGTCAATTGCAGTTTTCCATAATATTTCCACAAGGAATCACCCACAACAGGCAGAGTGGTTGCTCTGGAAGCTGCTTCTTTTTCTTGTTCATAATGTTTTAATGCAGCGGCAATGACAGCTACGGTAGGATCGGTGTTCTGACGGCGTTTCAAATCTTCTTTGTCAAAGCGGGTATCAATGAAAGTCGTATCATATTCACCTTTCAGAAAAGCCTCATTCTTCAATACACGTTGATGGAATGGAATAGTTGTTTTTATCCCCAATATCTTATACTCACGCAGAGCACGTGCCATATTTGAGATTGCCGAATTGCGGTTGCGTCCCCAACAACACAGTTTGGCTATCATTGGATCATAGTGCAAAGAAACTTCAAATCCGGCGTATGCGGCGCTGTCCAGCCTGACATTACGACCTTCTGGAGCCTCACGTACGGTGATTACCCCTGGTGAGGGCATGAAATTATTTTCCGGGTCTTCGGCGTAGATGCGGCATTCGATGGCTGCCCCGCGAAATTCTATGTCTTTTTGCTGATAGGGCAGCGGATTACCGGCTGCTACCATAATCATGTCACGTACTAAGTCAACTCCAGTGCATTCTTCTGTTACCGGATGTTCTACCTGCAAGCGGGTATTCATTTCCAGAAAATAGAAATTCTGGTCTTTGTCCATCATAAATTCTAAGGTACCAGCACTGTAATATCCTATACGTTTGCAAGCTTCTACAGCAACTTTCAGCATTTTTTTTCGCGTATCTTCCTTTACGAAAGGTGATGGAGATTCTTCGATAACTTTTTGGTTGCGTCGCTGGATGGAACATTCTCTTTCATATAGATGAATGACATTACCATATTTGTCCCCTAGAATCTGGACTTCGATGTGATGTGGATTCTCGATGTACTTTTCAATATATACAGCATCATTTCCGAAGGAACTGCCTGCCTCTGACTGTGAAACACGAAGGGCGGTCTCCATCTCTTCTTCCGTACATACCAGCCGCATTCCTTTTCCACCTCCTCCTGCTAAAGCTTTCAACATGATGGGGTATCCTACTTCTGCAGCAACCTTCTTTGCTTCGACAACTCCTTTGACCGGCGTTTCTGTCCCCGGCACAATGGGCAGTCCGGCTTCTCTCATAATTTTCCGGGCTTCTGTCTTTATTCCCATACGGGCAATAATGTCAGCGCTAGGACCAATGAAAATAACTCCCTCCTCTTCACACCGGCGTGCAAAGTCTGCATTTTCCGAAAGGAAACCGTATCCGGGATGAATGGCAGCACCGGTTTTTTTAGCAATTGCCAGAATCCTTTCTGGTTTCAAATAGGAAGTGTCTTCGGGTGAATCGGAAATGCAATAGGCTTCTTCGGCATAGCGTACGTGCAATGCGCCACGGTCTACGCGGGTATATATGGCTACAGTGGCAATATTCATTACGCGGCAGGTGCGGAAGATGCGCATGGCTATTTCGCCACGGTTGGCGACTAATATTTTTTTTATCATAATGTGTTCCTCCTGTTTTAAAGTGGAATATTAGAATGTTTTTTTGGCGGGTTGGACTGTCGTTTGTTGGCCAGCATCTCAAAGCTGCGTACCAGACGCAGACGGGTGATGGACGGGTCGATAACTTCATCTACATAGCCCAGTTCTGCTGCACGGTATGGATTAGCGAATTTTTCACGGTAGTCTTCTTGCAACTCTTTTCGTTTGCCCTCTGAATTTTGTGCCTTTTCTATATCTTTCCGGAAGAGGATATTAACAGCTCCATCCGGTCCCATTACGGCGATTTCCGCTGTAGGATATGCCAGATTCACATCGCCGCGGATATGTTTGGAACTCATGACATCATAGGCTCCACCATAAGCTTTGCGGGTGATAATGGTAACTTTGGGAACGGTTGCTTCGCAATAAGCATATAGTAATTTGGCACCATTGCGGATAATGCCTCCGTATTCCTGGTCTACTCCCGGAAGGAATCCCGGCACATCTACCAGTGTCAGTAATGGAATGTTGAATGCATCACAGAAGCGCACAAAACGAGCGGCTTTAATAGAGGCATTGATGTCCAATGTTCCTGCCAGTGCAAGAGGTTGATTGGCTACTACACCTATTGTTTTACCGTTAAGACGCATATAACCGATTACCATATTACGAGCAAAGTCTTCTTGCAGTTCAAAAAAATTGTTATCATCGGCTATGATGCGGATCATTTCTTTAATGTCATAAGGTTGGTTCGGATTGGTTGGCACCAATGCAGATAATTCCGGAGTCAAACGGGTGGGAGAATCCATTGTAGCTACAAAAGGAGGTTCTTCCATATTATTTCCAGGCAGATAAGAGATAAGTTCCCGGATATAATTGATACATTCTATATCATTTTCGGCAGACAGATGGGCTACACCGGATTTAGTGGTATGGACTTCAGAACCTCCTAAATCGTCTTTACTGACTTCTTCCTGAGTGACACTTTTTACAACGTCCGGTCCGGTGATGAACATATATCCGGAATTCTTTACCATCAAGATAAAATCAGTCAGAGCAGGCGAATATACGGCTCCTCCGGCACATGGGCCCATAATGGCGCTGATTTGTGGAATAACTCCTGAAGCCATAGAATTACGTAGAAAAATTTCGGCATATCCTGCCAAAGAACGTACGCCTTCCTGTATTCGTGCACCTCCTGAGTCATTCAATCCGATGATAGGAGCTCCCATTTGCATAGCCATATCCATGATTTTACAGATTTTCTTTGCATGAGTTTCGGATAAAGCACCGCCAAAAACAGTGAAGTCTTGTGCAAAAACATATACCAGACGTTTTCCTATCATTCCATAACCGGTGATTACTCCGTCTCCTGGAAATTTTTGTTTTTCCATTCCAAAGTCTGTGCAGCGATGCGTTACTAGTTTATCCACTTCAATAAAGGATCCTTTTTCAAGTAGCAAATCGATTCTTTCACGTGCAGTCAGTTTTCCGGCTGAATGCTGTTTCTCAATTCGGGCATCTCCGCCACCGTTTTCTGCTTTCCTGTTTAATTCATTCAGGGCATTAATAAGTTCTTTCATAGGCTTGTAGTATTTTTAAGGATGTCGTAAATATAATCGATATGAATTAGATTTTGTGTAATATTGATTACATTACAAATTTCTTTTTAAATGAATAACATATGAAAGACTTGGAATGTTGATTTTTATGCTTTTAAACATTAGATCAAAAGGTATTGCAAAAACAAGGTTCCTAAAAATAGATTGAAGGTGAGATCATAAAAAATAAACCGTAAAGATTTGCTTTACGGTTTATTAGCGGAAGCTGGGGGATTCGAACCCCCGGTACAGTTACCCGTACGTCAGTTTAGCAAACTGGTGGTTTCAGCCACTCACCCAAACTTCCTTCCTTTTCAGAGGCGTTATCTCTCAAACGCGGTGCAAAGATAAATGGATAAATTGAATTGTGCAAACCTTTTGCTTTTTTTTTTAGATGTTTTTTTTCATAAACTGAATAAGAGATTGATAGTGAGAGAGTAATGGATAAAATTAATTTTTCTCCCAAAAATCCAAACATTCTTTTGCTACCTTTATTGGACAATGGTGCTTTTTTATATATTCAATACTGTCGGCAGATAACTGCGAAATTTTGTTCTTGTTGATTAATAAGTCTTCCAATTTATTATAAATATCATTCCCTTCGGGGCGTACATTGATTATAGGACGAAGCTTATTTTCACCTAATAGAGTGTAATGTTCTTCTTCTGCACCTCCTACCACTACAATTCCTTTGCTCATTGCATAAAGTGCATTTAGCCCCGGAGAATAGGAGTAAAGTTGATCTAGCATCACATCACATCCATCCATAAAATGTTCGCAATCATCATACGGAGTAAAAACGGTCTGTTTAATTTCACATTCAGAGGGATATTTATAATGTAATTTATATAGTGCACTATAAAGTTCGTCTTTACCCTTCCATTCTTCACGGTGATGTTTCAAACTGATATAGAACTTTACCTTTTCTATGTCCGTAGAGGGACATTGAGGATGGGGTAATGATTCTATAGGAAAAGGAATGTATCTGGTTTTTCCGGGAAAGTAGGGTTGATAGGCTAAATAAGACTCATAAAGGCAGGTAATAATTCCATTGCAATTGTTGGCAATGATACGGTTTAATTTGCCTCTGAAGCCATGCATCCAGTTTATGATTGTCATTTTGTTGTCAATGGTGTCTCTAAAAGTACCATTGGCGTAAAAATCACTATATCGAAGGGTGTTATTATTTAAACACATATAGATCCAATAGAAATCATATTCAAAACCTCCCAAAAATATTTTTTTGTTATGCTTTTTAAGATATTGAAATACATATTGAAGTAATTCGGGTTTTAGTTCCAAAAAATAAGGGTTGACAAGTTGTACTACATCATAACCTCTTAGTTGGGGGAGGGTTTTCAATAAATTGAATGTGTTTTTAAGAACCCCCCAGCGAGTTGCGGTCTGGTTTATGTAGAGATAGTCAGAATTGTTTAGCCATAAATTGCTATTAGACAATACATCGACTCTATGCCCCATATTTCTTAAGGCTTCTGCCAAAGTCCAATGTATATTGCTATATTCCCCTATTAATAAAATTTTCATAGACAGTCAATCATTATTTTTAAATAGTTTGTGTATGTTAGCAATTCTTTTTGCTATTCTTGATTTTCTATTTAACAAACAAATGCATGCTTTAGTTCTGATTCTGAGATGCTTTTGTGGTAAAAAGAAAGAAAATAACCTCTGTTATGGTTAGGCTTGTTTACATAATTTGATTATATTACAGCTTCATCTTATTGTATTATAATGTTATAGATGTATTTGATCAATTAAAATTGTGTAACTCACAAAAAGATTTTATTTTTCAAAAAAATAAGAAATAACTTCTTTTTTGGTGTTAATTCGTCAGAGGTATATTTACTTTTTAGGTGTAGATTTGGAGGATAATAATGAAGACGAGGAATTTGGGAGTAAAAAATACCATTTTGTTAGCAAGATCAGGAAATATTGTATGCTATAGGCATTACTTATTAGGTGTAGTAAAGAATGACTTTTAAACTTTTTCTTTTAGGATATTGTTTTCTCTAAAATAACAATAGGATAACTATTGAAAATGTTGATAAAAAGATACTGGTTAAGCATTAAAAAATGAATAATGAAGGTTGATTTGGCAATAATTAGACAGGAATATACAAAGGGTGGATTGAAAAGTAGTGATCTTCCTGATAATCCGCTTGTTTTATTTGAAAAATGGTTACACGAAGCGGTAAATGCAGGAGTGAACGAGCCTACAGCCATGTTGGTGGGGACTGTTTCTCCGGAAGGTACTCCAGCGACACGAACTGTATTATTGAAAGGTTTGCATGATGGGAAATTTATATTTTATACTAACTATGAAAGTCGTAAAGGTAAACATTTGACGCAAAATCCATATATTTCTTTATCGTTTATATGGCATGAACTGGAAAGACAAGTAAATATAGAAGGTGTGGCAACTAGGGTGTCACCACAGGAATCTGATGAATATTTCAGGAAAAGGCCCTATAAGAGTCGTATTGGTGCCCGTATTTCACCTCAGAGTGAACCGATTGAAAGTAGAATGCAGCTTATTCGTAAATTTGTGAAAGAGTCTTTTCGTTGGGATGAAAAAGAAGTGGATCGTCCAGAGCATTGGGGAGGTTTCGCTGTTACGCCCACTCGTATTGAATTTTGGCAAGGTAGGCCAAGTCGTTTGCATGACCGTTTTCTCTATATTCTTCAATCCAGGGATACTTGGAAAAGAGAAAGGCTTGCTCCTTGATTTTTTATAGAATTATTCCTTTAATGGTATATAAAATAACTCCAAAACTACTTGTGCTAGTCATTTTGGAGGTTTTGGCGAATTTTAAACTACCAAGATAATCTCCTTATTTCCAATTAATTAGAATACTTTTAATCCCGCTACTATAAAACAATTGTAAAACAAATATTCTGTTTAAATCGTTTATTAATAAGCACAAAGATAAACTGATAATTTTGATTTGCAAAGAAAAAATGGAAAGATTTATTCTACTTCTTCTTATGGAGTACGTCTAAGCCATGATAGACAAGTACTTCCGCAAAGCAGCTATCTACGCTTCAACAACCAGCTTCTGAAAATCTTCCGGCAGATGTTCTGTGTGTGACTTCTCTAACGCCATGTAATAGCTTACCTTTGCATTACCTTTGCAGGCACAATTACCAATGAAAAATTTGCCATAGCCAGTTTCTTTTAATCGTTAAGCCGGAAATCCTGGACAAGAAAACGGAAATAAAATTTCGTTTCGGGTTAGAATCCGACAATTAAACAGCCTCAAATTTGAGTTTTTTTCTCCAACTATTAATACTAATAAGCGGCCAAAACCTTCGGTTTATCCTTGCAATACACTGATAATCAGTATAAAAACATCGGGGGCTCATGCTCTCTTGCAGGCCCCCGATTTACAACACAAAAACTAAACTAGACTTAACTAAACTATTCTATTAAGAAGTTTCACAACTTCCCTTGTCTATGCTGCAAATATAAAAAGATTATTTCTTTTAGCAAAAAGATATCGACAAAATATCTACTTTTATCGTTCAAATGTCACATTCTTCAAACAGAATGACTGTTCAAGTACGTCTGCAACTCTTGTTTATAACTATCGGAGACAGGAATGTACTCCTTTCCGAAGACAATCCGTCCGCGATCTATTACCTTGATTTTGCTCTTTTGCACTATAAACGAGCGATGTACGCGAATAAAACGGTTGGAAGGAAGTTTCTCTTCCATAGCCTTCATACTGATCAGTGAAAGGATAGCTTTCGGCTCGTTCTCCACATGTATTTTGATATAATCTTTCAATCCCTCTATATAAAGTATCCGGTCTAAAGCTATCTGGACTAACTTGTAATCACTTTTTACATATATGCAATCATCCCCTTCATCTGCTTCAGTGCCGTTGTCCGCTTTCTGTTTCAGTTCATACCATTGCACTGCTTTGTTTACTGATTGTAAAAATTCAGCATAGCTGACAGGTTTCAATAAATAATCCAAAGCATTGACTTTGTAGCTGTCCAAAGCATACTGCCCGAATGCGGTAGTAAAGATGATTCTCGTTTCAGGATTGACCATATGCGAGAATTCCAAACCGTTCAGTTCAGGCATCTGTATATCAAGGAATAAGACGTGCACCTCCTCATGAAGAGGAATTTCCGTCATAGCTTGTACCGCACTGGAGTATTTCCCTACCAGGCGAAGGAAAGAAGTTTTTTCCACATAACTTTTCAATAACTCCAAAGCCAGCGGTTCATCATCTACAATGGCACAATTCAGTATCATAAGCCTCTCGTTTGTATGGTTAATATAGAAGAATATACTTGTCCGTTTTCACTAATATCTTTTATCCATTCGTAATGCCCCGGATAAATCAGTTCCAGCCGTTTACTCACCTGCTCCAGCCCTACCCCACTACCGCTCTTGTCTTGTCCGGATTTCGGGTGGTTACTGTTAAGTATTTCACATTTCACAGTCCCGTCCGAGTGTCCGGATATAGAGATACTGATAAAACTGCTTGCCGTGGGGCTGATGCCATGCTTAAAGGCATTTTCTATCAACGATATGAAAATAAGGGGGGCGATTTGCAAAGCGCCTCTGGGATCTGCCTCCAGATTTACGCTGACTTCTACCTGTTGCGGCAATCGGATACGCATCAATGCCACATAATTGCGTATAAAGTCCAGCTCTTTTTCAAGCGGGACAACTGCCTGCTGGTTATCATAGAGCACGTGACGCAACAATTTGCTCAGTTCCTGAACCGCTTCTTGCGCCTTGTCACTGTTGAAAGCGATCAGAGCATAGATATTATTCAGCGTATTGAGCAGGAAATGTGGATTCAGCTGATTTTTCAGATTCTTCAGTTCCGCTTCCGTTTTTTGTTTTTCAGCTTCTATCAGCCGTTCTTCCGCCTGACGCCAGCGCAGACTGGTGCGAATGGCCGCTCCCAGTCCGGCGACAAATATCATCATCCCCATGTCTCGTGCATAGAAAATCCAGCGGGGAGGAATATGGCGTACAAATTCGGGAGGCGGAGGGGTGCTTATATTTTCCAAAAAAACATGTAGAAGCACACTGAGACAGAGTATCAGTATGGCGTTACTCAGAATATATTTGCGCATTTCATCCGTGAACATATAGCGGGGAACCAGCCACAAGTAATTGATATAGAATATAATAAAATAGCACAGAGGAACACAACTATGCCGCAGGAACTGGGCCAGATTAAAACCGCTTCCCCTATCCATAAAGACAAGGGGGAAGCCGAAGATGAGCAGCCAACTGACAATGTGGATGCTCAGTTCTAAAAAACGTCGCTGTGAAAATAATTGTTTCATATAGGCAAAGATAAGAAAGATTAGGTTAGAAATGAGATTTCCAAGGCTCTTATTCTATTGTTCAAGCTGAATAGTTTGGCTCCCCATAGCTATGGGGAGCGCTGCTCACGGCTATGGAGAGCGCTCTCCACGGTTATGAGGAGCGCTCTCCATAACCGTGGGGAGCTAAACCCGAACGTATGTTCCGGCGTTTCTCCCCGTACAGGAAACCTTTTTCACCCTTATTCATAACGCAAAGCGTCTATCGGATCGAGATCGGCCGCTTTCTTTGCCGGATACCAGCCAAAGAATACGCCTGTAACGGTACATACCAGAAATGAAAGCAATACGCTCCAGGGCTGGATAAATACCGGCCAATGCGCTATCGCCTTGATCATAAAACTGGCTCCGCAACCGATTATTACCCCTATCAGCCCCCCCGTGATGCTGATCATAATGGCTTCTATCAGGAACTGGCTCAAGATATCAATGCCTCGTGCACCGACGGACATGCGCAGACCGATTTCACGGGTGCGTTCCGTTACAGACACATACATGATATTCATGATCCCGATACCTCCGACTACCAGCGAGATACCGGCAATGCAGGCAAGCAGTGTGGTCATCAAATCGGTGGTTGTATTGAGCATGCTGCTCAGTTCCTGCTGGGTACGGATAGTAAAATCATCATCGTCCGTATCTTTCAGCTTGTGTTCGCGGCGCAGAATGGCCGTTATTTCGTCTACAGCTTCTTCCGTCAAATCTTCCGTCAGAGCCGAGGCAAAGACACCGCTCAGATAAGTCTGTGCCAGCAGTCGTTTCATGACGGTGCTGTAGGGAGCCAGCACCACATCATCCTGATCCATGCCCATCGAGTTGTAACCTTTTGATTTCAGTACACCGATCACCCGGAAAGGAATCTGGTTGCAGCGGATTACTTTTCCTATCGGATCGGATCCGTCGGGAAAAAGATTATCGACGATGGTTTTACCAATGACGCAGACTTTAGCGGCTGTGCGGATATCGTTCTCGGTAAACATTTCTCCTTGCTCAACAGTGAGCTGGCGGATGGTAAGATAATCCATGCTTACCCCGCTCACAGAAGATGGATAGTTATGGGAGCCAGCAACGAGTTGTCCAGAAGAAGACACGTTGGGGCTGATACCGGAGAGGTAGGTACACTCTTCGCGCAACTTTTCATAATTTTCCAGTTTCAGCGTCTGCATGGCCGAGGGGTCCTGGCGGACACCTCCACGCGTCTCGGCTCCCGGATGGATCATGATCATGTTTGATCCCATTTCCGAGATTTGCTGCTGGATGCTCTTTTTCGATCCCTGGCCTATGGCAAGCATGGCAATGACCGATGCTACACCGATGATGATTCCCAGCATGGTGAGGAAGGCACGCAGTTTGTTGTTGGCAAGGGCGCGAAGGGCTATTTTAAATAAATTTGTTCCGTTCATAATGATTCTTGTTTATAGATGGTTAATCCTCGTCACTCTTAGGCAGGGCGGCTAGGGCAGCGGTGGCGGAAAGAATACTCGGGTTGACGGTGTCTTCAACCACATGTCCGTCGCGCAAGCGGATGTTGCGGCTGCTGTACTGGGCTATTTCGGGGTTGTGGGTAACGAAAATAATAGTACGTCCTTCGGCGTGCAGCTTTTGGAAAAGTACCAGAATTTCGAAAGAGGTACGTGTATCCAGGTTTCCGGTTGCTTCGTCGGCTAGAATGACGGCGGGGTTGTTTACCAGTGCGCGGGCAATGGCTACACGCTGCATCTGTCCGCCGGACATTTGGTTGGATTTATGTTCCAAGCGGTCGCCCAGTCCCACGGCTACCAAGGATTCGATGGCACGTTTCCGTCTTTCGGAGGCGGAGACGGATGAGTTGTACATCAAGGGGAGTTCTACGTTTTCCACGGCTGTTGTCTTGGGCAACAGGTTGTAGTTTTGGAATACGAAACCTATTTTACGGTTGCGCAGTACGGCTCGTTGAGGCTTACTCATGGTGCGCACGGATACACCGTCCAACAGGTATTCACCGCTGGTTGGGGTGTCGAGACATCCCAAGGTATTCAGCAGAGTAGATTTACCCGAACCGGAGGTACCCATGATAGTGACGAACTCTCCTTCGCAGATGGTGAATGAGATGCCGCGCAGGGCATGCACGGTTTCATCTCCTACCTGGAAATTCCGTTTTATGTTTTGTAGTTCGATAATCTTTTTCATATGGATCATTCTTTCAATGTGGATGAAGTTTTAGTATAAAAGCAGAAGCATTGCGTTCTCTTTTTTAAGGAAAAATGGATAAACAAAAAAACTTCTTTTTGCTATTCCTGTGCTGAAGCAATTCTTTCTATATATTCCATTTAACATTTCCGATAACGTCGTCACGTCGTCCTCCATTCTAGGGGCTACTCTTTCTACACATCGCGTTAACATTTGCTGTAGGGGCAGGGTCTGCCTGCCCGAATACCTATGGCGAACCGTTTTCGGGCGGGCAAACCCCGCCCCTACGGCAAAATAACAGCGCTACTGGAAATGACAACGCAATGTGTAGAAAGAGTGGCTTTACTTATTCTTTTTGTTGTTTCTCCCCGGAGGGCCGGGCATGAACGGGCTTCTCTCTCCTTCTTCGGCTGATGTTTCTCCCATTTCAGGTGCATTTACCTTTACGATGGTTTCTGTTACTACCGATGTATTTTCAGTGATACCGCTTACTATTTCGGTCTTGCTGCCATCAGTAATACCTATCTTTACAGGGTGAGCAGTGAAGGTATTGTGGTCCAGTGTCCATACTTTATGATTTCCCTGGCAATCGTTTATCTTGCGGCCTCCTGTTATCTCTTTATTTGGAGTGAAACGCAAAGCTTTATTGGGAACGGTCAGTACATTGTCTTTGGTCAATGTATAGATGGTAGCGTTGGCGGTAAGGCGTGGTTTCAGTTTCAGATCGGGATTATCGGCGGTAATCACGACTTCGTAGGTTACCACGGTGGTGCTGCCGGTTGTCGATGAACTGCTACTGCTGCTGTTTGTACTTCCCAAACGGATTTGTTTGACTACACCTTCAAATACATCATCGGGATAGGCATCTACGGTAAAGGTTACGCGGGCGCCTTCTTCCACTCCTGCAATATCGGCCTCATCCACATCGGCCACTACCTGCATTTTGGTCAGGTCGGCGGCGATGGTAAACAGAGTCGGGGTTTCAAAGCCTGATGCCACGGTCTGTCCTTCTTCTACGTCACGGCTGGTTACTACACCGTCGATAGGTGAGGTTATGGTTGCATAGGAAAGGTTACGCTCGGCTTTTGCCAGAGCAGCTTTACTTTGTTCCAAGGCACTTTGGGCACGTTGGAAATTATATACCGTTTCTTCATAGTCCGTATCGCTGATCAGCTGCTTTTCGTGCAGTTTACGGTTGCGGTCGTATAATTTCTTCTGGTAGTCGTATTCGGCCTTGTTTCCGTCGTAAGTGGCTTTAGCTGACTGGAGTTCACTTTGCAGAGTTATTTTATCCATTTCGGCTATCAGTTCTCCTTTCTTTACCACGGAGTTATAGTCCACATAAATCTTGTCGATGATACCGGATACCTGAGTACCGACTTCCACCTCTGTCACCGGTTCGATAGTTCCGGTAGCGGTAATGGAGTTGCTGATATCGCCTTTCGTTACGGGCTCTGTGGCGAAATCGACTGTGCTTTTTCCCTCAGAGCCGCTGAATATCCAACAACTGCCGGCTACCACCACTGCGGCTACCGCTGTAATGAGGATCATTTTTTTCTTTTCCATAATATAATATGTATAGCGTTTATTATTATAATTTTATTTCCCGGCCTGCATAAAAGTTCAGCAAAGTGCGATCCAGTATAGCCATGTATTTGGCTTGGATGCGTTGTTGCTGTGCACTGAGCAGGTTGTTTTTCTCGGTAAGCAATTCTACGGTATTCTTCATTCCCAAGTTGAACTGCTCACTGACCATCTCATAGCTGGTGGCACTGCTTTTCAGTTTGCTTTCGGCTGCGGCATATTGTTGCTGCGCGTTGGTAGCATCCAGCCACAAGCTTTCTATATTTTTATAGAGTTCTTTCTGCTTGTTAACCAGATCGAGCAGACTACTGTCATATTGCAGGCGTGCTTTCTGTACGGCGCTCTTGTTCTGACGGTTATCAAATATAGGAATACTTACGTTCAGACCTATCATATTATTCCAACCATACTTCATCTGTCTGCTCCAAGTATTGTCGCTTGCGCTGTTTGTTGTGCTACCCGTTGAGGCGCTCATACTGATGGTAGGCAAATATCCGGCTTTCGCTACGGAAATATCCAGTTTTGAATTTTCAATACTCAGTTTGCTGCTTTGGATTTCCGGACGCGATGCCAAAGCCTGCTGGTAAACATCTGCCTGGGCGGGCAGAGGCTGCAATACATGCTCGTCTGCCAGTTCGGGAAGGATCAGTTCCATTTCCTCCGTTCCGTCCAGTTCCAGCAATTGCTTCAATTGCAGTTTATAGTCACGCAGGGAACTTTCAGAAGTCACCAGCTGGTACTTGTCGCTGCTTACTTGCGATTCCAGTTGTGCCAGATCGGCTTTCGAGATACTTCCTTCATTGAAAAGTTCCTTGCCCCGATCATAAGTTGCCTGGCTTACCTGCAAGGTATTCTGATTGATTTTTACTGATTCATCGGCATAAAGTATCTGAATAAAGGTCTGTACAATCTGCTCCTGCAAGGAATTTTCCGTTTCGGCTACGGCAAGTCCCGCTATTTGCTGGCTGGTCTTTCTTTGCTTGATGGTGTTCAGGCGCTTGCTGCCGTTCCACAACGTCCATTGGGCATTCAGACCGTAGTTTCCATTATAGGTTGTCTTGCTGTCACTAGTGATAATTTCCGTCCCACTTACCGTATTGCTGGTTTCCTGATACGGGCGGTTGGTCACGTTGTGTCCCGTACTGAATGACAAGCTGGGAAAAAGGGCGGCTTTGGCTGTTTTTACATCTACCGAACTTTCTTCCAGCGATATTTTGTTCTGTTGCAATTGGATATTTTTCTCCAGTGCATAGTCCATGCAGTCGTCCAGCGTCCACTTTTTGACCTCTTGAGCGGAAGCAGAAGTGGCCGCAGCCAAAATCATTGCGAAATATACTACTCGTTGTCTCATCCTTTTTACTGTTTAATTTGTTAATACAAAAGTAGGGCACGATAAATTGTTCAGCAATAAATATAGATTTATGGAAGATTTCTATGGACAAAAACTTGCTTTTTACCGATAAAGTGTTTTTCTTTGTAATTATTACAACTTTAAGATAAATTTATGAGCAAATCCTTGTTAACCCGTATTTGGATATTCTATCGCGATGGCTTTCGCGAGATGACCTTGGGGCGTACCCTTTGGGCTATTATTCTGATCAAGCTGTTTATTATGTTTTTTATTCTGAAACTTTTCTTCTTCCCTTCCTTCCTGGGCGGGAAAACGACGGAAGAGAAGCAGCAATATGTAGGCGGAGAATTAATAGAACGAGCAAATCCATAAACATTTAAATAAATCAGAAAGTTATGTTTGAAAACATTGACACTTCGTTAATTGACTGGTCAAGAGCGCAATTTGCTCTGACAGCCATGTATCACTGGCTTTTCGTTCCCCTCACTTTGGGATTGGCTGTGATTATGGGACTCATGGAGACCTTTTATGTAACAACAGGTAAGGAATTCTGGAAGAACACGGCCAAATTCTGGATGAAACTGTTCGGTATCAACTTCGCTGTAGGTGTAGCCACCGGCTTGATTCTGGAGTTCGAATTTGGAACCAACTGGAGCAATTATTCCTGGTTTGTGGGCGATATCTTTGGAGCCCCGCTAGCCATCGAGGGTATTCTGGCATTCTTCATGGAAGCTACTTTCATTGCAGTGATGTTCTTTGGCTGGAACAAGGTGAGCAAGCGTTTCCACCTGACATCCACTTGGCTGACCGGACTGGGAGCCACCATCTCCGCCTGGTGGATTTTGGTTGCGAATGCCTGGATGCAATACCCTGTAGGTATGGCGTTTAATCCCGAAACTGTGAGAAATGAAATGGTGGACTTTGCAGCCGTTGCCCTCTCTCCCATGGCTGTTGCCAAGTTCTTCCATACGGTACTGAGCAGCTGGATACTGGGGGCTGTCTTTGTGGTCGGTATAAGCTGCTGGTACTTGCTGCGCAACCGTCAAAAGGAATTTGCCCTGAGCAGCATCAAGGTAGCTGCTGCCGTAGGCCTTTTCGCCTCTATCATTACTGCATGGACAGGTGATATTTCGGGAGTACAGGTAGCCAAGGTCCAGCCCATGAAGATGGCTGCCGCCGAAGGGCTCCGGGATGGTGGAAACGGTGTACCGTTTACTATCGTAGGCGATTTGAAAATTCCTAAAATGCTCTCCATTCTTGCCACTCATGATATAGATGGTTATGTGCCGGGCATCAACAATTTACTGGAAGGGGGTTATCAGATGCCCGATGGCACGACAGCTTTATCGGCAGAAGAAAAGATCAGACGCGGACAGATCGCCATTGCTGCGCTGGATGCATTCCGTAAAGCGCACAAAGAAGGAGATGCAGCGACTGCCGCTGTAGCTCGCAAGGCATTGGATGAGAACGTGAAATATTTTGGTTACGGATATATCAAAGACCCTACCCATCTGGTGCCTAATGTGGGGCTTACTTTCTGGTCATTCCGTATCATGGTGGGATTGGGAGGTTATTTCATCCTATTCTTTATTATAATACTCATCGTATCGCAAAAAGAGAAACTGACGCATATGCGATGGCTGCAATGGGTAGCTTTGTGGACTATTCCGCTGGCCTATATTGGCAGTCAGGCAGGCTGGGTGGTAGCCGAAGTGGGGCGCCAGCCATGGGCTATACAGGATATGTTGCCTGTAGGGGCAGCTATCTCCAAATTGCAGACAGGTTCCGTACAGCTTACTTTCTTTATCTTCCTTCTATTGTTCACTGTTCTGCTCTTTGCAGAAATAGGCATTATGCTGAAGGCTATTAAGAAAGGACCGGAGGGAATTAAGAATTGAGAATTAAAAATTAAGAAATAAATGAGACAGGTGGAAATAATTCAGGCTGCGCAATGACGGGCTACATACAGGAAATTAACTCCGCCAGCAAGTCACTCTTTTTTTAATTCAAGTTTCTCTAATTCTATTTTTCAATATTCAATTCTCAATTTTTAATTTAGAATATTATGGACTATATATTTCTACAAAATTATTGGTGGTTCCTGGTATCGTTACTGGGTGCTTTGTTGGTGTTCCTGCTCTTTGTACAGGGTGGCAATTCCTTACTGTTCACGCTTGGCCGAAATGACGAAGAGCGTACATTGCTGGTAAACTCTACGGGACGCAAATGGGAGTTTACTTTTACCACCCTGGTCACTTTCGGCGGCGCCTTTTTCGCTTCTTTCCCACTGTTCTACAGTACCAGTTTCGGCGGCGCTTACTGGTTATGGATGATTATCCTTTTCAGTTTCGTATTGCAGGCCGTTTCTTATGAATTCCAGTCCAAGTTGGGTAACCTGCTTGGAAAACGTACTTACCAATGGTTTCTGGTTATCAATGGCATTGTGGGTCCTCTATTGTTGGGAGGTGCCGTAGCCACATTCTTTACCGGCTCCAATTTCCTGGTAAATAAGGGCAATATGGGTAATGAACTGATGCCTATCATCAGCAGTTGGGCAAACGGATGGCATGGGCTGGATGCGTTGACCAATCCGTGGAATCTGGTGTTAGGATTCGCCGTATTCTTCCTGGCGCGTCTGCTGGGCAACCTTTATTTCATCAATAATATCAGAGATAAAGACTTGATCCCCCGCTGTCGCCGTCAGCTTATCACAGATGCCATTCCTTTCCTTATTCTATTTCTGGCATTTGTGATCCGTACTTTATTGGCTGATGGTTTCGCCGTAAATCCCGAAACAAAGGAAATTTATATGGAACCTTACAAGTATTTCATCAATCTGATGGATATGCCCCTATTACTGGTATTGTTCCTGATAGGAGTTGTCGGAGTACTTTGGGGCATCGGAAGAGCTGTCTTCAGCAAGACCGCGACCAACGGTATCTGGTTTACCGGAACAGGAGTCGTACTGACTGTATTGGCTTTATTGCTTTGTGCGGGATATAATAATACGGCTTACTATCCGTCCACAGCCGATTTACAAAGTTCACTGACTTTAGCTAACAGTTGCTCCAGCGAGTTTACCCTGCGCACCATGGCATACGTTTCTATTTTGGTACCTTTTGTACTGGCATACATCATTTATGCGTGGCGTGCCATAGACCGCAAGCCCATCACAGCGAAGGAACTGGAACAAGACGGACATGCTTATTAAAGAGTCTTAATGAATCATAGGTCAGGCATCCTGTTTTGCAAATAGCTGTAAACAGGGTGTCTTTCTATGTTAAATAACATTGTTTCAACCTATAAAATAAAGGGAAGTTCTTGCAAATTTCCGAAATATACGTACCTTTGCAATGTGTTTTTCATAGTATTAGATTTAAGGTTAACAAAGGTTGGAGCAAGGCGTTGCTCCTTTTTTTATATCCGTATGTCAAGACTACTCTTCACCACAGAATACACAGATTCACACAGATTATTAAATATGATAATCAGTCATCATTCAATCTGTGCAAATCTGTGTAATCTGTGATAAATTTTATCCCTCTTAATTCAAGTCTTTCTATTATAAAGATGCGTACAGTTGCGGATTGCGTGCGTGGTGCCAGATATAAGATGCCGGATAGATTCCTTCCTTGTTCTTATCCAAGACCCGTTTCAATATACTGCATTTATTTTCACCTGTCACCAAAAAACAGGTGTGCCGGGCTTCTATCATGGGAAGTCCCGTCATGCATATGCGCACGGTTTTGTTGTAAGGATTGACGGACACACCATACGGTTCACCGACAGTAAGGAGATCTTTACGGTCGGGGAAAATAGACGATGTGTGTCCGTCTTCTCCTATCCCTAATAGTACAAAATCGAAAACAGGCACACCATCCACGGTCGGGACAGTTGTCTTAACTATGGAAGAATATTGTCGGGCTTCTTCTTCGGGCGCTCCTTCACCAACAATGCGGTAGTAGTGACTGGCGGAAATTCCCACTTTACTCAGCAACAGGCGGTTTGCCAGGCCAAAATTACTTTGATTATCAGTAGGTGGCACACAACGCTCGTCCACCCAGTAGAAATAGATACGAGACCAGGGAGTGTATGCAGCATACTCACGCTCCCAAACTTCAAAAAGTATGGCGGGAGTGGTTCCTCCAGAAAGGGCAATGGTAAAAGGACGTTCGGGCTCTTTATCCATTGCCTCTAATATATGAGTGATTAAGGCTTGCGACGCTTGTACAGGCGACGCGTATAGGTTATTATCGGTTATCATAAATTCAGAAAGAGTTTAGAGCTTACAATATAAATTAGAATGCGTCAAGTTCTTACATGGATTCGTCCATTCGGCATGACTGCGGTTAATCAACACGTCCGCTTCTTTCGGTCCCCAGGTTCCTGCGGGATATCCGTAAAGAGGAGTATCGGGGTGCTTCTTCCAGTAATCCAAAATCTTGTCGAAATAGGTCCAACTCTCTTCTACGGCATCCGAACGGGTAAAAAGTGTAGGATCACCTGCCAGACTGTCTTCCAACAGACGGACATAAGCATCTCCCGTTTCCTGATCGTGCTGGTCATAGCTGAAATCCATTTCCATCGTCCCCATATAAAAACCTGAACCGGGTTCCTTCATGGCTATACGCTGAAGAATGCCTTCATCGGGCTGAATACGGATAATCAGCTCCTCACCTTTGTACAAGCCTTCTTTCATCTTGAACATCTGCATAGGAGCCGGTTTAAAATGAATCACAATTTCAGTGACCTTGGTAGGCATCTGTTTTCCGGTGCGGATATAAAAGGGTACACCCTGCCAACGCCAATTGTCCACATACAGGCACATAGCTACATAGGTATCCGTACGAGAATCCGGATGAACATTTTTTTCCTCACGATAGCCTGCACGGTCATCACTGGCAATATACTGTCCGCGGATGACATTATCGCGGATATAATCATCGGTCAGCGGATGAAGCGACTGATAAACTTTGATCACTTCATTGCGGAAACCATTTTTGTCAAATTTGGCAGGCGGTTCCATAGCAGTAATGGCAAGTAACTGCATCAGGTGGTTCTGCACCATATCACGCAAAGCTCCCGCCCCATCATAGTAACCTCCACGAGTACCAATACCCATGTTTTCTACCGCCGTAATTTCTACATGATCTATGTAATTACGGTTCCAGATCGGTTCGTAAATGGTACTTCCAAAACGGGTTACCATGATATTCTGAACCGTTTCTTTGCCTAGGAAATGATCGATACGGTAAATATCTTCCTCCTTGAAATAAGTAGAATATATCTTGTTCAGTTTTTGAGCGGAAGCCAGGTCGTAGCCGAAAGGTTTCTCTACGATGATACGCTTTAACCCGGGCTTTTTCAACAAACCGGCATCATGCAGGTATTTCGGAATCAGTTCGTAGAGCAATGGCGGGGTTGCCAGATAAAACAAATAATTTCCATGATTCTCATACTGGGGGGAAAGTGCTTTCAGACGACTGTTCAATAAAGAATAGGTGGTTTCGTCCGCCGGGTCCATGGACTGGTAATAAACGGTAGTCAGGAAATCGTCCAGTGTTTCCAGCTCTTCTTTTGTAAGAGCCTGGGATTTTATCAGTTCATCTTTCAGATAAGCCCGATAGGTTTCGTCTGTGTATGCTGTACGGGCACAGCCGATTATGGCAAAATGTTCGGGAAAACGCTTCCCGTTGTGTATCTTTATCAGGGCAGGCATCAGTTTGCGCCGGGTCAAATCACCGGAGGCGCCAAAGATAACCAGAAATAAGCTATTTGGTAAACTCATGATTCTTTCTTTTAAAAATTAATTATAGTTCTCGATGTAGGAGTGGAGTGTTCACTTTTGACACATCTCCGATAATTTACTTTGTGCACTGGGGCGCATTGAATGCGCCCCTACAGTGTATCAATATTTGTTTTCCCAATGTTCGTGGAAAAATTCTCCGCGGGGGCTGTCTACCCGCTCGAATGTATGAGCACCGAAATAATCACGCATTGCCTGAATCATATTGGCAGACGAATGATTGGTAGTCAGCCCTAAGAAGTAATTCAATGCAGCGGAAAGTACAGGCACAGCCAAACCTTCTTTCAGCATGACACCTATATATTTTTTCCATGCGGGCAACGCTTCAGTCACTTCCAGCCCGAAATGCTCATCCAGCAACAAATGTGACAAGCCCGGTGCGCGACGATAAGCTTCGGCAATGTCATTCAGAAATGCAGAACGAATAATGCATCCGGCACGCCACAACAGCGCAATAGTCGAAAGATTCAGATTCCAGTTATATTGTGCACTGGCAGTACGCATCAGGGCAAATCCCTGTGCATACCCTATCAACCGGGCTGCATACAAGGTACTTTCCAATCCGGCTACCGTATCCTGATAATTATATACCGGATGATTCTCTACGTGCATATAATGTTTGGACATCAACACACGCAAGTTCTTTTCTGCCGACAGATTACGGGCAAATACAGCCTCGGCAATCACATCCAGCGGAGTATTGAGTTGCAGGGAGTTAATCACACTCCAACGGCCCGTCCCTTTTTGTCCGGCAGCATCCAGAATACTGTCAAGCAGGTACCCCCCTCCATTTTCTTTATGTCGTAAGATAGCGGAAGTGATTTCTATGAGATAACTTTGCAGACGCCCCTTATTCCATTGTTCGAAAATATCCGCCATCTGTTCATTTTTCAAAGCCAGCAAATGCTTCATTGCGAAATAAGTTTCAGCTATCAGTTGCATATCTCCATATTCTATGCCATTGTGCACCATCTTCACATAGTGACCTGCCCCACCGGGACCTACCCACTCGCAACACGGAGTACCATCCTCGGCCTTTGCAGCAATACTTTTCAGCATCGGTTGAATAACAGGCCATGCCTCTTGTGCACCGCCGGGCATAATGGATGCGCCATGTAACGCACCTTCCTCACCTCCCGAAATGCCGCAACCGACAAAGTACATGCCTTTGTCATAGAGTTCTTTCACGCGACGTTCCGTATCTTCATAATAGGAATTTCCTCCATCAATGATAATATCGCCTTTATCCAGCAAAGGAGTCAGTTTGCTTATCAGTTCATCAACAGCAGGACCTGCCTGTACCATCAGAAGGATAATTCGCGGAGTTTTCAGCGCTTCTACAAAATCAGTAAGTTCATTACTTCCTATAATGCCTTTGCCTTTAGCGCGGTTAGCTATAAAGTTATCTACTACATTTTCCTCTTTTCCGGGGACAGTGCGGTTCCATACTACAACTTTCCATCCCTTGTTGGCGAGATTCAGAGCCAGGTT
Source organism: Bacteroidaceae bacterium (assembly GCA_963651205.1). GTDB lineage: Bacteria > Bacteroidota > Bacteroidia > Bacteroidales > Bacteroidaceae > Phocaeicola. Next base: position 22,747 of record CAVJPC010000174.1, read on the forward strand.
CTGCCCCATCACGCCTAATCCAATTAATCCAATATCTGCCTTTTCCATAAATTGTTCTTTTTATATTTAACAATTTGATAGGTAATTTGTTCAATAATTCTATCTTTGCAATTTGAACAATAGCACATTATCATGAAGAAGTTAAAAATTGGCTTATTAGCCCGTATCATCATTGCCATCGCATTGGGTATTGGATTCGGAAACATTCTTCCCGGCGAACTGGTCAGAGTATTTGTGACTTTCAATGGAATTTTCAGTGAGTTCCTGGGTTTTATTATTCCGTTAATTATCCTCGGGCTGGTCACTCCTGCCATTGCCGATATCGGTAAAGAAGCAGGAAAAATGCTGGTGGTAACTACACTGGTGGCTTATAGTGCTACTTTGTTCTCCGGATTTTTATCTTATTTCACCGGAGTCACTTTTTTTCCTTCCATGATTACTCCGGGAGCACCGATAGAGCAAATCAGCGAGGCACATGATATCGCCCCGTTCTTTACTGTCGCCATTCCCCCCGTAATGAATGTCATGACTTCATTGATATTGGCTTTTACATTGGGGTTGGGCATTGCGCACCTGGACAGTACAGCATTGAAAAATGTATGTAATGACTTTAAAGATATTATAGTCAAGACCATACAGGTAGTCATTCTGCCTTTGCTCCCTATCTATATATTCGGTATATTTCTGAACATGACTCATTCCGGACAGGTGTACAATATCTTGATGGTATTTATAAAAATTATCGGCGTGATCTTCCTGCTTCACATTTTCCTGCTGATTTTTCAATACTCCATTGCGGCACTGTTTGTACACCGCAATCCGTTCAAGTTACTGGGGCGGATGATGCCCGCCTATTTCACGGCATTGGGCACACAGTCATCGGCAGCCACCATTCCGGTAACCTTACGGCAGAGCATTAAAAACGGGGTGACAGAAGATATAGCCGGGTTTGTGATTCCTTTGTGTGCTACCATTCATTTGTCGGGAAGTACATTGAAAATTGTCGCTTGTGCACTGGCGTTGATGATTATGCAGGGAATGCCTTTTGATTTCCCCATGTTTGCAGGATTTATCTTTATGTTGGGCATTACTATGGTAGCTGCACCGGGCGTACCGGGAGGAGCTATTATGGCTGCATTGGGGATACTGGCTTCTATGTTGGGATTCGGAGAAAGCGAACAGGCTTTAATGATAGCACTCTATATTGCCATGGATAGCTTCGGAACCGCTTGTAATGTGACGGGAGACGGAGCCATTGCATTGATTATTGACAAGTTCTTCGGAAAGAAAAAGGAAACCGAAATAACGGAAGGAGAAAGAATTGTATTCTAATAAACAATCACTGTAGAAGACAGATCAAATGGATGAACTTGACAAGATGGCATTTAATCTGCTTCTACAGCAATAAAAACTCTTTATGGTTAGAATACAGGCATCTGCCAAATGAAACCTACTGATACGCGATTGGTACTGAAGTTATCTTCACCCAACACTTTCGCACGATCAGTATATTTATAAGAACGGCCTACATAAGCCAGAAAAAAATGCAGATTACTGTCCATCGGATAATATTCAATACCACCGGCATATCCCCATGAAGTACGATACTTTCCTTTTTCCACATCCTCACTTGCTTTATATACGGAAGCCGTTTCATACATTCCCTTTGCAAACAGATTCCACTTCGGAGCAAAACGATAATTCACGTGCAACACATAAGACATATATTCGGCATTGAAGGCATTGTGTGCCTGATTATCATCTCCTACTATGTTGGTTATAATCCCTTTACGATCCACTCCTTCACGAGAATACATCCAGTCAAAGTAAGCATGCCATTGGGGACTGAAATTAAATTCATTACCCAATGCGTAATAATACATCTTCTCTCCCTTCGTCTCATTCATGATAGAAGCAGACCATCGGGTTTTGAAAACATCGAGGAAATTACCATTCCAGTTCAATGTGTAGACCAGCGGTAATTTGGTACGTTCCAAATCTCCATACATATCTTCGGAGGGGCCGTTCAGGCTATTCAATATCTGGAACTGTATCTGTTGGTATGGATTATAGTTATATGCCACATTCAGACCGGTCATAAAATTACTCATGTGCTCTATCATGTCGCTATATTCATAAATATCAATCGGGTTCAAATCAAATTCTATACCACCATATGAGGCACATTGCTTTCCGGCAAAAAATGAAAACTTATTCAATTTGATACCAACTCCTGCCCAGTCTATACTGGTAGGCACATTGTCTATGTTACCGGAACCATCATTACCACGATTCAGACGCTGACGGTAGCGGTAGCTCAACCAATCGTTAATATCCCCTTTCATTTCAATACGAAGTTGCTTCATCTCAAATGCACCCTGATCGAAACCGGACTCATTCCACTTCATGTTAAAGTCTCCGTGCATATTGAGATAGAGATTGAATTTATCGGTTTTCTTTTTGATTCCTGTAACTTCTTCAAACAGGCTTTTGTCATTGGCCATGAAATCACTTTTGGAAGATTGGGCATATAGAGAGTGAGAACCTGACACAGCTATGGCTGTCAGGCATACTAATATTGTTCTTTTCATACGTTAAAGTTTTGGGTTGTAATGTATTCTCTTTTTCTTTTGTGCGCACAAAAGAAAAAGCAACAAAAAGAAAAAGCACCGGCTACCGTTCCAGAGCTAAACTTCATCTTCTTTTCCTGAACAAAAAGAACTCGCTACGCTCAAATAACTTTTTGTTCTTAACGGAAAAAAAGACAAGTTTCTTAATGCTCTTCCACCGTTGCCATAGGCGAGATGTTGTTCCTTTTCGGCCTCATTCTTTTAGCGTAAAGCGAGTTTGCCTCCTTAGCGACACGGAGCAAACAAGTAGCTAAAAAAATGCAGACGAAAAGGAACAATATCGAACGGATTAGTACTCGTTGAAGTATTCCTGAATCTTCTTCCAATCCTTCGTTTTAGTCAACGCCAGCATGAGCAATACACGCGCTTTCTGCGGATTCAATTCTTGAGAAGCTACAAACTGATATTTATTATCATCGACCTCAGCATCCAGTGTAGTCGGTCCTGTCGGAACACGGCTGGAACGAACCACCAAGATTCCTTGCTGACGAGCCTTTTCCAACATCGGGAATAAATTCTGGTGAATATTACCATTGCCTACACCAGCATGAATAATTCCCTGATAACCATTATTCAAAAAAGGATTCATTACATCAGCCTCTACATTAGAATAACTGTAAACGATACCTACTTTCGGCAACTTATCAAGATGAGTCACATCAAATTCAGAGTTGGTGGTATGGCGTTTCAATGACTCCATATTATAGAACACTTTCCCATTCAATACATATCCTAATGCACCGGAATTGGGAGACTGGAAAGTCTGTACATCCACTGTATTGGTTTTCATAGCTCCATGGGCACCTAAAATCAAACCATTCATGACTATCACCACGCCTTTGCCACGTGATTCCTTGGCAGCGGCAGTAACCACTGCATTATACAAGTTCAGCGGACCATCAGCACTCATGGCTGTAGAGGGACGCATCGCTCCTACCAAAATTACAGGTTTATCGCTTTTCACTGTCAGATTCAAGAAGAAAGCAGTCTCTTCCATCGTATCAGTCCCGTGAGTAATCACGATACCGTCTACATCCCCACGGCTGAAAAGCTCGTTGATACGTTTTGCCAAGGTTAACCATACAGCATCATTCATGTCCTGAGAACCGATTTTTACAATCTGTTCTCCTGTCACATTAGCTATCTTGTTCACTTCAGGAACAGCTTCCAGCAAAGTGCTGATAGCCACTTGTCCGGCAGTATAGTTTGTTTTAGTAGCCGAAGCACCTGTTCCGGCAATAGTACCCCCTGTAGCCAAAATATGGATATTAGGCTTTTGGGCAACAGCAGCCAATGCAGTACATACCAGCATAGCCGCCATAAGGCTGAGTTTTCTTAGTCCATTCATAATCTTTTCAAGTTTAGGTTTATATTATAATAGATATTTAAGAATTTTGTTCATAACTGATAAAATAATGAATCAATGTGGCAATTTGCTAATGTGCCAATTGCCATGCGGAACATAGCGCAGCAAATTGTCAAATTAGCAAATTGGCATATTATTCAAAAGACTTGTATCAACAGCAATCCCACTACAATGGAAACCACCGTTGCCACCAGTCCCGGCATCATAAACGAGTGATTCAGAATCCATTTTCCAATACCCGTAGTACCTGTACGGTCAAAGTTTATAGCTGCCACCACTGTAGGATAATTAGGAATAAAGAAATATCCGTTAACAGCAGGGAACAGAGCGATCAGCATCATAGGAGAAATCCCCAATGCGATTCCCAACGGAACAATAGCACGCACCGTAGCCGCTTGGCTATAAAGTAAAATAGACATCACAAACAATGCCAGACCAAACAGCCAGGGCATCTGACGTACTATCCCCTCAATGGAACCCGTCAGTTCCGTAATGTTTCCATTGATAAATGTATCACCCATCCATGCAATACCGAAAATAGCGATCACCGCCTGCATGCCGGCAGGGAATACACTGCCTTGGGTAGCCTTGATTCCATCGGTACGCGAAATGATAAGAATGATAGCCGCAGCACACAGCATCAAAATTTCAATAATTGAAGGCATATCCAGTGTAGTACCATTGAACACAGGACGCATGGCAGGAATAGAACCAAATAATACGATTAATAAAGTTGCAGCGATAAAGATAATTACTGAGATACGGGCATGAAACATATTCTTCACGTCATTCAGCTCCACATGTTTCGTATCAATCATTCCGGCTTCCAGACGGCGCAAGTATTCAGGGTCTTCCATCAACTCCTTGCCTACTTTTTTGGAAAGGAAAGCACCCACCAAGACACCAATCAGCGTAGCGGGAATGGTAATTTTCAGAATATCAAATAAAGTAATGTCAAAGCCTGTCAGCAAGCCCAGCAACGCCACAGTTGCAGCCGAAATGGGACTGGCAGTGATAGCCTGTTGTGAAGCGATCACAGCGATACCTAAGGGACGTTCAGGACGAATCTTTGTTTCTGTGGCAACTTCGGCAATAACCGGTAACACAGAATAAGCCACATGCCCCGTACCTGCAACAAAGGTAAACAGATAGGTAACCAACGGGCTCAAGATTGTAACCTGCGAAGGATTACGGCGTAATAACCGTTCCGCCAGCTTCACCATATAGTCCAATCCACCGGCAGCCTGCATGCACGATGCAGCAGAGATTACGGCAACAATCATCAACATCACATCAATAGGAGGAGCAGTAGGCTGAAGTCCGAAGACAAATGTCAATATAGCAAGGCCTACACCTCCCATCACTCCCAATCCGATACCTCCCAGACGGGCACCTACAATAATAGCAACAAGTACAAATAGCAGTTGTAATAACATGGTTTTTATCCGTTTATAAATATACAATTTTAATTCCGATAACAAAGATAGACCATTTCTGTTCTATAAACCTTAAAATTTCTAAGTTTTTTTCCTTTTTTCACTACTTCATTCCTAAAACATTCAATAAAAGTTAGTTGTTTTGTATAATGTAACAATGTGCCAATGACCATGCGGTACATAGCGTAGCCAATTGGCACATTGGCACATTAGCAAATTAAAAAATTATTACACATGAACAGAATTTGTAGTCTTTTTGGAGTCAAGTATCCTATTATACAAGGAGGAATGGTATGGTGTAGCGGCTGGCGGCTGGCCTCCGCAGTAAGTAATGCCGGAGGACTGGGGCTGATAGGGGCAGGTTCCATGCATCCTGATACGTTGCGTGAACATATACAGAAATGTAAAGCGGCAACAGACAAACCCTTCGGAGTAAACATTCCGTTAATGTATCCTGAGATAGATGCTATTATTCATCTGGTAATAGAAGAGGGTGTAAAAATAGTTTTCACCTCTGCCGGAAATCCCAAAACCTGGACAGAACATCTGCATGAACATGACATATTGGTGGCACATGTAGTGGCAAGTACGAAATTTGCCGCTAAATGTGAAGAAGCAGGGGTTGATGCCATTGTAGCCGAAGGATTTGAAGCAGGGGGACATAACGGACGGGAGGAAACAACCACCCTGTGCCTCGTTCCGGCCGTCAAGCAAATTACAACCGTACCATTAATAGCTGCGGGTGGCATAGGTTCAGGAGAAAGCATATTGGCAGCCATGGCACTGGGTGCCGATGGGGTACAGATAGGTACACGTTTTGCATTGACAGAAGAGAGCTCAGCTCACTTTACCTTCAAGGATCGATGTCTACGACTGAATGAAGGAGATACACAGCTGACATTGAAACAACTCTCTCCTGTCCGGTTGGTAAAGAATGATTTCTTCAAACAAGTGGAAGAAGCGGAAGCGCATGGGGCAACAACAGATGAATTACGTTCTTTATTAGGAAAAGGACGTGCCAAAAAAGGAATCTTTGAAGGAGATTTGTTTGAGGGGGAACTAGAAATCGGACAGATTGCGTCCAGCGTGCATAAACTGCAAACAGTAGACGAAGTAATGGGAGAACTGGTTGAAGACTTCAATGCAGCACTTAGCAGAGTCAATACTCTGAAGAAATTTATCTGATCTCAATGTCGCAATAGTGAATCTGTACAAAATGTATCTATTGAATATATTCGGACGGATTAAATTCTATAGTTTGACAGCTATGGAATTTAATCCGCCCCTAACACAGTAACCTATTCTATCGCCGCCTCTTATAAAATAAGTTGGCGCTTAAGAAACCTACCAGAAATATCAGCAATGTCCCGAATACTATAGCCAGATTAGCATGCACAAACGGTGATATCACAATCCAGCAAACCAGAATCACACCACATATCACCCCAAGCACCGCATCAAAATTACGTGCCTTTTTCGAAATATATCCCAAAAGGAACAATCCCAACATACCACCACTAAAGATAGATGCCAGTGCCCACCAGGCATCCAATGCACTCTGTACACTCATAAAGGCAAAAGCCACCAAAATACCGGCTATTCCCACCCCTACACTGGAAAGTTTCAGCACCAACATTCTTTCCCGATTTCCGGCATTCTTGCGAAACCTCTGATAATAATCGGTCAGAATAATGGTGGATGAACTGGTGACACTCGTTGCAATGGTACTCATACCTGCTGCAAAGATAGATGCTATCAGCAACCCGGTCAACCCTACCGGCAACTCATTAACAATAAAGAACGGGAACACATAATCCGTCCCCACTCCATCGGGCAAAATGCCCGGATTTACCTTATAGAACGCATACAGCCCTGTCCCTATCATAAAAAAGACAGCAGATACGGGAATAAACAAATAGCCTCCGAATAATGCCGAAAACTTGGCCTCTTTCTCGCTCTTTGCCGTATGATAGCGCTGCACATAACTTTGGTCTATCCCATAATTCTGTAAATTGGTAAATACACCATAGATCAGGCATACCCAGAAAGTAGACTCACTCAGGCTGCTTCCAAAGCTGCCCAAACTGAATTTTCCATCTTCCATAGCAATGGAAAAAGTCTGTGCAGGCCCTTCAGGCATATCAAAAAGCAGAATAAACATACATGCCAAAGCACCGCCAATCAGAATTATTCCCTGTATGGCCTCTGTCCAGATTACAGCTTTCATCCCACCCAGCATAGAATAAAGTACAATAGCCACACTGGTTACAATAATAATAGTCTGTATATTCCATCCTAACAATACATTCATAGGCAATGCCAGCAAATACAAAATAGACCCTGTACGGGCTATCTGAGTGAGCAGATAGCAGGACGAAGCATAGATACGCGCCCACGGTCCAAATCTGGTTTCTAAAAAACTATAAGCTGATATACTGTCCTGCCCCCGATAAAAAGGAACAAAGTAACGAGCCGCAAAATAAGAGGCTATCGGAATGGACAGGCTGAACACAAAAGCATTCCAGTCTCCCGAAAAAGCCTTTCCCGGATAACCCAGATAACTGATACTGCTGACATAAGTGGCAAAAATAGACATCCCCACCACCCAGCCGGGCAAACTTCTGCCGGCAGAAGTAAATTCTTCGGAAGTCCCTTTCTTTTTAAAAAAGGAACAACCGAAAACTACCACTCCACCGGTAAACAGTAAGAATATGATAATATCAATGATATGCATATCACCCAGCTTTTATGGTTTCAACTCCGGACAAAAAGGGAGTGCCTCCAGCGCCTTGCGTATTTTCTCCCGTTCCGGAGCATTGAAACGATGGAAAGGAGCCGCCACGAAATCATCACAAATACCCAATAAAGACAAAGCGCACTTCAAGCCTTTCAGATAGCTGGAACCATGCTGACCAACAGTATAAATACTGCTGCTGATCTGCATCACCAACGGTTGCAGACGGCTTACTGTCTCCATATCCCGTGCCAAAGCGGCATTGTAAAGATCTACATAGAGTTTAGGAAACATATTGGCACCTCCATTGATCCCTCCATGACCGCCCAACAATACACATTCTGCTGTAATTTCTTCCGGTCCTACCAGCATGGCAAAGTCCGGTCTGCCTTTCATGGCATACATCACAGACTGGAAGTAAACAGCATTTGCCGAACTATCCTTGAATCCCACTACCCTGGGATTTTGCGCAATACGTTGTATGGTAGCCGGAGCAAAATTCACCTTGGTGTGCGAAGGCATGTTGTATAAAAACAGAGGTAATGGCAATTGTGGAATAAGATCCTCATAAAATTCTGCCAGTTCGGGTTGTCCCGGAGCAAAATAATAAGGTGGAGCAGAAACAACAGCAGAAGCGCCACACTCTGCCCCCACATGTGCCAAATGGATACTTTCTACAATGGAAGTATCAGAAATACAGACCAATACAGGTAATCTACCCGCATTAATGCGGCATGTTTCCCTTATCATCTCGTGACGAAGGGTATAACTGATACTCTGTGCTTCTCCTGTAGTTCCCAAGATGAACAGACCGTGCACACCCCCTTTTATCAAGTGTTCTATCAATCGTTCCAATCCGTCAATATCCAGTTTGTCATTATCCAGCAGCGGAGTTACTAAAGGAGGAATTATGCCTGTCATAGGCTTCTTTAAAGTGTTTTCCATGATTCGTTTTCTTTTTAAAAGTTTGATTCTATATTTATGAAACGAACAGGAAGGGTATTTGTACTCAGTTTATGGAATGAGCCATTTTGAATGAGGGGGGGACATGACTTACCCCAAGCGTTGATAGAAATCAAGTTTGCCGACAGAAGATAGTTGTCATGCAATAACAAATCATGATTATTGCATAGCCCAACTATCATCTATCCACTAATGGATGAAGAGAACAACCTCTAATTTACCGAGAACAGATCAAGTAACTGTTGTTTTTTCAAAGGTTTTGCCAGAAAGTCATTGCATCCGGCCTCAAAAGCAAGCGCCTTATCAGAATCGAAAGCATTGGCCGTCAATGCGATAATCACAACCTCAGAATTAAATTCCCTGATTCTCCGCACGGCCTCCAAGCCTCCCATAATAGGCATTTTCATATCCATGAGAATAAAGTCATAATTTTCCTCACGCATTCTGCTGACAGCTTCCGCCCCATTTACCACACGCGTTATGTGATAATCTTTTAAGATATGCTGCACCAGCAGATAATTGCTATCATTATCTTCAGCAATCAAAATCTTCAATTCTTTCTTTTCCAATCCATTCCTGTTTAAAGGCTGCTTGATAGAACGGGTGTCCACTGAAGCGGCACATTCTTTTATTTCTATCTCACAAGGAATCCATGCCCAAAACGTAGAGCCCACACCAGGGGTAGAGGTAAACCCGACTTCTCCACCTGCTCCCTCAATAATGGCCCTGGAAATGGCTAAGCCCAACCCAGTTCCCTGCGCAAACTCATTGAGTTTCTGAAACCGGCCAAACAATCTGCTTTGTAGTTCAACAGGAATACCAACTCCCGTATCTTCCACATAAATGCGGATACCTCCCCTTTCAAGGCTGTACCCCATCTCGATATGTCCTGAATGGGTACATTTTATAGCGTTAGTCAGGTAGTTCATCCACACCTGTTTCAAGCGGTTTCTGTCCAGAAATACTTGGCAATCAGGACCCAGATCCCCCATACGGAACTCCACATCGGGATGGGTTATCTTAGGCTGAATCATAGTATACAATTCACTACATACTTTAGCAAGATTGAACTTCTCTCTTTTGCGTTCCAAAATACCCGATTCTATCTTCGAAAGATCCAGAATATCATTTATCAACCTCAGCAACAATTCATTATTGGACTGGATTATATTCATATATTCCTCTTTTTCAGCAGGATCATCACAAGTGGCCATAAGTTCGGAAAAACCGACAATGGCATTGAGGGGAGTACGTATTTCATGGCTCATATTAGCTAAAAAAGCAGATTTGAGACGGTCGGAAAGTTCGGCCTTTTCTTTCAATTTCTTCAGCTCCTGTGTCACCTTTTCCCATTTGGTATTATTGAACCGGATACCGGTATAGCGTACTACTTCCCCCCTCTTATCCCTATCGGACTGTATGCCGGTGATGACATACGTCTGCCATTCTTTATCCCACTGGGTCATAGAACGATATTTGAAACTGAAATCCCGATCCACCCCCCGGAACATATGTTCTAAATTCTCATGAACCATAGCTACATCATCGGGATGGGCGGCTGCCAGATAATCTTCGGGAATGACGGAAACTTCGGAGTTAAAATTATTGATAGCATCATTGAACACTTTGAACTGCCTGCTTTTTACATCGAAATCCCAATAGGACATGCCTACGGTCTTGAAAGTAAGTTCCATCTTGTAATTCCTTTCCTTCAGTTCTTCGTCCAACTGATGGAGCTGGGAGATATTCTGGCGAAATCCCGTAAAGCGAATGATATTTCCCTGTTCGTCACGCTCAAAGGGGACACCGATAACATTGCAATATTGCCATGATTCGTCGTATTGAGTCTTAATACGACAAGTAAAATTTACGGTAGCATCCATACCAGCCAGCATGGATTGCAATGCATCATTGAAAGTAGAGCGGTCATCAGGATGTATTACTTCCCAAAAATGAGAAACAGTCACCAGCCTGTCACTTGCATAATCATTAATAGGATCGTTGTAGGATTCAAATTCTTGTGTACGGACATCAAAATCCCAATGAACAATATTGCTGACCTTCATAGCCAGTTCACGTTTGGCTATAAGCTCTTCTGTTTTCTTGACCATCAGTATTTTTTCCGTTACATCTACTTCCGTACCTATGATCAGCAATTTCCCCCTGTGCTCGGTAGAAAGGCGCATTCTGCTTTCATAATAACGATATTGCTTTTCTTTTTCATTAAAGCAACGTATCATGATATGGCCATATTGAATTTCCTTATTTATCAGTTGTGAAAAACAATCCATCACCTGGGTACGATCCTGCGGATGCAACTTGTCCAATATCTTCTCTAGCGTCATGGAAGAACTTACAATGGGTGTGCCATAGAGAGGACTAAATATTTTTTTATGCACATCATACACCCAGGAAGACATGTTAGCCGCTTCCATCGCCATTTCCAGGTTCTTTTTGTTTTCTTCCGTACGAAACTCAGTATCTCTTACTGAAGTTACATCATCAGTAAACAAAATGTGCCCTATTATAATTCCATCTTTATTCCATATCGCCACAATCTTTACTTCATAGATAATGGCATTCTTATTATGACTCTCATAATAGGCATCTTGGTTGATACGGTCAAAATCATATTCAAATTCAAGTTCGAGATCATCGCCGTTTTGAATCTTCGCGAGTAATTCCGCGTCCACATAAGGACTTTGGAAAAGGTTGACTTTCCCCACTACTATGTTTCTATCCTCTACCCCGTACATGTGCAATGCACGATCATTGATGCTGCGTAAAACGCCATTTGCATCATAGATTTCAATGCCCATAGGCAGGCGGGCATACATACTTTCTGTGAACAAGATCTTTTCTTGTGTCAACTCGGATATGCCTTTTTCAAAAAGCATATTATTTTGATTGTGAGTTTCTGTTTTGTTTTCTTCCATATTACTCGTCTTTTTTACTATTCATGGTCATACGTCCTGCTTCTCTGGCTTTTTGGAGCCACACCGGAACGACTTCTTTCAAAAATTGATCTTTAGCTGCCTTTTCAGCAGCCATATTCAAACCTATATATTGCTGGGCTTTTTCTTTGGTTGAAATATCAGGCATCGGAACCTCCTCTTTATATCCATGAGAAACCAGTACTTTAGAAACCGCCAGACGAGCCAGCAACGCTTTATTCAATCCGTGGGCCAGAATACGTGTTGTTTCTTGCGGAGCATGGAAAGAAGCTCCGTGAGAAGCTACTCCAAAATCCCATCTCCATTGTGCCTGACGAATCAGTGTCAGCACTTCCTGCATCTCATTCTCGTCGGCTCCTTTATCCCAGGCATACTTCGCTTCGATATGCGCCTTTGCCAGTTCTTTTTCCAAAAGAGCACGCAACTCATTTGCTTTATGCTGTCGATCATATACATTTTTACGCAAAGTTTCTTTATTGTTACGATGGCAAGTCTGGCAAGTACGTTCCACCACTGCAAGCGGGTTCTGAATATGGTGGTCGCTATACTTTATTCCCCCTTCTTCATTATAAGGCATGTGACAATCAGCACACGATACTCCTCGCTGACCATGAATACCCATTTTGAAAAGCTCATAGTCAGGATGTTGTGCTTTCAGAATACGGGCGCGGCTCAACTTATGGGTATAATCGGCAAAATCTATTTCATCATAATATTTCTCCAGATCTTCTACTGTGAAGCCTTTGTCCCAAGGATAAGTCAGGTATTTTCCATCTCCTTTAAAATAATATTCCGCGTGGCACTGAGCGCACACCAATGAACGCATTTCCTGTGGAGCCGCCTTGGATATATCCCTGCCCTGTCGTTGAAAAGCCTCAATCAATGCCGGACGGCTGATATGTAAATCCATGTTCACGGGTTCATGGCAATCAGCACAGCCTACCGGATTCACTATTTCACTACCCAAGGCAGCCCACTTGTTATTATAGAAAGAGTCTACACCAATAGTTTCCATCATGCGAGGCACATCCGGACTTTTACAGGTCCAGCAAGTAGCTGGTTGGGGTCCCTCGGATGCATTCATGGGCGCACCGGTACGAAGCGTCCGGCGGATATCATCTATTGCATACATATGGCCACGCGGCGTACAATAATCTTTGGAAAAAGTATAGCCGGCCCATAGGATAACCATTTCGGGGCGCTCTTTCAGCATATCAATGGAAATATCTCCTTGAAACCCTTCCGGAACACCGATACTTGTTGTTTCAGCCCAAGTATGATACTCACGAGGATAATTTTCTCCAAAAACAGCACTACGAGGTTCTATGCCATTTATCTCTATTTTTTTAACAAAAATCAAATCTTCTACTTCCTCCCTGTGCTCCATCAAAGAAGAGATAATCACTCCCAATACAAAAACAATTGTCATCGAAGCAACGAACAGCAGCCACCTTTGCCAAGGTTTCAATTTATTACCCATTACTTGTTTTTTCGTTTAATGATTTATCCATTAAATTATAATAGTATCCGCCAAAGGCAGAATAGCGGAAAAACAACTGCCTTTCCCAACCTCAGACTGTACCTCTATACGTCCAGCCAACCGTTCAATAATCACTTTACAGATAGCAAGCCCCAACCCACTTCCTTGTTCAAACTCATTAGTCTTATAGAAACGGTCGAATATCATAATGAGATCTTTTTCACTTATCCCCTTACCGGTATCTTTTACATAGACACATACCTCCTGATGTTTTCTATCTATTTTGCACCCAAGCGTAATAGTTCCTTCATCTGTAAATTTATTTGCATTATTCAAAAAGTTTGAAATCACCTGAATAAAACGGAAGTTATCCATATAGACAGGTACGGAGCCACTTTCATCCAACTCTAGGGAAAAACATAATGAAGGCTTAACCAATCCTTCATAGGTCATAAATATTTCCTTTACAACCTCCACCATGTCATGTTCCTTCACATCAAAAGAAATAGCTCCTGAATCCAAACGGGATATTTCGAGCACATCATTGACTAGTTTCAACAGCAATTCATTATTATGATTGACCAGTTGCAGCATAGTTTCCTTTTCTTTCGGATCTATCGCTTCAGCACCTTCACCCAGTAAAAGGTTCGTAAAACCAACAATAGCATTGAGCGGCGTGCGGATTTCATGGCTCATATTATTAAGGAAAGATTGTTTAAGTTCCGCTTTTTCGGCTATTTCTTTAGCCCGAATCAGCTGTTGCTCCCTATCTACCACCAACTGAATATTTTGCATAATACCTGCCAGCATCATCTTTCCCCCTGCGCCTTGCATACTGCTGCAACGAAGTTCAAACCATTGATAATCCGACGTTTCCTTACTAAAATTGAAACGAACACGCTGTATTTGCATTCCGGAAGCCTGATATAGCATATCGGAAAAAGAAGTCAATAAATCCACATCAGCAGGATGCACATATTGTAGTATATCTTCCCGGCTAAACTTCCGTTGTTCCAATCCTAACAGGTTACTATAATTCTCATCAAATTCCAAAATACCATCATGAATACTCCAAAGTGATATCTGCCCTCCATCCATAGAAAGACTCAAACGCTTGTGTACTTCTTCTAACATCTTCAGATTCTTACGTTCTATGAACGAACGGCGACGTGTATGCAGCAAACTGACAGAGAGAAGGATAAAAGAAAGAACAAATAATCCACCCAGCAGATACAACTCCGCCCGATATCGATCATAAAACGGATAATTGATAATACGGACGTTCCCCGGCACATCGTGCATATGCGCTGAATTTTCTGAAAAATAGGTCCAGTCCAGTACATATTCTTTTTTCAAATCTCTGATTTTGGGCATACCTATCTTCTCTTTATTTATGAGCCGTGCTCCCATATCGGCAACAGACTGAGCTGTTATTTCTTCTGTCGCCATATATCCACCCACAATCTTTGTCTTTTCACCGAATCCTTCCCGGATGCAACTAAAAGAAGGGATGTTCAACGCATTCACAATGGGAATAGACATCATATCGAACTTATCCAACAGAAAAACCTGATCTTCCTGCTCGCGTTTTGATTTTTCGAGCATCACCAATAAAGAAGCCCCCTTTATATAACGAAACGGACAAAGGCTTACAGTCAATTTTTTCTTGGCATCAGATAAGGCAGGCATACCTGGCATCAGGTCATAATACTCAATCATTTCCTTCAATTTCTCATAATCACACTGCTGTGTAAACGCTTTCTGATAACCTAAAATCCTCACATCTTTCCTATTGACAGCATGAATAAACAAATCAAAAGATTTATGCCCCAAAACAGTCATATCTATATTGTATATGATTTCCATATTCGTGTGAGGATGCAACGTCTTGATAAAATCCATATTCCGCTTCAAGTCAGGAGTATCACGCAAAACATATACTTTCTCCGTATTATATTCCGCTATCAGTTTTTCGTCCGGAAAGTGAACACTACAGGCCAGTACAGGTATAGAAGAAAGTAAACGATGGTGAGTGGATAATAGAGAATAAGTAGATTGATCTCCCACTGTAAGAATCAAATCAACAGATTTGCTTTTAACCAGTTCAAGATACTTCCTCAAGGACTCTATTTCTTTTCCGGAACTAAGCAACGTGCAATCCAAGTAAAACTTGTCAAATACAGGCTCTATCCCTCGTTTCCTAAATTCTTGATAAAGTAATTGCTCTATGTTTCCATAACCTATTTCATCTTTAGAAAAAGAATAGATCAGAGATATGTGCTTTGTCGCTAAGTCTTTAGTAACATGCCATTGTTTGTAGTTTAACCCGCATATAAAAGCAAACGCCAATATAATAAAAGTCAAAACATATTTATACTTTAGATAACCTTTGCCCATGGTTTTATTTAATCTTGAGCAAAAATAGCACAAATTCGGCAATTACAAAGGATTTGGCTTAAAAGATTTTAAATTTTGTGTTATAAGATTGTTTAAGCAACAATAAGGAGAGACACCAAACAGAAAACTCCGTTTGTGTCTCTAGCTATCAGAATTTTATATTCCGGACCTTTTCATTCTACAGTTTATTAGTTTCGCTTCAAATAGATAGAATTTGTAATACATTTTGGCAATTCTTCCTGATAATGTGTCACCATAATCATCGTCTTATCCTTGCGGCGGCAAAAAGCTTCGATTATATCTTTCACCAAACGGCGGTTGTACAAATCCAGCCCATGAAGGGGTTCGTCCAAAATCAGCAATTCCGGATCTTTCACAAAAGCACGGGCCAACAACACCAACCGTTGTTCACCACTGGAAAGCTGTAAAAAATTACGGTCTTTCAGACCGGCAATACCGAAAATATCCATCCACCATTCACAAGCGTCCATTTGTTCGGGATGCGGACGTTTATACAGTCCCACGGAGTCATGCAATCCGCTCGCCACAATATCAACGGCAGGAAGGTTCTTCAAATAAGCACGATGCATTTCGGGACTGACATAACCAATGTGTTTCTTTATTTCCCAAATACTCTCTCCCGAACCGCGTTTTCTTCCGAACAGTGTAATATCACACGCATAGCTCTGAGGATTATCGGCACAAACCAGACTCAACAACGTGGATTTCCCAGCCCCGTTCTCTCCGCTCAACGCCCATTTCTCACCACATTTCACGGTCCAATCCAGGTCTTTCAAAATGGTTCGCTCACCATAACGGATACTTACCTTATTCAAATCTACCACATGTTCCGTATGATATAAATCCTTACTATAAGGCAGATTCAGAATCCGCGCTTCTTTGTCTTCGGAAAGTATGCGTTGAGGTGCCGGCTGACAGGCTGCCAGATACTCTTCCAAAGCAATCTTCCTGCCGCAAACCCGATCTTCCATCGGAATAACATGAGTAATAAAGGCAGGGATATCATCGGATTTTGACAGTATCAATATCACTTGCAGATGGGTGACCTTAGTCAATTCGCTCAACAAGGCATGAAGCTGCTCACGCGTCTTTGCGTCCAGTCCTATAAAGGGATTATCCATAATCAATACACGCGGATTACTCAGCAAAGTCTTTGTCAACTGAAATTTACGCAGTTCACCGCTTGAAAGCAGAATAATATGTTTATCCAGCATCTTTTCAATGCCAAACAGCTCATACAGAGCCTCCTTCAATTCAGGATGGGCTGACTCAGGTAATAAATCACGTACCAGTGGGGTTTCATCCAAATCATGAGCATTCCAGCGTTGCTGATAGTAATAATTTCCATCAGAATCGCCATATGAGTCGCGAAAAGCTATATACTTTATGTTTTCATAAGCCATTTTTGAGGGAGAGGGAGAGAAATCATATTTCACATCGTTCATCAACAATGGCCACCGGCCTGTGATAGTATCTACCAATATACTCTTTCCGGCACCATTTCGTCCCACAATAGCTATATGTTCTCCGGCGGCAAGTGTCATATTTACCGGTTCCTTCATCCGGTACAGCGGATGGCGTGTCACGCCATTCTCTATCGCAATAATATTCTGCATTACAAAACTCTTTTTTATCCAACAGAGCGCAAAGGTAACGAAATAATATTTAAATACGATCGTATGTTATCATTTTGTTATTTCAGTCTTCATCTTATTATATATAATAGTGAATATAGAGCGAAGGATAACAAAACGGAACATTATCTCATTAAGCCATGTTTCATAACCAGGCTATTTTCGTAAATGAGATAAAAAATGTAAATTTGCCGACGATATGACACCGATGTCGTAGGTACACGAGATACAACATACTCACTATTATGAATTGAAAGGTAAAAAGCAATGAAAAGGAGTTTTAGAAAAGCAGCATTACTATCAGCTATGACCATAGTAGTCCCCGCAATGAGCATTGCCCAGAATGAAGTGGAAGCAAGTGTAGGGGCCGACCTTGTAAGCGGATACATCTGGCGTGGTCAGGATTTGGGTAACGTAAGCATCCAGCCCTCAGTGTCCGTTTCCTATAAAGGATTCTCGTTATGCGCATGGGGATCGGTAGGTATTGAAAAGAAAGACACAAAGGAACTTGATTTTACAATAGGTTACACAACAGGTGGTTTCAGTATTTCTGTTACAGATTATTGGATCAATGGCGGCCCCGGATATTTTCATTACGGGTCACATGACACCAATCATGTGTTCGAAGCACAGGTGGGTTACGATTTCGGTCCTTTGGCTTTGAACGGATACACCAATTTTGCCGGAGCAGACGGAGTGAATAAAGAAGGGAACAGAGCCTACTCTTCCTATATCTCGGCTACCGTCCCCTTCAAACTGGCCGGACTGGAATGGACAGCAGAAATAGGAGCAACTCCGTGGGCAACTGATTTCTATAACTATTCCGAAGACCCTGCTTGCAGCGGTTCTAACGGTTTCACCGTCTGTGATATCAGCTTGGAAGCCTCCAAAGAGATAAAGATCACGGATTCATTTTCTGTCCCGGCTTTTGCAAAGGTTACCATGAACCCACGCACCGAAGGTGCTTATTTTGTTTTCGGATTAAGTTTCTAAACTACAGGAGGGACAACCCAACGAAGGCACTGAAAAAGCAAGCAGGCACTGATGACAAAGTAAGCCTGCTTACTTGCCCGGCTAAGTCAACTTATTTATCTCACGAACTTAACTTACTTTTTTCAGTTTGCTTTTGCCTGATTTGCCGATCGAAAGATTACTAACGCTCAGGACGATTCATAGTAATGTATAAGGTGTAAGATTAGTAATCTTACAGGTGAAAGATATAGATCTTATCATACATCTGAATGAGGCTGTCCGAAAACTCAGCTATCGCTGTCATGCAGTTCAGAATGACAGACTATATGATATCCTTCATCTAGTTTTCGGGCAGCTTGATGGAAACCCGTTTCCTACTTTCTTCCCACAGGACATTGCACTTCATAGCCGAATTACAGGCAAGGCACTTTCACAAATGCCGCCTCTGGAAAATGTTTCTCCATATAACGACGAATATAAGCCTCTGTATCTGCCTGAATGAGTTTATCCTCTTCTTCGGGAAACATATTGTACATCACCGTATGAAGCTGTATTCCTCTCCGTTCTATCGCTTCAAAACTCAATAATGTATGATTGATGCTACCCAAACGTCCCGAAGTGACAAAAATCAAAGGATAGCCCGACTCCTGAATATAATCTATAGTCAGCAACTCCTCGGTCAATGGCACCATCAGTCCTCCGGCTCCTTCTACCAGGACAGCATCATAGCGTTCACTCAGCATCCCGGTAGCACGGTTTATTTTATCAAAGTCGATAGCACGGTTATCTATCCGTGAAGCCAGATCGGGCGACGCCGGATACGAAAATATTTCAGGTTTGGTAATGCCCTGTTCATCTTCGGGCAAATAATCCATCCCCATCAGGCGGCGGTGTAACTCTATATCTTCCGAATAACCTTCCGGATTCCCCGTCTGTATAAACTTCTGGGTAATAGTCCGACGACCTTGTTCATTCCAAAGGCGTGCCAAGTGAGCTGTCGCATAACTTTTTCCGATATTTGTATCTATGCCGCTTACAAAAAATACGTTCTGTCTCATTATTCTTTCTATTTAAAGTTATTTCTTTTTTGCGATAATATAAATGGGATGATAAGTCAATGTCACCGAGCTGCCATTACTAAACAAAGAGGTATACTTATCACAAAATTCCTGCAAATCACCCTTGGTCCACGCCTGTTGCCGAATGGCAGTTACTCCGGTGTGTTTCAAATGGTAAAGCACCTTGAGCGGAGTGTCAAAAGTCAAACAAATACGCTCTTCACGGGCGCTCAGTATTTCATAGTGCACACACAGCGCTTCTTTCAATTCCTCCAAAGAGCGATAGTGAAGCCTGCTGCCTGCAACGGATGCAATTTCTTTCAGATTATCTCCGCCAAAAGTGGTAAATGCAAAATAACCTTTCTGCTTCAACAGTGCATTGCACCGTTCAAAAAATTGTTCGGGAGATACAAACCACTGTAATGCCGAACAAGATACGATCAAGTCCTGTCCCGGAGGAAAAGAAAGAAACTCGGCGTCACCTGCCAGAAATGTGGCTTTGCCACTGCCCAGCAAATCGGTAAAACAAGTACTCATTTCCTGACAGATATCATTCAGTACCAGTTTCCGGGGATGGAGAGTATCCATCAGTTCCCGGGTCAGAAACCCCGTTCCACTGCCAATCTCTAACACCCGGTTACACGGATGTGGCAAATACCGGTTCAGCATATCGCTCATGCGATGGGCTATTTGCTTTTGTACCACCGCCTCACGGTTGTAACTTTCTACAGCACGGGAAAAACGGCGGGCTATCAACTGCTTGTCAATCATATACTCTTACTTTTTAATGGGAACACAATATCTTTCTGACTGTTTCCCCGGAATAATGAGGAATATCCAACTCCATTACTTCTGTTTCGGTATCCCTCCACGCATTTCTTTGGTTGACGGTTATAAAAATCAGATCGTCCCTGCCTATGACAGCCCGCTGCCATTTAAAAGCGAGGACAGCACAAGAACGCACCTGCTCTCCAATCCTTTGCAGTTCTTCTTTCAGTTCTGCCACAGGACGCTTGGGGCGTTTGGACAAAAAGGCCTCTGTATGCTCTCTTTTCAAACACATCCTGCGAATAAACTTTTCTAACGCGGGTTCGTTCAGACCATTCAATGTCCTCTCAAAAATAGTCCGGGGAATACCTTTGCTATCGTCTATGGGAATCATCGTGCCATTCAGAGCTATGCTTTCATGGACAGGCAAATCTAAATGCTGCAAAACCACAGACGCCGCCCATACTCCCATAGACCAGGCAACCAGACGAATTTCCTGATACCCCTGCAAAAGAGTAAAATCAAAGTCCAGTGAACGATAATCATAACAGATCAACAGATCACTGTCATGGGGGCAATCATCCATAAATGGTTGTTCATCCATTCCCCAACCGGCAAAGAAAAGGGTCAGTCGGGAGTAATTTTTTTGTTGTATAAAATAGTGTTTCATACTAATTCTATCAGTTTCCTTATTTCTTCTTCAGTAATAGCTGCCGTCAATGAAAAACGAATACGTGACGTTCCTTCGGGCACGGTGGGAGGACGCACCGGTAATGCGTAAAATCCCTTACGTTGCAACGTTTCAGCCTTTAACACCGTATCGCCGCTATCTCCCAGGGTCATGGGCAGAATATGACTGGTAGAGGGACAATCATACCCTTTTTTCATCAATGCTTCTTTCAGCAGAGAGGATATATGTTGTAACTTTTGCCGCTGAAGGTGAAAACGCTCCAAACGTTCCAGAACAAAAAAGGTCCACATCAAGTTCACAGGGGGCAAAGCTGTCGTAAATATCAGTGTACGCATTTTATTGACCAGATAATCGCGAATGGTCCGGGAACAAACGATATAACCTCCTACCGAAGCCAATGCTTTGCCGAAAGTTCCACATAGGAAGTCAATATCCGCCACACAATCCTGTTCTTCCGCACAACCCAGGCCATGTGCTCCCCGTACTCCCACACCATGCGCTTCGTCCACATAAAGCAACACGTTTTCATAGGTCCGTTTCAAAGTGACCAGCCGGTGAAGATCGGCCTCATCGCCGTCCATACTGAAAATACTTTCGGTTACAATGATTATTTTATCGTATTCAGCATGATGGGAAGTCAGCAATTGTTCCAATTGGTCATAATGATTATGCCTGTAGCGGATACATTTTGCCGCCGACAACCGGATACCGTCAATGATGCTGGCGTGTACCAGTTTATCGGCCAAAATCAAGGTACGGGCATCACTCACTGCGGGAAGAATACCGGCATTCATGTGATAACCGCTATTAAAGACCAACGCACTTTCTTTGCTAAACATTCGGGCAAGCAGTTCTTCCAAACGGGTATAGATATCAAAATTTCCTGTCAGCAGACGGGAAGAAGAAGAGGATGGAAGAAATATTTCGGGAGTAAGGTTTTGTAAAAATTCAGTGCGCAAGGACAGATCAGTAGCCAGTCCCAGATAATCATTGGACGATAGATTGAGCATTACATTTCCGTTTACTTCCACTTCCCTACCCAGATGGTGGGTAGCGGGCAGTCTGCGCAGATTGCTCTTCTTTTCAAGTAAGGTTAATTCCTTTTCCCAGTCAGTTAATGGATTCATTTTTTTAATTCTCCTATAATTTTTACCAGCGAATGCGTCAGTTTGCTCAGTTCTTGGGGTTGAATAATGAAAGGAGGCATAATATATACCAACTTTCCAAAAGGACGCACCCACACCCCTTCTTCCACAAAACGGCGTTGCATAAAAGCCATATCTACAGATTCTTTTACTTCTATTACCCCGATCGCCCCCAAAACACGCACATCAGCTACCTGCGGCAACTGTGCGGCGGGTGCCAGTTCTCGTTTCAATTGGCATTCGATAGCCCTTACCTTTTCTTCCCAACCATAAGAAAGCAACAATTCAACCGATGCCTTCGCCACGGCACAGGCCAGCGGATTCCCCATAAAGGTAGGTCCATGCATAAAGGCTCCCGGATAGCCGTTAGAGATAGTATCTGCCACTTCATCACTGGCAAGCACGGCAGAGAAAGTCATATATCCACCTGTCAACGCTTTGCCTATACACATTATATCCGGCTGGACTCCTGCATGCTCCCAGGCAAACAGCTTTCCTGTCCGTCCAAAGCCTGTGGCAATCTCATCAAAGATGAGCAGCAACTGATATTGTTTACAAAGTTTTTCCGCCTGACGCAAAAACTCCGGATGATAAAAGCGCATTCCACCGGCTCCCTGCACAATGGGTTCCAGAATCAAGGCAGCTATCTCTTCGTGATGCTGTTCCAGCACTTCTTTCAACGGCTCTATATCGCTCTGATCCCAAGTGCCGTCAAAGCGTGACCGGGGTGCAGGAATAAAATAACGCACCGGCAATGCCGTGCCGAAAATGCTATGCATTCCGGTCACAGGGTCGCACACTGACATGGCATTCCACGTATCGCCATGATATCCGGAACGGATGGTTACCAAATTATTCTTCTTTTCCTGTCCTTGTGCATACCAATATTGCACCGCCATTTTCAATGCCACCTCAACAGCAACGGAACCGGAATCTGCATAAAATATTTTCTGCATGCGGCAAGGAGCCAGCTTCAGCAAGAGTTTACCCAGTTCTATAGCCGGGTCATGCGTCAAACCGCCAAACATGACATGACTCATACAGTCTATCTGGTCTTTCAGCGCTTTATTTAATACCGGATGATTATATCCATGCACCATACACCACCAGGAGGACATTCCTTCTATCAGGCGCTTTCCGTCTTCCAGTTCTATATACACTCCATCTGCACGCTTCACCTTATAAGTCGGTAGCGGATGGGTGGTCGATGTATAGGGATGCCACAAATGTTCCCTGTCAAAGTTTTCCATCTTATTTTTTCGTTGTGTTATCATTCACTTCAGCCTTTGTATATCCCGCTTCCTCTATCAAAGCTTTATCTTCCGATACTTTCGATCCCAATGTAGTCAGCAAATCTCCTACTATCGCAGAGTTGATACCGATATACAATGCTTTCTTCACAGCTTCCACGCTCATCAGCGAACGGCCTCCGGCAAAACGCAGGAATGCCGTAGGGTTGATAAAACGAAACAAAGCAATAGTGGTCAAAATTTCCGTTTCCGTAAGGCGTTCCTCATTTTCTAACGGAGTACCCGGTATGGGCTGCAACAGATTTATGGGAATGGACTGCACCTCCAGTTCTCTTAACTTAAAAGCAAATTCGATACGCTGTTTCATAGTCTCTCCCATACCAATAATTCCTCCGCTACATACATCCATTCCTGCTCTGCGTGCCGCCTGCAAGGTTGCTATCTTCTCTTCTTGCGTATGCGTAGAACATAAAGAAGAAAAATAAGAAGGAGCCGTTTCCAGATTACAATGATAACGGGTGATACCAGCTTTATACAGTTGTTTCAGCTCTTCCTCGTTCAATAATCCCAAAGAAGCGCATAACCGGATGTGCGAGTGTTCACGCATATATTCCGTTGTTTCACACAACTGTTTCATATTTCGGGCACTCGGCTTCCTTCCACTGGTTACCAGTGAAAATCGGGAAATCCCCTGTGCTTGGTTATACAAAGCGTGGCGCAGACATTCTTCCTTCTCTACCAAATCGTAAATATCCGCTTTTGTCTTATAATAGGCAGACTGTGCACACCATTTACAGTTTTCGGGACATTTGCCGGACTTGGCATTAATAATGGAGCACATATCAAATTCCCGGGAAGCCATTGCCCGTGTTATTTCATGGGCAGCATCATACAGATCCGGCTTTTCTACCCTCTCGGCTAGCCATTCGGCTTCCTTCACGGTAATTCTTTCACCGCCCAGCACTTTGGTCTTTATTTCTTTCAGCATCATTTTGTAGTTTAAATTGAAACAAAAAAAAGCCGAAAAGATGCATCACGCATCCTTTCGGCAAACAAATATATTGTGTCAAGGAAAAAAAACGAATTTATATCAACCGCCTGTTGTTGTGGTAGTTGTATCAGGAATATTTGCAACATATATTCAGAAGGATTACCTCCTTCGTCCCATTTATCCTCCGCATTATATTCCTGTACAGGCAGACAAACAGAGAATGATGTACAAACATTTGCCTGCTTTCCCAAAGATACGTCAGCAATCCCCTTCTTCAGATTACCGATGGTAACGCATTTGCCCAAACTATAAAACATAGCATAACCTTTCCGGCTCCAACGACGGAAACGTATCATATGTTTGTTCTGGCATAACTGGTTCATCGCTTTTTCGTATTTAAGGCAGACAAAGATAAGGAAAATATCTAATGCCGCAAACTTTTCAAATAAAAAACACCGTCATGCTTCCTCCCACTCTATAAGAGCTTTCCGAAAGCACAACGGTGAATGTCAAAAGTCTGCTATAATTATTCAATTATTCTTCCTTCTTCGCAGCGGCCTTTTTAGCAGCCGGCTTCTTCACAGCAGGTTTCTTTTCTACAGTCTTCTTGGCAGCAGCAGGTTTCTTGGCGGCAGATTCTTTCTTTGCAGCCGGAGCTTTCTTACTCTCAGTTTTTTCCAGTTTGGCCTGCAATTTCTCTACTTCCTTGTTCAAGGTTACCAGTTCCTCTCCTTGATTCTTGATAGTAGTCAGCAATGAATTCAACTCTTCATTATCCATATCTACGGGATACAATGAGTTTACACGGCTGATAAAATCGCCCAGAATGTTCATGTAGTTAGTAAATGCATCATAAGGAGAATCATAGATACCACGATTCAGCCAAAGACCGGTATTCTTGGTAGTCATGAAACGGAAGTTATTACTTGCCTGCAAATAATCCCAGTCTTGCTTAATGCGGCGGTCATCACACAGATGAACACGTTCGGCAACGCTATAGAGCTTGTTGAAAGCTTCACGCTGCATCACATTACCCAGCCACGGGCTGATATCGCGTTCTTCGTCTATCCAGGACATAGGGTAAGGAACATCCACCTGATCCACAGATTTCAGTTTGGTAATGATATCTGTAGGTGTAGAGAAAGTAATGCCTCTTTCCTTGGCACATACAGGCAAAGCCTTCATAAATTCCAATATATTGGTAGACAACGGCTGTGCAATACCCAAAGAGGAAAGCTCCATGAAGATATTGATTACCTGTTCTTCCTCCGGCAATGATGCAATCCAGTCTATATACTTATCGGCAAACAACGGATATTCATTCCATTCGGAATTTGAGAAACGCAGACTGATATCATCAGACAATTTGAAGTCACGAAGCAATAGCTTCAGATTGGGATTCATGGCACAATGATACAGATAGTGCGGGCTCTTCCAGCCCAAAATGTGTTTGGCCCCTTCGGTCAACATACCTTTAAAGCCCATATCGGCTATGGTAGCACCTATTTCATTAGAATAAATCAAACTTGAATTACGGAATACCTTCGGTTCTTTGCCAAAAATTTGTTTGATTTTGGTACGCATACGTTCCACTTCTTCACGGAAACAGTCTTCATTGGCCAATGAAGAAAGGCCATGAGAATAAGGTTCGCACAAAAATTCACAACATCCGGTTTCATTCAACTGATGTAACAACTCGATTACCGCAGGAGCATATACTTCCAACTGTTCCAATGCCACCCCCGAGATAGACAAAGCAACTTTGAACGCACCACCGTTATTCTTTGCCATTTCAATCAATGCACTCAGTGCAGGGATATATGAGCGTTCGGCTATATCGCTGATACCGCGTTCATTTTCATAATCATCATAATAGTAATGATCACGACCAATATCAAAGCAACGATAGCGCTTCAGATGAATAATTTGATGTATTTCAAAGTAAAGACATATTGTTTTCATATCTAATTATTGTTTTATTATTTACCATAGTTTCTTAACACATCCTCATAGAGGGCACGGATTCTCAAACCTACTTTTTCCCACGTAATGCCATCGACCTCTTTCTTGCCTTCTTCCTGCAAATACTGGAAGAGAGAAGGATTGGTACAGATAGAATATATGGCATCGGCCATTGCATTAATGTCCCAGTAATCGGTCTTGATCACTTTATCCAGAATCTCACCGCAACCAGATTGCTTGGAGATGATGGAAGGAGTTCCACACTGCATGGCTTCAAGGGGAGCGATACCGAAAGGTTCGGAAACGGAAGGCATAACGAATACATCGCTGTTCTTATAGGCTTCGTAAACCTGACGCCCGCGCTGGAAGCCCGGGAAATGGAAACGATCTGCAATGCCTCGTTCGGCAGCCAGTTCAATCATAGCTTCAAGCATATCTCCCGATCCGGCCATTACAAAGCGGATATTACGGGTACGCTTCAATACCAGCGCTGCTGCTTCAACAAAGTATTCGGGACCTTTCTGCATGGTAATACGCCCAAGGAAAGTCACCACTTTTTCTTTTGAATGATCGGGACGAGGAATATCCAGCAAATCTTGTGATAACGGATAAACGGCATTGTGCATGGCAAATACCTTATTCGGATTCTGATGGTATTCATTGATAACCGTACGGCGGGTCAATTCGGACACACACATAATACAGTCTGCATGATCCATACCATTCTTTTCCATACCGTACACGGTAGGATTCACCTTTCCACGTGAACGGTCAAAGTCAGTAGCGTGCACATGGATACACAGCGGTTTGCCACTCACCATCTTGGCATGTACGCCGGCAGGGTAAGTCAACCAATCGTGCGCATGGATAATATCAAACTCCTGTTGGCGTGCAATGACACCGGCAATAATAGAGAAATTGTTGATTTCATCGTGAAGATTCCCCGGATAACCACCGGCAAACTCCATACACCCCAAATCATTGACATGCATATATGAGAAATCAGAATAGATATGATCGCGGAAGGCATAATACTGTTCCGGAGTAGAAGTCGAAAGGCGTGATTTCAAATAATCATAATCCACATCACGCCATACAATAGGCACTTGATTCATACCTACTATATTCAGAAAATTCTCTTCGTCGCCACATGGCTTAGGCATACAGAAAGTTGTTTCTACATCGCCCTGTAAGCTCAGACCTTTGGTAATACCGTAAGATGCTACTGCAAGACCACCATATATTTTGGGAGGAAATTCCCATCCAAACATTAATACTTTCATATAGGTCCCTCCTTTCAATAATTGTATTTACTCAATAAATATAATACTCGCAAAATCTCTGCCACATTCATAGCGAATGATACAGCTCCACGACCTTTGAAAGGCGGGTTACCATCAAACAGTTCGGGTATAGAGCCAATACAGTGAGAAATCATTTCATCTTCGTAGCCTATCAACTGACGTTCTATAAATCCTACACCGCTCATCTTATAAATGCGGAGGTAAGCCTCAAAATAGAAGCCTGCCAACCACGGCCATGCCGTACCCTGATGGTAAGCGTAATCACGCTGCATCTGCGGGCCTACATAGTTGGGGTTGTAGCCACCACTCTTCGGGCTGAGCGAACGGAGTCCTTTCGGGGTAAGCAGTTCCTTGGTCACAATGTCCAGCACTCCTTTCTTCTGCCGGGCATCCAGTGGAGAATAGTCGAATGCTACGGTAAATATCATATTCGGACGTACACTCCAATCCATCATGTTGCCATCTACATAATCCAGCAGATAACCATATTCATTCAAGAAAGTATCTACGAAAGATTTTCCGGTCTTATCAGCTAATTCATTTAACGCATCAGCCAAATTATTGTTTCCACCTTCACCCAACAAATCACTTGTAAAGCGTAAAGCATTATACCACAATGCATTGATTTCCACTATATAGCCTGTACGCGGAATAACGGGACGTCCATTTGCCGTAGAGTTCATCCAGGTGATAGCCTTCTCTGTTCCGTTAGCATAAAGCAAGCCGTTGGAGTGCAGGAAGAGGTTGGGATGGTTTTCGCGGCGAAGGTATTCCATAATTTCTTCCAGCAAGGCGCCATATTTCTCACGGCACTGGTCGCGTGACACCATTTTGGCATATTGCTGGATACACCATACCGCCCACAGCAATACGTCCGGATGCTCCATTTCGTATATCTTGATTTCATCGGGCTCATCGTTAATAAAATCATGGATGGCCTTACGGGCTGTTTCCATTACCCTTTCGAACTTAGCTACTTCGTCAATGGCGAGTGTCAATCCCGGCAAAGCGATAAACATATCGCGGGCACGGCATTTAAACCACGGATATCCTGCCAGGATATAAGATTCACCACCTTGTTTGTTCAGGAACTGGTGGGCAGCGTTAATCAGGCAGTGCTGGAAGTTGTCACGCGGAGTACGTTCTTCCACTTCTTCTTCGAAGGTTTTCTTCAATGTGCGTGTACTAGCCTCGGATACGCCACCCGAAAATACAATACTTTCACCTTTCTTAATGTCCACTTCAAAGTATCCGGGAACGTAGAGGTCTTCATTAAAATCGTATCCTCTTTCCTGTTCTTTAGGATATTCAATACCACGATACCAATCGGGCTGATAATGGAATTCATTTTTCTTGTTGAGTTGCATATATAGTTCGGGATAACCCGGATACATACAAGTCTTGATACCATTGTCCACTTCCTGATAATCACGGCTGGCCTGTGAATTTTCGTGGGTGTACTGACGCACGCTACGGAAAGCCAGGAACGGATGCAGTCGCAAGGTAGTTGCAGAATGCGCTTCCAACAAGGTATAGCGGATTAAGATTCTATTTTCGTGATGAACGAAAAGTTTTTCTTTTTTCAGGATCACACCTCCTACCCTATATATAGTGGTAGGCACTTTCTCGCATTCAAATTCGCGAATATACTTGTGTCCTCTAGGGCTGTAGTTGTCGCCCTGATACTTATGAAGGCCCAGATTAAATTCAGCGCCATGTTGTATCACTGTCTCATCCAATGACGATAACAATACATGGTTTTCATCATCCAGTTCCGGAACCGGAATAACGAGCAAACCATGATATTTTCTCGTATTACAATCAACAATGGTTGTACAATGGTAAGCCCCTGAACGGTTTGTACGAAGAATTTCTTTCGGCAATGATTCTCCGAGGTTCGTCATAAGAGTCTTGTCAAATCGTAAGTAACTCATAGTTGTTATTTTAAGGTTATAAATCGAATTTCCA
The DNA here is from genome assembly GCA_963651205.1 of Bacteroidaceae bacterium. Lineage (GTDB taxonomy): Bacteria > Bacteroidota > Bacteroidia > Bacteroidales > Bacteroidaceae > Phocaeicola. The sequence continues at coordinate 52,471 of CAVJPC010000174.1, forward strand.
TATAGTTTTGTGTCACATATTATTTTTTATGCAACGCTCAAAATTAGTAATTAAATGGATAAAGCAAAATTAAATAGCAAAATATTTTTCATTTTTCGCTTAAATATCCGTAGTATTGCAATGAAATCGGTATAATTATGACAAAATGAAACTTGAAATTCAAAAAATTCTATTAGCATTTGCGCTTCCGTTATTACTTCTTTTCATTCTGTACACACTGCGTACAATGGAAAGTGTCATGAATTGGGATTTAACCACCTGGGGGATATACCCCGGAGAAATAAAGGGAGTAATGGGTATTTTCACTTCTCCGCTGGTGCACGCCGACTGGGGACATTTATTTGCCAACACTCTTCCCCTTCTTTTTTTATCGTGGTGTTTGTTCTATTTTTATCGTGATTTGGGTATCGGTATACTTTTTTTCATTTGGATAGTTAGTGGAATACTTACATTTATAATAGGTAAACCGGGATGGCATATGGGGGCCAGCAGTATAATTTATTCACTCGCCTTTTTTCTGTTTCTCAGTGGCATTCTCCGCAAATATATTCCTTTGATAGCGATTTCATTGCTCATTACCTTTTTATATGGCAGCTTGGTATGGAATATGTTTCCACAATTTGCTTCTGTCACTACTTCATGGGAGGGGCATTTGGGCGGCGCAGTAGCCGGAATAGCCGCAGCTATATTGTTCAGGCATAAAGGACCTCAACGACCGGAGCCTTTTAAGAATGAAGAGGAAGAGGAGGAAAGCACTGAGAATGTTGAAGAAGAAGGAACATTGTGACCTTTTCAAGAATCGGCTCTTTCTACACATCTTATTTATCATTTCAATTAGTGCTGTTATTTCTCCGTAGGGACGAGGTTTGCCCCGTAGCCGTCAGGCTAAGAGATAAATCACGCTCCCGTCCACTGTAGGGGCGCATTGAATGCGCCCGATAACACTCCGAAAGGTGTATTTGTGGATGCATTCGGGCGGAAGCATTCCGCCCCTACGGTGGGTGGTAACGCGATGAGTAGAAAGAGTAGTTCAAGAATGGGGTTTATCTTGCTGAAGAGATTACATCCCCCATTGGGCACATCCCTCTTTCTTGATTTCCCCCAACCTTCTTCCCTTCTTTCTGTTGTATCTTCGTCTCAATCACCTAAATATTCAGAAGATATGAAAACAGAAGATGTATTTGCATACATGAAAAGATGTATCGGGAAAAAGCGTGAACAAGGCAAAGAGAGCACCGCCGACCTGTACCGTGCAAGCTGCAACCGGCTAAAAAGTTTCCGGGGCAGCAAGACCTTGCAGTGGAAGGAGATAACGGAAGAATTTGTAGACCGGTTCGAGGCGCATCTGAAAACAGAAAAGCTAAAAACCAATTCACGCAACAGCTACCTCAGCAATGTCCGTGCCATGTACAATGCCGCAGTCAGGGACAAACTGGTTCCTCCCTTCCCTAACCCCTTCTCCCATCTGAAACTGAAACGGGAGCAAACGGAGAAACGGGCACTTCCCCGTAATATAATTGAGAGAATTGCCGGATTGAACCCCGGTGATCGTCCGGAACTTCGACAGGCCATAGACTTTTATACGTTCTGCTACCTTTCCTGCGGAATGCCCTTCATAGATATGGCATTTCTTACGCAAGACAACATTTCGGGTGACAGAATAGTCTATAACCGTATAAAAACCGGAGTGAAGGTCAGCATCCCCATCACTCCCGGCATGAAAGCACTTCTTACACGCTACCACAGAGAAGGCGCCCTGAGGCTTTTCCCTATTCTGCCCGACAAAGAGGAAGTCTCACACGAAGTTTACAAAAGTCGACTCCATCACGAAAACAAATGCTTGAAGGAGGCAGGGAAAACATTGGGGCTTAAGACTGCTCTTACCATTTATGTAGCACGCCACAGCTGGGCTTCGCAGGCACAGGAACAAGATATTCCGGTAGCCGTAATCAAACAAAACCTGGGACATACATCGGAGGACACTACACGCATCTATCTGGCAGCTTTAAGTCAGGAAAAAATAAAAGAAGAGTGTGTAAAAGTTACAAAAGAAGTGGACAGGATTGTTTGTGGCTGTACTTGACACCTTATTTTCAGAATAAGGTATAATAGTTATTAACGCATTATCAGTCAGAGATATACAATACAGAACAATAATAAAACTTTCTTTATTCGGAAACAAAATTAGAACTTATAAAAAGAATAAACAAGAATTTCAACAAGTTTTTTTTGTAAAATCTAATCTACAAGTAAATTACTGTGCGTTTTTTTACATTATTTAGTTATTAACAGCTCTACAAGCTGAAATATGATGAAAGAAGGACACACGGGTACGATACTGCCATGTCCTTTTCGTCCCTTTAACAGATATTCATTCACTTTTCATATCCTATCGGGGCATTTTCCCTGACATATAAGCATGCAGTATAAAAAATATTCCACGTATAAATGACTCTTACCAAGTGTTCCCACTGAGTGGCATACCTTATTCTGAAAATAAGGTACGGAATATGAAAAGGACACTACTATGAATAAAAGGTATGTATTTACTGCCATCTTGGGATGTTTTCTGGCAACCGGATGTTCCCGCCATTCACATAATGACGAGGAGTCCGTTCCGATACGACTCGCCACCTCTATACGGGCACGTTCGGCAATGGACCGTTTTGAGAAGACCCGTGTCTCTCTGATTGCAGGAGAACAAGAAAATGAATTGAGCCGGCTATGGACCGGAATTGCCGATGGAGGACAGATAAAACTTACCCCCGAACGATATTACCCTGCGGATGGAAGAACCCTTTATCTGCGAGGATTCTACCCTGAAACGGAAATAGAAAACGACAAGGCCCGTTATACCCTGACAGGTTTTGAAGATCTGCTTTTTGCCGATGTCCTCACAGGATCATTGATCCGGCGTTTTGACAGTGGAAACCGGACATTGACATTCCGCCATCTGCTGGCACAACTCAATGTTATCATAAAGGCCGGTGCAGATTTCCCCACAGAATACCACTTGAAGTCAGTCCGCATCAACGGCTCCTCCTCCAGTGCCCTACTCAATCTGACGGAAGGCACACTTTCCTTCACGGATGAGTGCGCTCCTCTGTTCCTCTATCATGCGGAAAGCCACGAAGAAGGTTATCCCTTGACGCCGGACGAAAACGTATCACTGGGATACCTGCTGGTACAACCCGGAGCCACGCTAGATGTAGATCTTGCCCTGTCACGGGATGACAGGGAGGAAAACAATCTTGAGATCAACGACATACCCGTAAAATTCGAAGGGGGAAGTTCACAAACGGGGCTTGCTTACCGGGTAGAAATCAAGATACCCACCCCCCTCTCACTGAATGCCACCCTCACTGATTGGGTTGACGGCAGCAACGGCACTGGTGGAGTGACAGTACCCGGAAAAAAGAAAGAATAAAAATATTACTAACTATAAATTTCAAATTAAAATGAAGAAACAATTATTGTATGGTGCAGCTGTTGCCATGATATTGGCAGCGTGCAGTAACAACGAAACGGAAGGACCGGACAATACCGTCCAGCCCCGCAATGCAGTACCCATCCATATCGGACAGAACGTGGAGGGGATGACGGCACGTGCTGTGGTGGAAAATGGAAGCAGTGTCACAGCTACCGTGTTGACGGCAACTTATTCCAGTGATTATGCAGCAACGGCATGGAATAATTTTACTCCTCTGTACGCTGATGAGTTGAACAGTCCGGGCAATACTTTAAAAACTCCGGCCAATGTCTCCACCGCTACCTTTACGGCAGGCGCAAATCAGACGGTAAACCTGAATCCCGTTTTATACTACTATCCCAGTGACGGAACCGCCGTTACCGCCATTGCCCCTGCCGGAACCGTCAGTGGTAACAACGTGGTGATGCAGATGCAGGACGGAGAACAGGATGTGATGGTTGCTACGGTACAAACTGTTGACTCAAAACCCGATACTCAAGAAACGGCCGATAATAATCCGGTAACATTGACTTTTGCTCACAAGACCACCCAGCTGAACTTTGCCTTCCAACTCAGCAGTACCCCATCAGACGCTTGGAAAGACAAGACCATATCTGTAAAGAGCATCACCATCCAGAAAGCCAGCGTACCCGTATCCGTAAGCTTCCCTGACGGAACAGTGACTTTCAAGGCTCCCGGAGAAAACTTGAATGTACCGGGCATAATAACCGGAAACATCATTTCCACCAAGGCCCAAAAAGTAGGACGTCCTGTCATGGTAAATGCATCCAACGATATCAAACTGAATGTAACCCTTACCGTAGGCGGCAAGGATTATACTTTCTCCAATGTACAGGTAATGAAAAACGGAGGAACAAACGAAAAACTGGCAACCGTTATCGGAGATTCACACCTTGTCACACTGACCGTGACCGAACCTGTCCGTCCTTCAGACGGAGTGGGTATCACCACACAGGCTAACGTAACCCCATGGAATCATGGTCAAGAAGGTTCCGGAGAACTGAAATAATCTTTTAAAATACTTGAGACATGAAGAAAAAACAATATTCCTGCCTTCTATCCGTTCTCGTCCCCACCATACTGGCAGGATGCAGTGCGGGAGACGGCACAGACTCCCTTCCCGAAACACAAAAAGTGGAAATCCGCTTGGGTGGTAACGTATCTGCCGTGCAACAGCAAGTGCGAAGCGCAGTTTCTGAAGGTCAGTACCTCACCGCCATGCTCATAGGCCGCGAAGGAACAAATTTGAAAACAGCGGCACAGGCATGGACTGCCAGCGGTTCCTTCTATGCCCATGCCACCACAGAACAAGAAGTAAGCATTGCCCCCAAACAGTATTACAATGATACGGAAGAAACACATACCTATATACTGGGAGTCTATCCGTCAGGAACCTTGCAGGGAGATAAAGTAATTTTCACCCGCAGCGACGGAGTTCAGGATGTGATGCTTTCCGGCTGGACTGATGCAGGTACCAAAGCCGGAAACAAGCCTACGGAAACACTAGAAACAGCCTTCACGGCAGACAACGCTCATACCCTTACTTTCGACCACCAAACGGCACAGGTATATTTCGTGGCACAGGCGGGGACCAATGAAGAGGGCGAATTGTTCAGCGAACCCACGTACGTGGAGAGTATCACACTGAGAAATGCCCAGGTCCCTTCGGAAGTCAACCTTACCGTACCTTCGGTGACTTTTGCCGCTCCTGCGGACCTTAGCATTCCCGGCATCCCGTCAGTGGGGCTGACAGACCGGCCCACCCCATGCGGATCTCCCGTCATGGTGAACGAATCGGCGCAATTGGTGATGGACATTGTGCTCAATACAGGCGGTTCCCCCATCCTTTTCAACGGCATCACGCTGAAAGATGAAGCAAACCCCAAAGCCAATCTGGTGACAGCCATCGGCAAACGCCATAAGGTGACACTAACCTTTACCGCCCCCGACACCGATCCGGAAGGGGCAGTAAGAGTAAATGCCACCGCTACCGTCAATGACTGGATGGACGGGAATTCCGGTTCCATTATCCTATAAAACAAGCCTATGACAAGAAGAATCGTAAATAACTCATGGACCTTCCTACTCCTGGCGGCAACACTCCTGTTTACAGGGTGTTCCGCCGATGCGGAGGAAGATTTTGTGCCCATCCGGTTGTCAGCAGGAAGTTCCACGCTTTCCGCCGATAGCCGGGGAGCAGGAGTTATTTCCCCCCATTCAGCTTTCAACCCCACCTTCATCGCCTCACTGGTGCAACATGATTTCACTTCGCCCCAGTGGAGTGAAAATGCTTCGACCGGTACAGACGGCAAGGTGACATTCAGTGCAGGGACACAGCACTATTACCCCGCTTTCGGTGACTGGATCTACATTACCGGAGTACATCCGCAGGCTGTCCCCTCAAACGGAAAAGTGACCTACACACTGGACGGCACTACAGACGTGATGTATGCCGCCACGCTGAGAGGCAACAAATGGGACAGTGAGCGTTTTGCAGGAAACACCGTGAGCAGTTATGACCAAACTTTCAATTTCACCCACTTGCTCACCCAGTTACAGGTCAAAGCGAAAAAAGCGGAAGCGGACGGACTGTCATTCACCATCAGGAAGATTACCGTCCGAAATGTTACAAACTCCCTTTCCGTAGCATTGGCGGACGGCCAACCTTCATTCAGTGGAAATGCGGAGGTGGAAATCAGCGGCAAAGGTGTTATCAGCGAGGCTCCGGTCACAGGAACCGCCCCCGTCCCTATCGCCAGCCTGTTGCTCCCACCCTCCGGCACAGGAAGTTTTACCTTTGATGTCGAGACTTCTGCCGGGACGTTCAAGAATGTGGTGGTAAGCATTGAAAGGAAAGACACCGGAAATGGAGGGAGTATAGAAGAAAACATAGTTTTCATGGCAGGTTACGCCCATGAAATCATGCTCACCATCCATGACAGCCAACTGGGAATTACAGTCAGCATAGCAGAATGGCAATCGACTGAAGGAGGAGGAATGGACTTGGTAGAATAATAATATAAATGACTATAAAGATCAGAGAAATGAAAAAGAATATCAGAAATTTAGGAATAATACTCATAAGCATTGGTGCATTGGGTGCATGTACCAGTGAAGAAGGATACAATGATGTAAATGAACCGTCAGACTTGCAGATACAGACATCTATTACATTGGCACGTTCCGTTATCGAAGGAACTTCTTTCAGCAAAGATACATTGATTGCGGTGTATGCCAACAACGCAAATTCAAATAATACAAGCAATAACTATGCCGTATACAAGAATAATGGCAGTAGCTGGGTATTCAATGGAAGTGACAAGATACAACTAACTGCGGAAGATGCAACGATTTATGCCCATTATCCGGCAGGAGGAAAGTATGTGATAACACATAATGCGGCTGTGACTGCCGGTTCGACCCTGACTATAGGCCTGTTTGAAGGAAACACTTCGGAAGAGGCAAGCAATAAAATCATAATTGAAAACAGTAATACAAAGGAAATGAATGCCGCACCGGGAGAAGTAGACTTCATGTATTCGACAGGAAATGACGGTTCTCATCCTACAGCCAATAACGGAAAAAAAAGTGGTGGCAATGCCAATGCCCATACGGTAAACCTGACGATGCACCATGCTATGTCCATGGTAAGTTTCCGCGTGTATAACGACCAGACCTATACCCATACGGGATCTCTGACCAAAATACAATTAAAGAACAAGGGAGCTAATACTACGCTTAACAAAGGAACCTCAGCCACAATGGCATTGGGAGATGGCGCGATAACGGTTACAGGAACAAAAGTAGCAACCTTTACCCGTTATATTTACACCGGAACAACTGCTTTCAATAATGCAGGTTTTACATTGAAAAAATCAGGAACAAGCGGTGGAACTGCCCCCAGTGCTAATCCGGCATTCAGCCTGCTGGTATATCCAGATGCTACTGCCGACAAATCAACCATAGAAGCCATATTTACGGTAGACGGCACAGACTATCCTGTTGCCCTTCCATCATCCGGTCAGGCATGGGATAAAGGCAAAAACCATATTTATACCGTAAAATTGAATGGCAAGGAACTGGGATTAGGAACGGTTACCATTGTAGGATGGGAAACGAAAAACATTTCGACCGAACTGGTCCCTGTGGTATAAAAAACGAATCAAACAGTAATCCTGATGAAAAAAACGGCATACATATCCCTGATTTTCTGTTCCTATTTCCTTTCCGGTTGCAGGAATGATGTTTCCTCCTTGCAACCGGAAGAAACTCATTGTATTCTCACTCCCGTATTCATGCAGGGAGGAACTGCCGGTGAAGCCTCTATGGAGAAAGTAAAATCAAGATCACTGGTAACAGGCATAAACGGTACAAGCGGGAACGGAAATATCAGCAAATTAGGAGTCTGCATCACCGGAACCGAACATGATGAATATAAAGGGATGGAAGGGAGCGGAACACGCTATACTTTTCAAACCACCGATGCAAAAACATGGACCTGTCATCAGGGTACAGACACTTCTTCTTCGTTTAGTTTCACGCTGAACGGAGAAATGGCCGTCCTCCAGGCTTTCCATCCTGCCGGTTCGGCAGTGACGGCCATAACCTCAGGCAGTACCCCCACTTTTACCCTGCCTGTTACCATCCCTGCCACACAGACCTTTGCAGGAAACACCTCTACGGAATGTAGCGCAACTGATTATCTGTATGGCTCCAAGTCCCCAACCAGAGGAAGTGCGGAGGCAATTACCGCCAACGCCCTGAATGCCTCTCCTACCATCTATATGCAGCATGCCCTGTCCCAAGTGGCATTCAAAATACAATATGATGCCAACCGTACTGCGGACAATGAGCACGACTGCGTGAAAAGCGTCCGGCTGATCAGCAGTACCAGCAGTTTTAAGACTACTCAAAACGAAGCCAGCGGAACCATGCAGATTAATGACGGCACTTTAGGAAACCTTACAGCGACCGGCACTTTGACATTCAATGCTACAGGCAACACCGAAATTCCTGTCGGAAACTATAACTCACCATCCGTGGTTGCATATGGACTGGTAGCACCCATTTCAAAACCCGGCGGAAGCATCACTCTGGAAATCACAATGGGAAAGAAAGGAGAAAATACATACGACCGGACCTATGCGGCGACAACAACCGCTTTCAATGTGGCATGGGAAAAAGGATATTGTTATACTTATAATCTGGTACTGGGAAATAGTATCAGTATAACTCAAAGTACCGTAACATGGGGAAATATAGAATCTTCAGTCACAGTCACCACCCAGGAACAGGGGATCTCAAGTGCAGAAGAACTGGCGGAATTTGCTACATTATGGAATAAAAAAGGGAAAAACGGAAACGATTACAGCATCTATGAAAAATACGGATGGACTGAAAAAGATGAAAATGGTGTCGGAACATTTAAAATTAAATTAGTTGCACCCATTACTCTGACAGGTACCAAACTGGATGAAATACAATGGGAACCTATAGGAACAGAAAACCATCCTCTTGCTATTCCTTTTGACGGGCAAGGATGGACCATAAACATAGACCTGACAGGACTGGGAACAGGAACAAGTGGAACAGAGCAAAGGATTCCGGGTAAGTATGCAGGTATCATAGGAAACAGCATTAGCGATATAAGCAATGTAAAAGTGATGACTTCCGGTGCCGCCTCTGCTGTAGCCATTGAATTCACAGAGGCTGTTTATGCAGGCATATTAGCCGGAAAGGTAAAAGGAAACATCACCAATTGCACGGCAGAATTGAACAATATTACCTTGCTTCAAAGTAATCAAACAGCTAGTGAAAGCCTATATTTCGGAGGATTGACAGGCAGTTGTGAAGGAAATATTATCAATTCCGCCGTATACGCAAAGTCAACTAACGAACTAAAACTCAACTTTACAAAAGCATCTGCCAATAGCTGCATAGGGGGACTGGCAGGATCAGTGACCGGGACCGTAAGAAACTGCTATACTCGTATTAATGAATTAAGCAATCAGAATAATACAAATGGAAATCCTGTTGCAGGAAGCTTGATTGGCAACAAAACTTCTACTATATTTAGTGATTGTCATTATATAGAAGACACAGCTTCGGGCAGTGGAATCACCATAACTAATTGCAACAGGACAGAACCAACTACAGGCGTGACATCTCAGACAAACTACGCCGGATTGTGTGATGCTTTGAATGCAGTAGCCCAAGAAAATGACTGGTCAAACTGGACAGAAGAAATTCAAGAGAATACAACAACTGTAGTTAGCGTATATTTATTTAGTTATCGAAACAAAACAGAATAGAAAAATGAAAAGAAAGGCTATATACATTGCGTTATTGGTAATATTTACTTCGTGTACGGAAAAAGAATATCTGCAAGACCTCCCTAATGAAACACCGGCGGGGGTAATCACCGCATCTATTACCGGCACCGGTATTTCATCAAGAATGATAGATGTGGATATAGAAGACGATACCGGACTCAGTTTGGGCAGTCAGACAAAATTTCAAACAGATGATCTGATTTTGCTCGGATGGAACGGTAGCGCCACCTATCCATATATTTATTCTGGTGAAAATGGTATTTTTAATGCCGCAACCGATACGGGCAACCATAGTCTTTGGAAAGATTTGGCAGCAAACAGTTCTAATCCAATGGATATATATGCCTGGTACGGTCAAACAGAAAATTCATTGCCTTCCCTAGGAACAACAATAGCTGTACAGGCTGACCAGAAGCAAGAAAGCGGTTATTTAAAAAGTCTTAGTTTGGCAGCCCATGCGTCTGTCAATCCTTTCACCAGCAAAACCTTGGAATTCAATTTTAAACATCTGATGGCATGTTTCAGAATACATTTAATTATTGATGACAGGGAGGTTACTTCTACAGATATCATAGGTTCATCTGCAATTCTTATGGATGTGAAAGGAACAGGAACTTTAGCTGTTAATAGTACCAGCCGGGAATATGAACTCACAACCACAATGACTTCCGGAGAAAACATACAGATGTATCGTTGCCCATGGTCGGAAAAAAATCCATATTTCATTGATTTCAAGAGTTTGCTTCCTCCACAAACTTTACCGGCCAATCAAAAAATCACAGTAACTCTGGCTAATGGTAAAAAGTACAATTGCCTGTTAACATCCCAAATTACATTGAAAGCGGGTGAAGTGACTTATCTGCCCATTGTTATTGAAGCTAAAGAAGGAATATCTGTCTTCACACCTGTTTGCACGACCATTGATGCCAGCCAGTGTGCATTTTCAGGAAATCGCATCATTTCTGCCATTAAACAAACAGATGGAAGTATGCGCTTTCGTGTATATGATAAACGACCGGACGGAACATGGGGAGAGGGAGAACTAGTGTACGAAGACGAGAATGGAATAGCCGAATTCCCTACCACTAACAAATATACCCAATTTAACTATATAAATAATGTCCCCAGTATGAGCCTATATGGAGATTATGCTGTCTTAGGATATTCAGCAATGGGAACTAGTGCACCCAGAACTTTTTTTATAAAGAAAAGCAAAAATACGGGGAAATGGTATTGTTCCGATGGTCCGATTGGATTTTGCGGATATGCAGTAGATATAAGTCAGAATTTTATAATAACAGGTAACCATGTGAATGCTCCCAATGGACAAAATACATACGTATATCCTATTGATGAAGATGGGAATATACATCCTTACAACGCCAGTGGTGGGTTAGACACAAAATATATAGTATATGGTATGTCCGGCTATAAATTATCTCTGGCAGGAAATATATTGGCTACCAACAATGGAGTTTTCCAATATAATGAAAGTAATAGAAACTGGAAGCAATTGTACGGTGCAAAATTTGGTAATCAACGTATTGCTACAGACGGTAAAAGAGTAATCATACAAAATGGGGGTGGAGAATCTGATGTGTATATCTATGATTTGGAAGGGAAAGAAGAGGCTTGGGGTTCGAACAAGGCCAGAGCCGGTGAAAACAAACCGATAGGAATTTATGGCAATTATGCTTTGGCAGGAACCACCCGTGGGGTAAATATATGTTATAGAAATCCCGACAATAGCAATAAATGGGAAATAATCAATCCTGATGGAGGCTTTCTGGAAATAATGAAACATTGGGATAAAACGATAACCACCACTAATCTGAATGGATCAAATATTACCTTAAAAGGTGCTCGTGCCCTGATTGTTTCTGATGGCAAAGCATATTTCATTGAAAATATAGATAAAATGGTGGCTGATTGGTTAGCCAACCCATATTAATAAATTAAAACTATGGCACTATCGAAATACACTATTCTGATAGCTGACTATATCCCCACGGATATGCTGCTATTCAAAATATTATTAAAACAAGCGCATTGCCGCCTGCTTACTGCCACTGATGCAGATACAGCACTTATACTAGCAAAGAACCAACATCCGGATCTCATTTTGCTGGATGTAAACATGCCCGATCTTAACGGATTTGAAGTAGCAAAAATATTGCAAAAGGATTCCTATACTTGTCAGATTCCTATACTCTATATCATAGATATGGGAGATTATCCCGTCTTCACCCCCAATGGCAAATTACTTTCCAGTGAAGAATACATAGAAAAGCCCTATGATATGAAACAACTGGTAGCACGTATTCTGCAAAGGCTGAAAGATAAAAAAGTAGTGATAGATGAACAAGACAAATAAAGAGCAATTAGCCATCACCGCAAATATGAAAAAAGAAAATATGCCCATAGCATTGATAGCAAAGATTACAGAACTGACAAAAAAAGATATCGAAAATTTATAATATACCGATTATCCTAAAACGTGAATATTCGCATCACTTGATATGAATATTCAAAAAAGAAATGCGAATATTCATGATTTGACTCTGAATATTCGCATTCTTTACTTTTCTAAAGCAAACTCATCGGAGGCCCCATGTGCTTTATTATAATTTCTACCTGACGAGGGAAAAAACTATGCTTCCACTTATTATATGAAGTTTCTTTTTCCAATTCTTCACGTAACAGTCTGTCTCCGTTAATGGCACGGGCCAAAGCATTCAGTGCCGACTTATCTTCCAAAGCAGGAAAATAAAGTTTTGCGATGCATATCTTTAGTACAACACCGCCTTTGGTTAGTTTATCCAAAAAATCTTTTTCATTCATATTGAAAACTCTTTTTTTATAATCAGTTACAAAGATAATCATAATATATTTAACATATACACCTTTTTTTATATATTTTTCCCCAACTGTCACCGAATGGCATCAACTCCCAATTTCGATAAAAAAAGAACCTTTATCTTTGAGGCGTGAAAGGGAAAATCCCTTTTGCATGATAGTATTAACTTAAACTTTAATAAGTATGCCGTTAATGTATTCAGTAGGGGCCCGCAAAAATCCGTTGGACCAGGATGCAGCACCCAAGTTCTACGCCACCGCACAGGTGGCACAGACCATCGAGGTAAGAGACCTGTGTAAATCATGCCGTGCGCACTCCACCTTCACCATGGGTGACAGCATGGGAGTGATTGAAACCATTCTGGAACATGCCATCGAGGAGCTACAGAAAGGAAACATGGTGAGACTGGGAGGATTGGGAAATTTCAGAGTCACCATCAATGACCAGACGGGGGCTGACTCGGAAAAATCCTTTGACGAATCATCCATCAAAAGCTGTCATGTATTATTCACGCCGGGAGAAGACCTGACGGACATGTGCAACAACATGACGTATGAACGTACCATCTCCAGAAAAGAGATGAAAGAGATCAAGAAAAGCAAAAAGGAAACTCAACCTAAACCTGCAGAATAATGAAAAAAGAAACTTGGAAAAGTATCCTGAAACTGGTGATAGCCATAGCTACGGCTATCGCCAGCACCCTGGGCGTGCAAGCCATGGTATAGGGTAAAAATGAAGCCTGTCTCTTCGCGAGACAGGCTTTTAACTTAAATAGATATTTATACAATATAAAATGAAAAAGAATTATAATTCAAAGTTCATAAAAGGACTGATAGAAAAAATGAAGAGAGGAACGGTAACGTTCAAGGTAAAAAAGTATATGCCCGATGATATGTATGAGCTGTACCCGTTTGTCTGCAAAGTGAAAGGCACACTGGTCAACTACGAGAAAGAATTCGGCCGGTCTTACAGCCATAATCCGCACAATCAGTTTCTGCTATATTGGAACGTGGAATTCAAAGAGTGGCGTACCGTCCGTTGTATTAACCTGATAAATCCTGCTGAAGAATGAACCTGCTAACAACCGGACTGGACTTTTACTATGTCGAGGTGAATTTCTTCGACAGCGATATCATGGTGATACTGGAAACCAAGTATGGCAGCAAAGCCGCTTTACTGACTATCAAACTGATTGGCAAGATCTATAGTGAAAATTATTTCTATCGTTGGGGCGAGGACGAGTTACTGTTGTTCACCCACAAACTGGGGTCGGACTACACGATGGAATATGTAAAAGAAGTAGTAGAATCCCTGGTCAGCCGGAGCTTCTTTAGCAAGGATTGTTATGAAAAGTACGGAGTGCTGACTTCGGCAGCTATCCAGACACACTATTTCGAGGCTTCACAAAGACGCAAATGCGTGGAGGTGGAAAAAAACTATCTGCTGATTGATATCAAGAAGTACAAGAACATTTGTGTAAAGGGAGAGCCGTCCCAATCCAACCAACCGGATTCGCCCCTACCTGCACCTGCGGATGTCAACACTTTGAATGAAAATGCAGACATTCCTCCCGTTCAACCGAAGCTGGAAACCGAAAATGCATACATTTCCGAACAAATGAAAAGAAATGAAATGGAAATGAAATCCTCCTCCTCAAAGAGTTCCTCCAAAGGAACTCCCGAAGGAGCGATGACGAAGGAAGAGATTTTAAATTCTGTCCCTCAGGATGGAGTGAAAAGGAATACGAAGGGGTTGATAGATGCCCTGACAGCCCTATACATTCCCGCCTCAGAACACCCCAAACTGATACGGATGGGCAACTGGGGCGCAATAGGGCATCCCATCTGGAAGGCGATTTATGAAATCAACAACTCAGGCGGACGGATTAATCAACCGGCGAAATTCATTGTTTCGAGGTTGATGAAAAGAAATTCGGTCTGACAGATAGCTTTTTGTCTTAGACGAAATGCTACAGGCTCTTGAATTTCAGGACAAAGGAAGACAAGTAAACAGTCATTTTATTCAATCGTATTTTTACATCAGATAAAAGGGAAATGACCTATAAAATCATTTTATTTCTTTTTATCTTGGCTGTTACATACAAAAAAGATACCTTTATAGCCTATTATTTTTTCAATATCATTTCCAGTGATGGACATGTATAATAACTGACCTAAAAATATTATAGAATGGGAATATTTAAAGATGGCAATGGAAGATCCGTCAAACTTAACATCTGCGGATTAACAAAAGAAACTGACATCATGGTATGTAGCATCGTAAATATTGATGCAGTAGGTTTCTTGGTAGATAAACATATAACCGAAGTACGTACTGACAAATTAACTCCAAGCAAAGCTAAACAGCTTATCAGTAAGGTACATAAACCTTTAAATTCTGTCGCAATAATAAATAAAGTTGAATATACAGATATAGATTATATCCTGAACCTGTTACATCCTGACGCCGTGCAGTTGCAGGACGAGCATATCTCTCCCACCATAATAAAATTACTCTCAGAGAAATACGATCAGACAGAATTCATCCAAACAATCTATTTCAAGCCTGATTTTCCGGTACAGAAGATAAAAAAGCAAATCGATTCATTTATAGATTATATTGATGCAATAACGATTGATATAAACAGTGTGGATACGGAAGCAATGCTAAACTGGCTGGTCTGTGCAGAACTCACGAGATACATCAAGAAAAAAGGAAAACACGCAATCATGGCCGGGAAATTCAATTCAGAAAACATAGAGAAAGCCATCAAAGTAGTAAAGCCCGACATGGTAGATGTTCTGGATGGCGCATGTGCCCGGCATAAAGAAACAAAGGAGCCGCTATATGGTACGATTGATAATTCAAAGGTAGTGGATTTAGGAAGGATTATTGAGAAAATAAATAGTTAGCTTTTCAACGCAATATTAAAGGTATGACCTTGGAAGCCATACCTACATCAATCCTGCTTGACAAATATTGATTGTATCTTTTCATTTTTATCCTATTTAAATTTGCAAATACAAATAAATGTCCTAACTTTATCGCGTATATTTTTTTGCTATTCATTCTTCAATTGAAAGAATAAACAAAACAGATAGGAATCATACTAAGAGAACGCATTTTATAGGTAGATTACGTAGGTCAAGTGCCATATACGACTTTGTTACAAGATGTAAGACTTGATGTAATAACTCTATTAATTGATGAGGAAAAAGGGAAATACATAAAAATGTAGATTTTTCAAATATATTGATGAAATGTAAATTCAACAAATAAAATGGTGGATATGTCTATTTATAGGGGGAGGGATGAATTATAATGCTAGAAAATCTTAGTTTTATTTATTAATTGAAGAGGATTGAATTCATTAGTTCAGTCAATGATGAGGCGAAAAGTAAAATTAGTTTAAGAACGAATAATTGATAACTTAATATTATCCTATTTTCAATTAGATGCTAAGCGTAATACAACACATCACCAATCGCATAAATGGCCAAAAATGGACATTAGGTGCTACATTAGGTCACAATTTCGAAAGCAAAATTTGTGACATTATATCAAAACAAGTTGCGCCGCTTTTTTCAAAAGGATTACGGATTGTCGCAACACCTCGATCACGTGATGATGGAAAAGATATTATTATTTCTTCACCTGTCGACATTCCCAGTTTATTGAACTGTTCATTTTTTTTAAAAGGTAAATCTGAAATTAAAATATATGTAGAGTGCAAAAGTTCGGATACAGGTCCAATCAGTCTTGATAAAATAATCTGTAATGTTGCACGGGTAAAAGAAGATAAAATTGATTATTTCATACTAGTGACTAATACTAGTATCACTCCTTATACACATTATAAGATGTATAATGATTTGAAAATGTATAACATTGAACTTGTTATTGTCGATCAATATTTATTGCATAAATATCTTGAATCTCAAAAGGAAATAATTGGAGAATATAAATCATTAGATTTTATCCCCACAATAGGTGCTGAATATCAGACTCTTAAAAGTGTATATAATGGATGTGTCAGCTATGAAATTTACTTGAGCTTCCGTAACTACACTAATAAAACTCATTATTTATCTTTAAAACTTTTGACTGATCGAAATTGGAGTATTGATGCTTCAGCTTATTCCAGATTTCTAAATCCGTATGCTGGAGAAGTAAAAAAAATCAAAGTTATTCGTGAATATGTAGATGGCATACAAGATTTGATATTCAAGATTGTGATGGGCGATAAAGAAACTCAAATTCACATTCAAGGAAATGATTTAAAACCGATTTTTGAATTGCCCTTTATTGGACAAAAAAGATTAGAACTAAAAGATAATATTATTACTGCATTATTCAAAAATAAGGGAATCTATTTCTTGTATGGAGATGCAGGAATGGGAAAAACAAGAATTATACAAGAAGTATATAAAACACTTCAAGGTCAAAATCTAGATTTTGGTTTTTTCACTTTGGGAAGCAATAATATAATTGCTAAAATCAATAATTTTCTAATCCAAAAAGGATATCAAAATGAAAAATATGATGATTTATTTCAGCTAATTTCTAGAAGTAAAAATTCATATAGGCATGCTGTACTTATTATAGATGATTTTCATAACACCTCGCAAAAATTGCTATTAAGCCTAAGAGAGTTAGGTGTTGGATATGACTCTCCTGTATCAATAATACTATGTGGAAGGACAGATTTTAGCGCAGGTAACTCTGAATATTTTTCATTTGCTCAATGGGCCATAGAGTCCAATAAAATACACTCATTTCATATTGACCCGCTAGATATGGAAGAGACTAAAAGACTCATACGCATAGTAATAAATCATGTACCTAATATTGTATTGAACAAGTTAGCCGAGCAAAGCCAAAATAATCCGTTATTTATTGTGCAATATATCGAATATATGCTAGAAACAGATTTATTTACTATTGTAAGTAGAAACACTGTTGGTATTCAAAATATTGAAAGCTTTGCTTCCCAAGATTATATGCCTGCAAATATTGATAAAATATATCAAGCGCGTTGGGCACATTTATCAAAATGTGCAGAGGCTATTGATTTGGAAAATATGTTATTATTGTGTGTTGTAAATCATGGAGTACTTACAAATCAGCAGATCATTTATTTTTTTAATGAGAACATGGAAGCTTTAAAGGTTTTATTGACACGTAGATTTATTCAATTAGGAAATGACGGAAACTATAGTTTAATTCATGAAAGTTTATTTATATTTATCAAATTTCAATTACAAAAAAGTAAAAAGTACCAAAAACGCATTGCGAATATTATTTTACAAAAAGATCTAGTTTATAACACATTAAACACCCTAGATAAAGGAATGTTAGCATTGTGGAATAACAATAAAAAAATGGCATTAGAATATTTCACTCCGATTATAAATGTTTTGTATCAAATAAAAAACCACTCTTCAATAAATATAGACATTGAAGTGTATGACTATTTATATTATATTTACGATTTACTCTATAAAAAGCCCCAAAGTGAAAGAATAATTAAAAATATAATATTAGCTCGAGTATATATTGCACTACATTATTTTACACCTCAAAAAGCTATACAAGAATGTAATATTGCATTATCTCTTCTGAAAAAGAATACTACATTCAAAGATAAATCATTATACTATACATTATTAGAACACCAAGCTCACAGCTACATTAATGCTGGCCAATTGAATAGTGGAGAATTAATTCTAAAAAAAATACAGGCTGTGAATTTAATAACCCCTCAAATATTCAGTTTAGATACCATATTTGATATGTATGATAAATTTTGTAATATTTACATTAAAAAGAACTGTCATGAATTAGCTGATATATATAATAAACTATCTATAAGTACTGCTGATGAAAAAGACGATGACAATTTAAGGGCACTTGCCTATATTTCACGAGCTAAAATCTTTTTTTACTCTGATCATGAACAAGCAAAAGATAACCTAATTAAAGCCGATGATATATTACAGAAGGGTGCATCTCAACGTATTTTATGTCATAACAATGTGACTAAGCTCATATTTGACTGTGTATATACAAGTGAAAACGATTGGGAAAACATGAGGAATAAAGCCGATGAATTACTAAAAATTGCAACAGAAAATAGTTTTGCAAATTCAATAATCCGTCTTCATCTTTTATTAGCATTGTGTGGATTTATGCAATCTAATTTAGATTCAGATTTCAAGACTTGCTTCTATCATATTTCCCTAGGGATTGACGCAAGTATACGCTTCGGTATAGGAACTTATATATGGCAATTTTATAATCTATTGGCCATTATATATATACATCAGAATTATGATTCCAATGAAATTATGAAGTTATTTGAAACTGTTTTTTCAATACTAAATCGCCAAGGATTATTATATATTGGCAATCGTGATTTTTGTTATGGAAATTTATTAGCCATTAGTAATCTTGCCTTTTTTCTGCAACAGAATAAAATGGAAACTTATTTTTATCAAAAAATTGGTAAAATAAACTTTATGGAAAGCATTTCTCTTTGTGATTATGAATGTAGCAAGCCTTCGTGCAGTTATTTATGCCCCAATGAATTATCCTTTTTAAAGAGACAATACATAAGGGCGCAGAATAAAAAAATTCTTTTTTATGAAAACAAAAATCAATATTGTTTTCGTGACCCTAAAACAAAATACTTCATTATTATATCTTAATATCTTTATTTTCAATTATATAATTCCCAATAACAAGGATGTCAATTTCTGTTTTAAGATAAGTATTAATTGCATCTTCAGGAGACTCTACAATGGGTTCACCAGCAACATTAAAAGATGTATTTAGTACAATTGGTACGCCAATATCTTTTTTAAGACAAGTGAGCATGAAATGTATAAAAGGATCCTGTTCTTGACGTATTGCTTGTACACGAGCTGTTCCGTCTACATGAGTTACTGATGCCAATTTCCCTCTGTACTGTTCATACACATCTGTTGCTAAAAGCATAAAATCTGAAGAAATAGGTAAATCAAAATAAATATTTTGTTCTTCAGCTATCACACTGGGAGCAAATGGTCGAAACTCCTCTCGATGTTTAACTCGCCTGTTTAAAATATCTTTCATTTCAGGATTAGCTGGATTTGCCAATATACTTCTGTGGCATAATGCACGAGGTCCTACTTCTGTACGTCCCCTATGCAAACCAATAATTTTATTATTCGCAATAAGCTGTGATACTTTTTTTGCCAACTTTTTATCTTCCAAATAGGCATAATCCAATCCTTTCGATATTAATGCCTCTTCAATCTTTTCATTTTTATAAGAAAGTCCCAAATAAGGCAATTGAATATCAAACCTTTGAATAGGTTTTAAATAATGTATATAGGCATAATAAGCACAACCAAGTGCTTGCCCGTCATCACCGGCACAAGGCAATATAAAGATATTGTCAGGATGAGACTGTTCTATAATCTCCTGATTAGATAAACAATTGAGAAAAAGTCCACCAGAAAGACATATATTTTTACAATGGTAACGCATAAATAACATATTCACTAAAGCAATTATTGTTTTCTGCGTTAAATACTGAACACTGCTAGCAATATCTGCTTTGTTCTGTTGGATAAATGAATAAAAAGGAAGATCTGACAATGATTGTTGTATAAAAATGTCGTCGAGTAAATCTGCATAAGTTAAATTGTAATCAAAATCAGTAATTGAGGGAAGTTTCGTAGTAAATACAGGCTTACCATAAGAAGCCAACCCCATTGTTTTCCCTGCTTCTCCCCACCCAAATCCTAATAAATATGTAATTTGTTCATATTTCCTAGCTATACTGATGGGAGCTTTTTTTACAACAGATGGCATTAATGGATAAATATAATTTGTTGTATCGCGAAGATGGCGGATAGTTGGGGCTTGTAAACGCTGTGCTATTTTTTTTATTTTTCCAGCTTTTCCTAAATAAAGGCTTTCTGCTTCAACCATATCTCCTACATAATCTCCACCACCATCAGCTACCAAAATTAAACTTTCATTCATGCCAGAACTATAATACGCTGCATAAGCATGTGCGTCATGATGTGATACCATAAAAAAAGGAATAGCTATCTTGTAGTAATTCTCAAATTCTTCTTGAATAAGTTCCAGCAATGAGTCACCCTCTATAGCATCACAAGATATACCTATACAATCTATTTGGATTATATCCACCTTACAATAATCTAATAATGAATTTATGGCTTCAAAAGGAAGAGAATAAGAACGAGAGTATTTTATTCTGTCCAATCTTTCTTGCGCTATCATGCCTAAAACTTTTGCATTTCGTATTATACAAGCTCCTCTATCATGTCCAATATGAATCCCTAAAATTATTTTGTCTTTAACTTCTTGTTTTTGCATAATCCATAATATTAAGTTATCAATTATTCATCTCTCATTTCCTCTTTGATTATTAACACTATACCAATTATTAGTATTTACTTCGCATCATGTTATAACATTAAAAAATAGACACATGAAAAAAATAGTTCCATCACAGAATGAAAGTACGCAAACGCATGAAGCAATCAATGAATTCCTATTCCACTGTCAGTATGAAAAAAATCTTAGTTCAAAAACGATTGCCGCCTATCAAATTGATTTAAAACAGTTTGAGTCTTACCTCTCCACTGTTGGATTCATAGATAGTATTGATAATATATCAAAAAACATCATTAAAAGCTATCTGCAACATCTGGCGAAGCTCAAACCTAAAACTGTCAAACGAAAAATAGCCTCTCTGAAAGCATTATTCAAACACCATGAATTTGAACATGACACTTTTATCAACCCCTTCAGAAAAATAAATATTCAAATTAAAGAACCCTTCCTGCTACCTACCGTTATGAATGCCAATGAAATAAAAATGATACTTACCCAATTATATAAAGAGCTGATCAACAATAAACATCCTGATAATTATACCTATAAAGCACAAACCAGAGACATAGCCATTATTGAACTACTTTTTGCTTCAGGAATGCGCGTTTCAGAACTTTGCGATTTGAAATGCAAAGATATAGATTTTGCACAAGGCATTATCAAAATATTCGGTAAGGGCAGCAAAGAACGAATTATTCAGATTTGCTCAAAAGATGTTCTTAAGATACTGGAAAACTATTATTGCCTGTTCCAACCCGATAATTACTTCTTCATTAACAGGCTGGGAAATCAAATTTCGACTCAATCCGTCCGTCTGTTGGTCAAAAAATGTGCCAAATCAGTCAAATTGCCCAAACATATCACCCCGCACACTTTTCGCCATACATTCGCAACCTTATTACTGGAAGAGGATGTAGACATAAAGTACATACAAAACCTGCTGGGACACAGCAGCATTATAACCACACAAATATATACACACGTAAACTCAAATAAAATAATGCAGATCTTATCTACCAAGCATCCCCGGAAGAAAATAGATCTTACAGACTTGAAATTGTCCTTTTAAAAAAGAATACCTATAAAAGAAGCACTCCCCGCGAATCACTTCGCAGGGAGACTACCAACTAATAACTAACTTGTGGTTTACGTAATTTTTATATGACTTATTTACACTGCAAAGATAAGGCTTGCCCTCCATCCATGCAATCGCATGATATAGGTATTCTATAAAGGCGCAATTTCCTATTTATATTATAACAAACGAATGGAGAAAAGTATCTGTAAAAATCATTATTTGTAGGTATTGCCCGATTTAATTAAATGTTGCAACTTTGCCATATAAAAATCATTCATCATCATACGGAAACAGGAACTTTTTGCATGAACTGAATGTATGTTATTATACCGTAACCATTTATGTATTATTCTCTCTATTATTTCTCTGTTATGTTAGTCACAAAAAGAGAGACTATAAAACCCTGTTTCAGAAAGGCACAACTCTGAAACAACAAAAAGTCCGGACTTGGGAAAGCCCGGACTTTTTATGTTATATCCGTCAGGACGAACTATCAATAAACTTCCACCTTTGCAGCAGCCGCCTTGCACTTGTCACGCAAAGCATCCAGATCACTGCCGTTAGGTGCATAACACACCACCACACCCATCCGGCGGTTCAGCTTGGTATAAGGCTTGCCGAAAATGCGGAGATACGTATTTGTTTCCTTGCAAACTTCTTCCTCGCCACGATAACGGGGGGCTTCCTTTCCGGCAATGGGAGAAAGAATCACCGCACTGGCACCGATACGTTCCTGAGTTATTTCGGGAACAGGCAGTCCCAAGACCGCACGCAGGTGAAGTTCAAACTCATTCAAATTCTGGGTGCCTGCCAAAGTCACCATTCCGGTATCATGCGGACGGGGTGAGAGTTCAGAGAAGTAAACACCGTTTTCATGACTTAAAAAGAATTCCACTCCCCAGATTCCGGCACCGGTCAGAGCCGCAGTCACCTTATCGGCCATACGCTGTGCCTCCTTCAAGTGTTCCGGATCAATGTGTGCAGGCTGGAAACTTTCACGATAGTCACCTCCTTTCTGCACATGACCGATAGGCGGGCAGAACAGTGTAGGACCATTTTTCTGAGTCACCGTAAGCAAGGTAATCTCACTATCGAATTTAATAAATTCCTCAATAATTAGTTCCTTGATGTCACCACGACTACCCTCACAACCATAGTGCCATGCTTGTTCCAGTTCGTCCGCACTCTTCACCAGGGACTGTCCTTTACCGGATGAAGACATCAAAGGCTTCACCACGCATGGAAAACCGATTTCTTTGGCAGCCTCTTTCAGCTCCTCCAATGATTTCGCATAGAAATATTTAGCTGTTTTCAGTCCTAATTCCTTAGCAGCCAGATCACGGATAGCCTTACGGTTCATCGTGAAGTTCACAGCACGGGCACTGGGCACTACCTGAATACCTTCCTGTTCCAGATGATACAAACGCTCGGTACGGATCGCCTCAATTTCGGGCACAATGATATCCGGTTTGTGTCTGGCTACCACAGCATCCAACGCGTCACCGTCAAGCATGCTGAACACTTCAAATTCGTCAGCCACCTGCATGGCCGGAGCACCTGCATAAGAATCACAGGCAATGACGTACTGTCCTTTACGTTTAGCTGCGATGACGAATTCTTTACCCAACTCGCCAGAACCCAGCAATAAAATCTTCTTAGTCATAGTATGTATATATGTTTGATATTCTTTACAAAAAACGGAGAGTTGGGAACAAGACAACTCTCAATTCCCAACTTTCCGCCTGCAAAGATAGTGTATTTTATAAACTATACGATATCATTGATGCAATATTTGGATCATTCAGCACAAAGAAGACTCCTACGCCCAAAGCAATGAACCACAATACGATAAACAAGACTTTAGTGACAACGGACATGGGTTGCCAGCCTCCAAAATGGCGCATCAGCATATGTATCAGTCCTATGACAGGAATACCGATGACCAGAATACCCGCAACGGACATGGCAACCGTCATTCCCGGAGAGGTCCCCACCGTAGCCCAGTTTACGGCAGGCAGAACTTCATAAAGCACGGCAGGCAATGCGGCAATCAATCCCGTGGCGGCCATCAGCAATGCAAAAAAGACAATCAATAATACAAACAAAACCGGTGCACAGCAAATGGCCAAGAAAATAAGCAGGAACTTGATAAGGAATCCGGCAACAGATACAATGCCCTCGCCTATCTTCTGCAAGATACTCCGAGGATGGTCCGAACGTACATAATCATTCACTTTCTCGAACCCGTCTGTTACGGTCTTGCCTATATTCTCCACATTAACCGCCGCCCCTTTCATAGCAAGCTTTTCGGGAGCCGTGCGTGCCATAGGAATAATAATCCAGGCAATGATGTAGGCTATGATAACCCCATGCACAAAGATACCAAGCACCAGCAGAATGATACGCACCCAGGTAACATCCCATCCCATGTAAGCAGCCAACCCGGAAGCCACACCACCTAGAATCTTATTGTCCGGATCACGGAACAGACGGCGTGCAGTAGTTCCTTTTTGTTTTTCCGAACCGGTGGTTTCTCCGCTTTCTGCGCCCGAAAGATCTTCGGGCTTACCCATCCGGGCTATAATTTCTTCCACATCCCCGACGGTGATGACCTGTTTGCCTTCATTCAGACGGTCGGTAAACAACTCGGAGATGCGTAATTCCATATCATGTACGATCTCTTCCGCACCTTCTTCACGACGGAAGTGGATGCGCAGATTGGATAAATAATTATCCAACAAGTGATAAGCGTCTTCATCTATATGATAGACGGTGCCTCCTAAATTTATAGTCAAAGTCTTTTTCATTGTATTCTGTTTTTAATTGTTCTTCAAATGATTTACAGTATTCGTCAACTCCTCCCAGGCACTTTCCAATCCGCTGAGGAAGGCTTCACCCTGAGGAGTGAGAGTATAATATTTACGCGGTGGTCCTTGTGTGGACTCTACCCATTCATAGGAAAGCAGGTCATCGTTTTTCAGCCGGGTAAGCAGCGGATAAAGCGTTCCCTCCACTACAATGAGCCGAGCTTCTTTCAATTTTTGAATGATGTCCGAAGCATAGGACGGCTCTTTGTGCAACAGCAACAAAATGCAATATTCCAGCATTCCTTTGCGCATCTGAGATCGTACATTATCTACATTCATAATCTATAATACTTTGTTTGACACAAATGTATGTATTATATCAGTACCTTGTATCACATAGTACTTTCATTTTGCATAATTTAATATTCAAACAGGGAAAAGAAAGGAAGTTTCCACTCATTTCAGGACAAATAGTTTATCTTTGTCCTTTGTTATAACCCTAAAAGCACAAAGATCATGTTTACCATACGAAAGGCGACAACCAATGATATTCAGTTGATTAACAAAATGGCACAGATTGTATTCCCGGCTACCTATCAGGAAATTCTCTCGAAAGAACAATTGGATTTCATGATGGACTGGATGTACTCCCCCGAAAATCTGCGCAAGCAGATGGAAGAGGAAGGACACATTTATTATATAGCCTGTAAAGAGGAGGAAGCAGCGGGGTATGTCTCCATACAGCCCGAAGGAGAGCATTTATTCCATCTGCAAAAAATCTATGTACTCCCCCACTTCCAAGGTTGCCACCTGGGAAAGGTGTTGTTTGAACAGGCCATCAAAGCCATCAAGGAAATTCATCCGGAAGCTTGCGAAATGCATCTGAATGTAAACCGTAACAATAAGGCCTTGCAATTCTACGAACATTTGGGAATGAAGAAAATAACCGAAGGGGATTTCCACATAGGCAACGGATACTATATGAATGATTATATTATGGGATTAAAAATATAAGCTTATGAACTATTATAAATACCAAACGGCAATAGGTTCCCTTACTTTTTGTGAGGAAGAGGGAAATATCACTGTCATCAGTTCTCAGTATCAGCCCGAAACCGGAGAAGAGAAGGAAACAGAAACGATTCGGAGAGCATATGCACAAATAAAGGAATATCTGGATGGCAATCGAAAGACTTTTGATTTGCCACTGGCTCCCAAAGGGACAAAATTCCAAAAACAAGTATGGCAGGCATTAAGCGATATTCCTTATGGACAGACACGCACATACAAGGAGATAGCCGTGGCTGTAGGAAATCCGAAAGCGGTCCGCGCCGTAGGAATGGCCAACAACCGTAATCCTTTGATAGTCGTTGTACCGTGCCACCGTGTGATAGGCAGTGATGGTAAAATGATAGGTTATGCCGCCGGAGTGGATAAAAAAGAGTTTTTGTTAAGACTGGAAGGAAGTATGATATGAGTGAATATCGTATCAATGGCTTGACCATAAAAGAGAATTTGCTGCAACTGGCAAGTGATGGAAATAAAAAGTTCACCGAAACACTGCATCCGGGAATTGAAAATGTACTGGGAATCCGTATTCCTGCTCTGAGGAAGCTGGGAGCACAGATTGCCAAAGACGACTGGCAAAGTTACTTGCAGACTGCGGATATCTATTATATGGAAGAACGTATGTTGCAAGGTATGGTAATAGGTAATTTGAAGATGAAGGATATAGAGGCGTATCTTTCATTGGTAGCCGGATTTGTACCTATAATCAATAGCTGGTCTGTCTGTGACACTTTCGATTTTTATGGCAAACAGCGGTTTGTAGACAGGAACAAGGAAAGGGTATGGCTATTTCTGGAAGGCTGGCTGAAATCTGATAAAGAATATGAGATACGTTTCGGAGTGGTAATGGCAATGGCTCATTATATTGATGAAGAATATATAGACAACGTACTGCAATGGATGGATCAAATCAATCATGAAGGATACTATGTGAAAATGGCTGTGGCATGGGCATTATCCGTATGCTATGTCAAATTCCCCAAAAAGACAATGGATTATCTAAAGAAAAATCACTTGGATGATTTTACTTATAACAAGGCCTTACAAAAAATCGTAGAATCTTATCGGGTAAGTACGGAAGACAAAGAAATTATCCGTGGCATGAAAAGAAAAGGCAAATAATGCTTTCATTTACCATAGGGGCGGATTGAATCCGCCCGAAAATTAAAGAAAAACAAAAAGACAGTTATTCTTCCCAAACCAGATAAGCTGATACCAGCCAGTGATTCAACTTATTGCCATCCACCTGTTGAGCTTCAGGAATGCTTACCTTGAAGGAATGTTTACCGGCCGACAAATCACCGACAACAGCTTCTTCGGGCATTACATCACTTCCGGGACACCAGTTTGAACGGGATAAATCCGAGGAAGCCAACGGCTCTTCAATTTCCTTTGTAGCATACCCCTTATCACCAATATAAGCGGCAACCCGTGGTATCAGCCACACTCCTGTAGCCGGATTGAAGCGGCGGAAGGAAGCACAATCGTCACGCCAAGGAATGAAATTCAAGACTTCTTTGCCGTCAACAGACACGATATTGCGTTTTTCTACAAATTCATCTCCCCCGCTATGACCACCGTGCCCCGTCACAATATATTTCAAGCGGACATTCTTAGCAGCCTTCGGCATATCGAAATCCATCACTACATCTTTGCGTGAGAAGATATCCGGATAAGTCTGTCCGATGTAATATACGGTATTCATCAAAGGTTTCACATGACGCTTCGGCATAGCATCGCAAGTGATCTTACTCTCTTTCACATCCAGTTCCATGCTGACCACATATCCTTCGGCAGTCCATGTATCAATATAAATACCTACATAGGCTTCTTTCTCCAATGTCGGATAAAGATCGGTTATATCCTGCATCCAGGTCACACACTTTTCCCATTTCGGAATATATACAGGTCGGCGTTTGCTGCTCAAAGAATCATTGTCCGAGCTATAATGCCCCACTCCAAAGGGAGTCATAAAACGCATCAATTCAATAGTCGGCACATAGTCCTTACCCGGAACAATGCCAATCATCTTCTCATACTTGACACTGTCCACAGCTGGAAAGGCTTTCTTTCCTTCGGCAATATTCATCAAATTGACAACTGACTCTTTGGGAAGCACAAAACAGGAGCCTGATTTATCCCACCGGTCACCATTGGAGGCAACCGTTACTTTCAAGGTGACATCCACATCCCTTTTATAATCGGGTAAAGTGATTTTCTTCAGAATGATACGGCCGTTTACCAGACGGATCACTCCGTCGGCATTGGCAGGAGTATAATTAGGAAAAGAATCGGGACGGAAATAAACATTGGTCTTGTCGAATACCTGGATATGGGTATTTCCCAATGCAGGCAATTCCTTATGATTTGCTGCATTAGCCGGCATAATGAAAGTTGCTGCCACTGCCAGTGGAGCAATAAAGGTAAGTAGGTTCATTCTTTTTATTTATAGGTTAGTAATCAGTGCGGTGTATAAGATTCACCACAGATTACACAGATTTACATAGAAAATGATCAATCAGATTGAACAATCTGTGTAAATCAGCCTAATCTGTGGTGAAAAAGAGCTTATTGATGTTGTTCGCGCAATAAATCGTTCACAGTCTTCACCGGATTGAAGGTACTCAACGGCACTTCTACAAAAACAGTGTTCCAGTCACTCATTGCTCCATTCCACAATCCCGGAAGTTCCAATGCTTTCAGTTCTCTACCGCTCTTTGATTTATAAGAGATAAAACCTGTAGCCTTATCCACATACTGCACCAAATTGAATTTGTTTCCCTTATAATCACGGACTGCACATACCAGATCCACCGGATTGAAGTGAGTGCCTTTCTCGAACATTTCTTTCTTGGCTGGATCATCCATATCAATCTGAGAGCTTTCCAGAATCTGCAATGAAATGGTATCATCAGAGTTGTAAGCCAAGAACGGACCTCCACCCGGTTCACCCACGTTCTTCACCATGCCGCACACACGCATCGGACGGTTCAGTTTCTTACGCAGGTAAATAACCAGTTCGGCATCTTCCAAATCCTTGATATCCGGCTTGCGGCAGCATAAAGTCTGTTGCAGGAAGCGGATGATCTCTTCCAATTGCGCATGACTATATTTACCACTATCCAGCAGTTCCAGATATTCGAATGCCTGTTTCTGCAACGTTACCAGTACCCCTGCAATCAGCTTCTTATAAGTTACAGTATCACCCTTCAAACGGTCGGGCACTACATTATCTATATTCTTGATGAAGATAACATCAGCATCCAGATCATTCAAATTTTCAATCAAGGCACCGTGACCGCCCGGACGGAACAGCAACTTGCCGTTGTCGCGGAAGGGGTTATTTTCCATATCGGCTGCAACGGTATCTGTGCTCGGCTTCTGTTCAGAGAATGACACGCTATATTCCACACCGTATTTCTTTGCATAAAGGGCCACTTTCTCTTCCACCAGTTTCGTAAACAGTTCACGATGTTCTGTAGAAACCGTGAAATGCACATTCACTTTTCCGGTCTTGCCTGCTGCATAAAGCGCACCTTCCACCAGATGTTCCTCCAGCGGAGTACGTACTCCATCGGCATAACGGTGGAATTTCAACAACCCTTTCGGCAGTGCGCCATAGTTCAATCCGACAGCTTCCAGCAAATTGGCCACTACAGGTTTGTAGTCCTTTTCGGCAATCAACGCATCGATATTCTTGCCCGTATTATCCATACAAGCTGCATTCAAATCATTATAGAATGCAAAACTATGGATATGGTCGAAAAACTTCTTTTCGAAGTCAGTCTTCGGAGTGTTGTATTCAGCCCCCAGGAACTCGAACAAGTTCTTGAACATACGGCTGGCGGCTCCGGATGCCGGCACAAACTTCACAATGATCTTCTCACCTTCCTTATATGTATCCCACGCTTCCAAATAAGCCTTTACCTCATTTTCGGCAGGAGCCATCATTCCCTTTTCAATAGAAGCGGCTGCATCCAGCTTCAAAAACGGGAAACCCTTTTCAAAGCAAGCCAGTTGTTCCTCAATCTGTTGCTCGGAAATTCCTTTTTTCACTAATAGATCTTTGTCTTCAGGTGTTAACATAAGTACATGATTTTATAGGATTTAAATAAATTGTTACCTAACTCTTTAACTATTAATTGCCCAAAAATACAAAAAAATGCGATAACACTGCCT
The DNA here is from genome assembly GCA_963651205.1 of Bacteroidaceae bacterium. Classification (GTDB taxonomy): domain Bacteria; phylum Bacteroidota; class Bacteroidia; order Bacteroidales; family Bacteroidaceae; genus Phocaeicola. The sequence continues at coordinate 82,694 of CAVJPC010000174.1, forward strand.
AATAAATAAAGAAAAAAACTACCTTTACCCTCGAAAAGATTTCACGTGTTATGGAAGAAAAAGCATTTTTCACAGCCAAAGAGCGTGAGCAGCTGTTCGCCCTCTATAAACGATTGCTACAATTATCCGGTGACACCTTGCAAAAAGGGGATTGCCACAAGTTAAAAATACACCTTATCAAAGCGGTTGCCGAAGGTAACCTGCCACGAAATTGTTTCGGGATGAATCCCATCATCAAAGATATGCAGACAGCCGTTATTGTGGCTGAAGAAATCGGAATGAAACGGGCTTCTATTCTGGGAATCATGTTGCACGAATCCGTAAAGAACCATTTGTGTACGCTGGCTTCCGTACAAAAAGAATATGGGGAAGATGTAGCAGGCATTATCCGTGGTCTGGTGAAAATCAATGAATTGTATTCCAAGAGTCCCACCATAGAATCGGAGAATTTCCGCAACCTGCTGATATCCTTTGCCGAAGACATGCGTGTGATTCTGATTATCATAGCAGACCGCGTGAACCTGATGCGTCAGATAAAGGATACCAAAAACATAGAAGCACGCACCCAGGTTTCCAACGAAGCCGCCTATCTGTATGCCCCGTTGGCACACAAACTGGGATTGTACACCCTGAAATCGGAACTGGAAGACCTTTCCTTGAAATATACCGAGCACGACGTTTACTATCATATAAAGGACAAGCTGAACGAAACGAAGGCTTCCCGTGACAAATATATCGCCTCCTTCATTGAGCCTATACAGCACAAACTGGAGGAAGCGGGATTGAAGTTCCACATGAAAGGACGTACCAAGTCCATCCATTCCATCTATCAGAAAATGAAGAAACAGAAATGTCCCTTCGAAGGAGTGTATGACTTGTTTGCCATCCGTATTATTCTGGACTCCGCTATTGACAAGGAAAAACAAGAATGCTGGCAAGTATATTCCATCGTAACCGATATGTACATGCCCAATCCCAAACGTCTGCGTGACTGGCTGTCCGTCCCCAAAAGTAACGGATACGAATCTCTGCACACCACCGTGATGGGTCCTGAAGGCAAATGGGTGGAAGTACAAATACGTACCGAGCGTATGGACGAGATAGCGGAACGCGGACTGGCAGCACATTGGCGTTACAAAGGTGTAAAAGGAGAAAGCGGCCTGGACGAATGGCTGACCTCTATCCGCGAAACGCTGGAGAACGCCGATAGTGACCTGGAAGTAATGGACCAGTTCAAGCTGGAGCTTTATGAAGACGAAGTATTCGTCTTCACCCCCAAAGGCGACCTGTACAAGATGCCGAAGGGAGCAACCGTGCTGGACTTTGCCTTTGCCATCCACAGCAAACTGGGCTCGAAATGTATCGGAGCCAAAGTTAACGGCAAAAATGCCCAATTGAAACAAGTGTTGAACAGCGGTGACCAAGTAGAAGTCATGACCTCGAACACCCAGACGCCGAAACGCGACTGGCTGAATATTGTCACCACCTCGAAAGCGCGGACCAAGATACGTCAGGCCATTAAAGAAATAGAAGCCCGCCAGACGGAGTTTGCCAAAGAAACCATAGAGCGCAAATTCAAGAACCGAAAGCTGGAATATGATGAAGCGGTAATGATGCGTCTGATAAAGAAACTGGGATACAAAACCGTAACCGAGTTCTATCAGGATATAGCCAACGAAACACGGGATGTGAATGACATCATCGAGAAATACCTGGAACTGAAAAAGAAAGAAACGGAAGTACGGGACGACATTGTTTATCGTAGCGCCGAAAATTTCAGCATGCAGGCTGTTCAGGATGACAAAACATTCAAAGAGGACGTGCTTGTTATCGACCAAAACCTGAAAGGACTGGACTTCAAACTGGCCAAGTGCTGCAACCCCATCTATGGAGATGATGTATTCGGGTTCGTAACCATCAGCGGAGGTATCAAAATTCACCGCACCGACTGCCCTAATGCACGGGAGTTACAGTCGCGATTTGCCTACCGTATAGTAAAAGCACGCTGGGCAGGTAAAAGTCATGGCAAACAATACCCCATCACGCTACGTATTGTCGGCCATGACGATATAGGTATTGTGACAAACATTACTTCTATTATTAATAAGGAAAACGATATCCTGCTCCGTTCCATCAGCATCGATTCGCATGACGGATTGTTCAGCGGCATGATGACGGTTATGGTAGACGATACTTCGAAGTTGGAATCATTGGTAAAAAAGATCAAGACAGTAAAAGGAGTGAAACAAGTAAATCGCGGATAACATGAACGAACTGCATAAACGACTGAAAAGCTTCACCTATGCCTGGAAAGGCATAGGTAGTTTTTTGACGAAAGAACACAATGCCTGGATTCACTGTACAGCCATCATCGGAGTCACCCTCGCAGGCTTCCTTCTCGGAATCTCGCGCACAGAATGGCTGATTGTTATCCTTTGTTTTGGCATGGTACTGGCTGCCGAAGCATTCAATACGGCTATAGAACGCCTGGTAAATCTGGTTTCGCCGGATTACCATCCTCTAGCCGGCGATGTGAAAGACATAGCTGCCGGAGCCGTACTGATTTGTGCCATTGCCGCCGCCATTATAGGGCTGATCATCTTTGTTCCTTATTTTTAAAGGTGTTAATTTACCATTTATTTCACTAACAGTTAAAGACCTTTTATAAAAAAAACAGTAATTTAGTCCCCGATAATTTTAAATAGCGGAACCAATGAAGAAAATTTTGCTTTCAACTTTATTGTTGATTATAGGATTAACCACCTATGCAGCCGTGTTGCAATCTCAAGGAGAAGCAGAAATAACCTTTGATAAAACGACACACGATTTCGGTACATTCCCCGAATCAAGTCCGAAAGTGACCTGTGTTTTTAAATTCAAAAATTCAGGAGACGGTCCTTTGGTTATCCATCAGGCTATCGCATCTTGCGGATGTACCGTGCCTCAATATCCCAAAGAGCCCATCAAGCCGGGTGAAAGCGGACAGATAACAGTGACTTATAATGGTGCCGGCAAATTTCCGGGACATTTCAAGAAATCAATCACTATCCGCACTAACGGAAAAAACGAAATGACACGTCTTTATATCGAAGGGGACATGACACCGAAAGATGCCAAAACTGAATAAAAAACAAAGAGGAATCTTTTACCCAAAACTCTCTCCATTGTTTGATTAAACAATGGAGAGAGTTTTTTCTTTATCCAAAATAAGAAAAAAAGAACATTTTTCCCAAATAATAAGCCACTACTATTCTGATTAAAATGGCGTACTTTGCAGCAAATTTTATAAAACAATGACGAACAAACTATTACTTTTTGTCCTATTGGCTCTATGTTTCAGTGCCTGTGACATGCTGGAGACACATCCTTACGACGTACACATTACAGGAGAAAGAGAACTGACCAACAAAAACATTCAACGGATAGAAAACAAGATGCAAGGCAAGAAAGCAATCCGCTTTGCCATGATCAGTGATACCCAGCGATGGTACAATGCTACTGAAGATGTCGTAAAAACCATCAATGCCCGCGGCGATATAGATTTCGTCATTCATGGCGGAGACCAGTCCGACTTTGGCGCCACAAAGGAATTTATGTGGATGCGCGATATATTCAGCAAATTCCAGATGCCCTATGTATGCCTCTTGGGAAACCATGACTGCCTGGGGACGGGTGAAGATACCTACAGGGCAATTTATGGTGATCCCAACTTTGCCTTTACAGCCGGGAATGTACGTTTCATCTGTCTCAACACCAACGCCATGGAGTATGATTATTCAGAGCCTGTGCCCGATTTCAATTTTATAGAGGAGGAATTGAACAACCTGACTTCCGAAGTGGAAAAGACAGTATTCGTGATGCACGTGAAACCCTTTGAATTCATATTCAATAACAATGTGGCAAAGATATTCCAACTCTATGTCAACCAGTTCCCCCAAGTTCAATTTTGCCTTTATGGTCACGAACACCAACTTACGGTAGACGATTTATTTAACGACGGTATATTATATTACCAATGTCCCTGCATTGACAAACGCATCTATTTATTATTCACCATTAAAGAAGACGGAAGTTACGATTATGAAGCAGTTGAATTTTAAAACAATGCTCCTCAACCTATTGTGGTTAGCACTGCCCTTTACTACACAAGCACAAGAAAACCATACACTTTACAAAATTTTATCCAATGACAGCATACTTGTCTCTTCTTCTCTTCAGGAAGAACAGGAAAAAAATATCATAACCCAGGTTCCAAGCCACCATCATAAATTCGACAAACGCATACACCGTTACCGCCGCGCATGGGAAGCATTAATTCCCACCCATACCAAAATCCAGTATGCCGGCGGCATGGGATTACTGTCCTGGGGGATCGGTTGGGATTATGGCAAACGCGGCCAATGGGAAACCGACCTTTTATTAGGCTTCATCCCCCGCTATTCATCCAAACACTTCAAAATGACGATGACCCTGAAACAAAATTATATACCCTGGAGCACCTACTTAGGAAAGAATTTCTCACTGGAACCGCTGAGCACCGGTATTTATTTCAATACTGTATTCAGCAACGAATTCTGGACAAGTGAACCGGAGCGCTATCCCAAAGGTTATTACGGATTTTCCACCCGTATCCGTACCCATATCTTTCTGGGGCAGCGCATCCGCTACGATGTTCCCGACAAATACCGGAAGTTCTCGAAAAGCATCACCGCATTCTACGAAATCAGTACATGCGATCTGTACGTAGTCAGTGCGTTCACCAACAGTTATCTGAAACCCGATGACTACCTGAGACTTTCATTTGGATTGAAATTTCAGATATTCTAGTCCAATTATTAGGGTGTTTCTCTATTTTTTCACTATTTTTGGGCGTTTATTGTGATAAATTTCAAAAATAATAAAATAGAGAAACATGAAACAAGAAGAAGAAAAGTCAGTTGGATTGCCCGATAATGCGTTCCGACCTCTGAAACCGGGGGAACAATATCACCCCATCATGTCACCAAACAAAAAATATCCTGAGGTAAACTTATGGTCTGTACTATGGGGAATCGCCATGGCGGTATTATTTTCGGCAGCCGCAGCTTACCTGGGATTGAAAGTGGGACAGGTTTTTGAAGCAGCCATCCCTATCGCCATCATTGCCGTAGGTGTATCAGGAGCCGCCAAACGCAAGAATGCATTAGGCGAAAATGTCATTATCCAGTCCATCGGTGCTTGCTCCGGGGTAATCGTAGCCGGTGCCATCTTTACTCTCCCCGCCCTTTATATTTTGCAGGATAAATATCCTGAAATGACGGTTAATTTCTTCCAGATGTTCGTCAGTTCCCTGCTGGGAGGTATCCTGGGCATCTTGTTCCTTATTCCTTTCCGCAAATATTTTGTCAGCGACAAACATGGCGAATATCCTTTCCCGGAAGCTACAGCCAGTACACAGGTACTTGTATCCGGCGAGAAAGGCGGCAGCCAGGCCAAGCCGTTACTTTTTGCAGGCTTGATAGGCGGTCTGTATGATTTCATAGTAGCCACATTCGGCTGGTGGAATGAGAACTCTACCACCCGTGTATGCGGCTGGGGCGAAATGGTTGCCGAAAAAGCCAAGCTGGTGATGAAAATCAATACCGGTGCGGCAGTGCTGGGCTTGGGCTATATTGTCGGCCTGAAATATGCGGCTATCATCTGCGCCGGCTCATTGGTGGTGTGGCTGGTAATTGTTCCGGGCATGGCCATGCTGTTCGGCGACCAGGTTCTGAACGCTTGGAATCCGGCATTGACCCAGACTATCAGCGATATGTCACCCGAACTTATATTCAAGGAATATGCCAAGAGCATCGGCATTGGTGGTATTGCCATGGCAGGTGTGATTGGTATTGTACGTTCATGGAGCATTATAAAGAGTGCCGTAGGGTTGGCTGCCAAAGAAATGGGCGGCAAGAAAGCACAGGCTAATGTCATCCGTACTCAGAAAGACCTTTCCATGAAAGTGATCGCCTTCGGTTCCATCTTTACCATCCTGTTGATCTTGCTGTTCTTCTTTTTTGATGTAATGCATGGAAATGTGCTGCACAGCATTGTAGCCATTCTGCTGGTAGCAGGCATTGCATTCCTGTTTACAACAGTAGCGGCTAATGCTATTGCCATTGTCGGTACGAATCCGGTATCGGGCATGACCCTTATGACCTTGATTCTTGCCTCTGTAGTAATGGTAGCCGTAGGACTGAAAGGTGCTACCGGTATGGTTGCCGCACTGGTTATGGGTGGCGTGGTTTGTACGGCACTTTCCATGGCAGGCGGTTTCATCACCGACCTGAAGATAGGCTACTGGCTAGGCAGCACTCCCGCCAAACAGGAAACTTGGAAGTTCCTCGGTACACTGGTATCGGCGGCAACGGTGGGTGGCGTTATCATGATTCTGAACAAGACGTACGGTTTCTCAACCGGGGCCCTGGCTGCACCGCAGGCCAATGCGATGGCGGCAGTGATTGATCCGTTGATGAACGGTGTAGGTGCTCCCTGGTTACTTTACGGGATAGGCGCTGTACTGGCATTGGTACTGACTTATTTCAAAGTGCCTGCACTGGCATTTGCATTGGGTATGTTCATTCCGTTGGAACTGAACCTTCCTTTATTGGTAGGTGGAGCCGTAAACTGGTATGTCACTACCCGCAGCAAAGATGAAGCCGTTAATGCCGAACGGGGCGAAAAGGGTACTTTACTGGCATCCGGATTCATTGCCGGCGGTGCATTGATGGGTGTAGTCAGTGCGGCATTGCGTTTTGGCGGCATCAATCTAGTCAATGAAGAATGGTTAAGTAATCCGATGAGCGAACTGTTGTCGATGGTTGCTTATGTGTTGCTGATTATCTGGTTGGTGAAGGCTAGTATGAATATCAAAAAGAAATAATGCATCCATTTTAGAGTATCATGAAATATGAAAGCTATATGAAACGAATCTTGTTAATGAGTTTACTTGTCCTCTCTACCGCCCTATCTGCTCAGAAGCCTATAGAAATCAAGCTATGGGCTGGCGGTGCGCCTAATTCCAACGGGATCACCACTCCCGAACAGGAATTGGAAAAGAACCGTATTTCCAACGTCAGCGAACCTACCCTCACCGTTTATCCGGCAGCCAAACCTAACGGGCTGGCTATTGTGGTTTGTCCCGGAGGCGGATATGCACGCCTGGCAATGGACCACGAAGGGCACGACATGGCAGATTGGTTCAATGCGCAAGGCATCACCTATGCCGTATTGAAATACCGTATGCCCAACGGACACCATGACGTGCCATTGAGTGACGCCCATCAGGCTATCAGACTGATGAGAGAGCATGCCGCCGAATGGCATATTCATAAAGTAGGTATCATGGGAGCCTCTGCCGGCGGCCATCTGGCCAGCACAACGGCCACTCACTATACGGCCGATACACGTCCGGATTTCCAAATCCTGTTCTATCCGGTAGTAAGTATGGACTTAGCCAATTGTCACAGAGGTTCACGCGACAACCTTCTGGGGAAAAGCCCGTCAGAAGAGTTGGTGAAACTGTACTCTAACGAGTTGCAAGTAACGGCCGACACTCCTCCCGCTTTCATCATGCATAGCAGCAATGACGGGGCAGTGCCTGTCAGCAACAGTGTGAACTACTATCTGGCACTGGTAAAGAATAAAGTACCCGCTTCCCTCCACACCTATCCCATCGGCGGACACGGCTGGGGCTTCCGTGACAACTTCATCTATAAGCGTCAATGGACGGGAGAATTAGAGAAGTGGTTGAGGGAGATTCAATAATCCGTTCCTCAATGAGGCAGAGGAGGAGATCATCAAGTTCCGACTCTGCGGAAGAATATTCTAGCATAAAGCTATTCATCCTATATAAGATTACCCAAGTTCACGGAGGATTCCATAAACTTGGGTAATCTTTAAAAAAGCACTATAATGTTCTCTTATTTTCTAGCGCCGAGCTGCATATCCAAGTGATACAAGGCAACGTCACCCCCCAGCTTGATCTTGTCCAGAATGCCTTGAACAGTAGCTTCTTCTTCCACCTGCTCGCGTACAAATCCCCACAAGAAATCCTGAGAAGCCTTATCCTTTTCAGCAGAAGCGACATCCACCAGTTTGTCAATCAGTCCGGACACGTGACATTCGTGCTTGTACACATGTTCGAATACATCCAGCGGGGAAGCCCATTCCTGGGGAACAGCGTCTATTGCACCCACCTTGGCGTGTCCGCCACGTTTCAATACATACTGTGCCAACATATCCGCATGGTCGTTCTCCTCACGGGCCTGAGCCTTCATCCATGAAGCAAAACCTTCATAGCCCTTGGCTGCGAAGAAATAAGACATAGAAAGATAAAGATTAGCCGACCACATTTCGGCTACAATCTGAGCATTGATTGCGTCTTGTAATTTTTGTGAAATCATAATTCTTTAGTTTTTCAGTTAAATTGTAACTGTAGCAAATATATAATTTTTCTAGCGATTCCCACCATGTCTGTTCACATTTTTATGAAAAAACTATTTTATCTCAGCCAAAGCTTTGCAGATCAAAAGAAAAGTCTTACCTTTGCAGCCGCTAATACGGGTTATTAGCATTAATTCAAATCATTAATTATAAAAACATTATTTAGAAATGGCAACTAAAATCAGATTGCAAAGAAACGGACGCAAGAGTTATGCGTTCTACTCAATCGTTATTGCAGACGTAAGAGCTCCACGTGATGGTAAATTTACTGAAAAACTTGGTACTTATAACCCTAATACCAATCCTGCCACAGTAGATTTGAATTTTGAACGCGCTCTTCATTGGGTAATGTGCGGTGCACAGCCTACTGACACAGTACGTAACATCCTGTCTAAAGAAGGTGTTTACATGAAGAAACACTTGATGGGTGGTGTTGCCAAAGGCGCATTCACAGAAGCTGAAGCTGATGCTAAGTTCGAAGCTTGGAAGAACAACAAACAGTCAGGTCTGGCTGCTTTGAAAGCCAAGGAAGAAGAAGCTAAGAAAGCTGAAGCAAAAGCTCGTTTGGAAGCTGAAAAGAAAGTAAATGAAGAAGTGGCTAAGAAAGTAGCTGAAAAGAAAGCTGCTGAAGCTGCCGCTAAGGCTGAAGCTGAAGCTGCTAACGCTCCTGCTGCTGAAGAAGCTCCTGCTACTGAAGCTCCTGCTGAAGCATAATTCAGAAATTACTTCAAAAAAAATGGGCTCCTCCGATATATTGTATCGGGGGAGTTTTTTTATGATAACATGTCTGCTACGGTAAGCTTCTCAGCCCTGAGAATATCCATGACGTGTTAATTCACAATACCTGTTTCAATTTCATTCTTCAAGTACGATTTTTTTCCGTTCCCAAATGAGAAACCGATAACTCCGTACCACAAGGATTGAGAATTATCGGTTAATTATTATCTTTTTTCCACAATGAAACAGGCTATTTCAGATTGATCCAAGTAATAATAGGATTATGATCGGAACAGCGATAAGGGTTTTCATTATAATAAGTAGTATACTTATAACCCAAGTACGCAGGTTCGCCAGCATTGATATCCCAAGGAGCTGCCCCGGTAATTTGTGCAGTCAGTGTCTGAGAACTTAAAGAATGATCCAAATACCCAACTTCACCACGATAACAATAACTCCAAGCCGTTGGCGAATACTCCTTCAGCAAATTCTTGTATCCAGCATCCGTAAAGACTTTTATGGCATCTTCCATAGAATAGCTGTTCAAATCACCCAGTACCAAAACATCCGGGTCTTCATAGTAAACGGTAAGTTCATTATACGCTTTCAGGCATTCACCCGCTTCCAGTACTCTACGATCTGCCGATCTTCCCTGACCGTCATTCATGTCTGTACCACTAGTTTTAGCCTTAAAATGATTCATAGCCAAAATAACTCTTGCTTTATTAAGTGTCAATTCAAAACATTGGACTATATATCGCATCTTCAGGTTATCAAAATCATAATTTTTAAATTCTTTATAAGGCGATACTTTTGTTTTATCATAAATAAAAACATTAGTCTGAATCTTCGATGTTTTTTGACCGGAAGTATTCAACCATGCATAACGCTCCTGCCCTATAGCCTTATTTAAAGATTCGCAGAGATAATTCACTGTAAAATCTCCCTGTTCCATTTCACAAATGGCATAAACATCTGCTTCCACCTCCTTTAACGCAGCCAATATTTTGGCATGTTGCCGCAATGCCTCTACATTTCCCGTATTACCAGACATATAAAAATTCTCCGCATTGAAGCTCATTACTTTCAAATTATAATCATTCACAGTGGGCACAGCAGAACGGGTATGGTAAGTAATTTTCGGTTTTTCTGTTAATGTTAAACTATATCCTGAAGCACCATAAGTTACCTTGCCCTTTACCTCCGCCAATTTACTTCCTACGCGAAGGGTATTCGATTCATCAATTAAAGGATAGCTGGAAACAACAGTCAGTTTATCGGTATCATGCTTTTCTACCCATTCCGGATACGCTGTAACCGAGGGACGGTTTACATCTACAAATGCACGCTTTATCTCAGAAGAAACAACGATTGTTCCCTGAGGTTTCATTCCATTATAAGTCTGGGTTACAAAAAGCGGATTAATGATAGTCACTTCTTTACCAGCAACAGAGGCAACCCATTCGGGAGAAAAATCGATAGGGAAAGTAACTTTCAGTTCATTTTTTCCCGGAATCTCCACATCCTCCTTATCAGCAGAATTACTACAAGCAAAACAAGAGAACAGAAAAAAGAGAAGAGAGTATAAATAATATTTTTTCATATTCAAAGATTACTTTGATCATTCATAATTAAAAACGTCTATCTCTTTACTAAAATAAAACAGGTTGCAATGCGTAAGAATTATCCCCACATTGCAACCTATCATTATAATAAAACAGAATTTATTCTACTGCTTTCATTGAGTCTTCAACATACTCAAAATCACCAATACCTACAACCTTATATACAGATTGCCAGTATTTAGTAGACAAACCATCATATATAGCAAACTTAACCGTATAAGTAATATCAACGCCATCAATAGGAGCAACAGCAGAATGGACTGCTTCTAAAGCCACTTCAAATGCTTTAGGCAGACGTTCCATTACAAGACTACTTATTTGCTCGTCTGACATTCCTTCGTAACCTTTCGCATACTGTTCCAAGAACTTGCCAGGACGTAAATCAATATTATTTTGATATGCAGTAGCACCAAAATAATATTCACTACCTGTAGGAGCTGCAAAAGAAGTAACATATCCTTGTCCCTTTGTAGTAACCCCCAGTTCTTTCTGGTCAATATTTTCCCATACCCAGTCAACAATTGCCTGATAGTAAACTGAAATTTCAGGTTGGCTTCTGCCGGCTGTAAGAGTTAACACAACACTAGGATTATATTTCCATTCACCATTGGATTTTACAAATTGATCAGTGACAGGTATTGCAGAAGTGGCTTTAATCCATTGACCTCCTTCAAACTTATATTCCATGACAGACAAAGAAGTCGTTTCACCAGAATAATAATGATAAGCAACAGCCTTTACAGTTTCATTTTGTGCATATGGATAATTCAAACTCAGGAACTGAGGCAGATAATTATCCGGATTTGCAGAAGAAGAGAAGTTAGGATTGGTCAATCCCATCTTTTCATAATCAACAGGACTAACTATAGCAACGTCTGTTGCATTCCAGTTACTACCATCAAATTGATACACAGCATACATCCCGTCACCGTCCGCAGCACGACTCATCAAAGAACGAGCTTCTGCCGCATCCTGTACCTTAGTAACCATCATCGTTACAAATTTTCCACTGGTAGCACCAATAGAATAACCCGTTACTATCACCTTTTTGCCATTCAAAGTTTCATCGACCATTCCATCCATAGGATATGAAAGACTGCCGATTGCCGTAGATGCTCCTTCTATATCTTCAATATTATAATACTTATTACCTTTATCATTCGTAGTAATATTCAATTTACCTGCAAAAGAAACATATTGCACATAAGGAGCAGACAGATATTCATCCATTTCCTCACCTGTCAACTCACGTACTTGAGGATCATAATATTTACTTTCACCTACCTTTTCTATAGCAGGATTCTTGTACTGATTCAAACCCGCATACGAATTGGTCGCACCGGAAACGGTCATCACGTCGCCGATAGTATAATCGCCATTTTTATATACCAAAATAGAACCGGTACCATCATTCAGCAAAAATCCGCTCTTGTACGTTGCGGCAACTACTCCACATACTTTATAATCACCGGGGGCTGCTGTTGCAACCGTTGCAACCGGAGAATATGTTTCAGAAGATCCGTCTACAGCAACGACTGAAGTAGCCATGGTATTTACATATTTACTACTACTAGTTCCAATGGTATAACCTGTGACAACAACCATTTTCCCGTCCAGGCTACTATCAATCAATCCGGCAGCAGGATATGAAACACTTCCTTGTGCTTTAGAAGTTCCTTCAATATCAGTTATATTATAATATGTAGCGGTTCCTGAAGAATTGGTAGAAAGCGTCAGCTTGCCAATATATGAAACATATTTAACAGTAATATTATTAAGATATGCATCCATATCTGCTCCGGACATTGATACAGCTGATGGATAAGTAAATGCCTCTTCTGCGCCACTCACCCACTTTACTTCTGAAGTATTCGGGAATTGCTTCAAACCGCTATATTCAGACACAGTACCCTTGACAGTGACCATATCGCCCAAGGTATAGTTTGAAGCCTTATTTAAATAAACCAAAATAGAAGCAGTTCCATCACTCAACAGGAATCCTCTTGAATAAGCAGCCATAACGGTTCCCTTTACATTATATTCACCAATAGGACCACTTACCACATCGGAAACCTTGTCATAAACCACAGTCTCACTACCACCTTGCGACGGTTCATTGGCAGAATAATTATAAGCAGCTACAGCATAATCCCCTTGTTGGGCTCCGGAAATTGCCGATTTCAATATTTTGGGCAAATATTTGGCAGCAGGTCTGGCCGGTGTAAAATACGACACATCAGCATCCGCCCATGCTTCCTTATAATCTGCTGATTTTAAGGTATAAGTTTGCGCTTTTGCCACATCCGAAAGATAAGCCGGTGATTCGGGAATCTGATTATAAGTAACTTTTATAGCGGAAGTATTGTCCGCAAAAGAATACTTATCGTCAAGAAACGCCGGCACATACTTGGCAGCAGTAATAGAAGCAAAGAATGCGTTTTTAGAACTTATTTGCTTTAAATCATTCTTTTCATTGTTTTCACCGGCTATAGTCTCATTAGCAGAAAGAGACGCGATAGTTGCATAATCCGCTTCCGTTAGTGTGTACTCCAATTTTTTTATATCGGTAGGTTTCAGACCTTCATCCAAATCACCGAAATATTTTTCATTGTAATCGTCACATGCCGTTAATGCCAGCATAGCAACAATGCCTGTATATAAATATTTTTTCATCTTAGACTTCTGTTTTAGCAGTTTTAGAAATTAACCCTCAATTTACAAGACCATGTACGGCCAAATGAATAGAAGAAATAAGCTGTATCACGACTTCCATCCCCCCCGTCAGTGGCATCAACAATATAATCCTGATCAAACAAATTCTCTACATTACCATAAATAGTAGCACTCAAGCCGGCTACTTTGAAACGATAACTTGCATTAAGGTCTACCTGACCACCTGAAGGGATTCTCCACGGTTGAACATATTCCTTGGGCTTGTTCACAATCATATCATTTGTTTTAATCTGCCAGTCTGCATAGTTGCGCATTGCATAATTGAAATCAGCTCCAACACGGAAATCCTTGCTTAATTTCACTTTCACACCTGCTGCCATTGTGGTTTGGGCAGAACCTCCCACCTTGATATCCTTTAACATCAAAGTAGAACGAGCATGATCCTCAGCCAAGAAATCTGAAGCTATATTTCCTTTCAAGTCCTTCAATGGCTGACCGGCCGAATTATAATAATAACCCACCGGATTATTATCCCAACGCCAATCACCGATAGAGAACATACCAGTAATGTCCAACCATTGGAAAGGTCTTGCAACCAAGTCAACTTCAATACCTTTATGAACCGCATTTACACCTGAAAGATTGATAGAGTATCTATCTGTCAAACCATCCTGAGTTTGATATTCTGCACTCTTAGCCATCGTTTTGTCCATCCACTTAGTATAGTAGGCATTTACATTAGCTGTCAGGAATTTAGAACGATATCCGTAGCCCAATTCAAAAGAGAACACCTTTTCGGTCACTGCATCAGGATTAGTGGCCGTACTAGTATAAGAACTCAAGAAAGCTCCACCGGTATTACTATTGTGGAAAGGCGGACGACTGATATAACCCACATTGGCAAACACATTATGATGTTCATTAATATTGTAATTAAAACCTCCTTTTACAGTAAAGCCTATAAAACTTACAACTTCTGATTTTTCATGTGCCTTGTCATAATATAGATGGTTACGCAACCAGTAGCTAGCATTTGAGATTGAACCTGATACAAATGCACTCCACTTATCCCGATTGTATTCAGCCTGACCAAACACACCTTCTTGCATAACATAGGAATCAAAATTACGACGAATCACATCACCCACTGTTAATTTTTCATTAACCCAATTAGGATCGCTTGCTGCCGAATTATTAGCCGGATTTACATCTGCACGGTAAGGATCAACGAAATAAGCACCATTGTACAAGTCATTGATTACATATTTATGGGTTCCGTTATAATAACGCATATCAAGTCCGCCATACACATCAAAATATTCTCCCAAACGAGTGGTATACGTAGAAAGCAAACCATACCATTTATGATTGTTCACCCCTTTAGTCATAACCATTAACGAACCTTCCTCGCTCTTTTCATTCAATTCCTGGATCTGATCATAAGCGAATGTACCATCGGCATTACGATAAGTCATATTCAACGGACCGTAGTTCGTACCATACCAGTTATTTTTGTAAGTAGAGTTAGCTCCGTCTCCACTATAGCCATAGCCATTACCCAATGAAACATAGGCAGCCGTACTTAATGATGATTTTTCATTAATCTGCCATTGGTGATTTAACGAAATCTGAGGTTTGTGATAATTATTATAACCTGAAGTTTTTATTTCACCATTCTTTCCATATCCAAAAGTAGGGTTATATTTGTATGGGCTGTCTCCCTTCATATATTTACGGACCTGTTCCCATCCTTCATAAGTCAAGCCGTCATAATTACTTCTTTGATAATGAGACTGGGGAGCACCAAAAGCTGTCAAAGATAATTGATGTGCATCATTGATGCGCTTTGAAATGTTGACAAAATAGTTATAACCTTCAAAGCTTGTACCCTGAATATATCCGTCACCCCATTTTTTTCCACCCAGAAAAGTAAAAGCCCAACCGGACTTGCTCATACCTGTGGAAATATTGAATACAATATTATTAAGCCCGTCATTTCCTATTCCGTAAGATAAAGAGCCACCTCTTTTCTGATCTACAGAACGAGTTACAATATTAATTGTACCACCAACAGACGGAGCCGAAACCTTGGAAGCTCCCAAACCACGTTGTACCTGCATACTGCGTGTTACATCACTAAGTCCTGCCCAGTTACTCCAGTACAATGATCCGTTTTCCATATCATTCATCGGAACACCATTCACCATAACGGCAATATTATTAGTAGCAAAACCACGTAAATTTATACGGGAATCACCATAACCACCACCTTGTTTTGTCGCATAAACACCAGGAGTAGATTTCAATATTTCCGGAAATTCCATCGTCCCAAGCTTTTCTTGTATTACCTCCGGAGCCAAGGTGGTCACCGCTACAGGAGTTTTACGAGCAACGGCTAAAGAAGAGGTAATTACAACGTCACCCAGTACTTTTGCGTCCGACTTCATGGTTATTACACCTAAATCAACCTCGCCTCTTTGTGTCATCTTCACCGTTTTTTCCTGATATCCCAGATACTTGAACTCAAGAGTCGCTTTAGCAGTGGTCACTTTCAGCACAAAGTTACCGTCAATGTCCGTTACAGTACCTAGCGTCGTCCCGCTGACCGATACAGTGGCACCAATCAATGGCTCATTGTTCTCGGCATCTACTACTTTACCTTTTACTGTTCCTTGCGCAACAGCCGTGGCAGTGAAACAAATTGTCAGAACTGCCAACATGAGGAAATGCTTTAGATGATTTCTCATAATTTTGTCTTTGATTTAATTAATTAGTTAGTATTTCATTCCCAAATAGGAGAGACAAAGATAAAACTTTAATTCATATAAATTGCATTTATATTAGACTATTTAAACGTGAAAGGCGCTTTTTAAGGCAAAACGTGAAGATTATGTTATATTTGTAGCTACAGGATATCCTTATTCTCCTTCATCCTTTGCTCCAGTTTCTTCAGCCTGTCCGCCGTCTCCTCGTCCTGCTGCTGATGCTTTTTGCAACGGATATACCCTTCGAGGCCCTCATGGGCGATTCGACGGAACTCATCCTCCGTCAGTGTGTCCCAAAGGAGATCAATAAAATGGATGTAATAACTGACGCTTATATCATCCCCTTTTTTAGACGGGTATATATATCCCCGCCTACATGTTCGCCTTCACAAATGGTATCCTTTGTAATCCCCAATCGGGACATCAAGGTTTCCAAGTATTCACCCAACTTGGGAAAAATGTAATAATACTTCATCTTGTCTAATTGTTTAAGTTATATAAAGTTAATTCAATATCTATTTATTAGTACAATTTCACAATGGTACGGAAAGAAAAGTGTATAAAGCACGTTTATATTCCCCGTACAGCTATCTGTAACAAGGATAAAGACCTTATATCGCCTGTTTTTCCTCAGTACCGCCGTTAACACTCTCTTTGGTAACTTCGTGACAGATTCAAGAACCGTAAAAATTGCGGCCACAAAATTAATCATTTTTAAAATAGAAAACAATGAACAAAGCATTTAAAATGTCCTTATTTATGCCACCCATATCGCCCGTCAGGGACGAGAACGGGCGAACCGTAAAGTATCCCACCCTGACGCCTTACCAGGAAATAGCCCTGAAGGAAGTGTGGAAACTGGTTACAAGCAACCTTCGACTGCAAGAACTGACCGACTCCGTAAGGGCCGCCGCAGAAAGCGGCGACGAGAAAGCCTACCGCCGCTTGAAGCAGGAAACGCTGCCCTATGTCACCCCCTGCGGAATCTTCTCCTACCGTCAGAGCGACCGCCTGACCGCACCTTCGGGCCTCACGGTGGTAGATATCGACCACCTGGATTCCCTCGAAGAGGCCGAGGCGCTGCGCCGACGACTGTTTGACGACCCCTTCCTGCACTCCGCACTGGTGTTCGTCAGTCCCAGCGGACGGGGCGTGAAGGCTTTCGTACCCTATGACCTGGACCGCAAAGCCGATGTGAAGCAAAATGCAGCCGAAAACATCTACTGGCTGATGAACTACGTGCAATTCACCTACGGGAATCCCGAAAAGGCGGACACCGGGAACAAAGGAGTGGATCATTCGGGCAAGGACTTGGTACGCGCCTGCTTCCTTTCGCATGACGAAGGCGCCCTGCTGAGAGAATGAGAGGTGGTCCACCCATGCCCCACCCCTTGCGGAAGGGCACTCCAGCCACAGGAACAACCTGTGATTTTTTGATCGGACATTCAATTATCAATTAAAATAAAATGATGAATTATCAGAACAATCCCTTAGAAGACCTGCAACGGCTCACAGCCGCCGTCACAGCAGCACACACTGACATAGCCCCCACTTACCTGGAGTATATGCAACTGGCCTTTGCCATCGCCACA
Source organism: Bacteroidaceae bacterium (assembly GCA_963651205.1). GTDB lineage: Bacteria > Bacteroidota > Bacteroidia > Bacteroidales > Bacteroidaceae > Phocaeicola. Next base: position 100,532 of record CAVJPC010000174.1, read on the forward strand.
GACTGCGGAGAGGCAGGTAGAACTTTCTTTATCGACCTGTGCAGACAGTCGGCGAAGTATGACGCGGCATCCGCCGAAAAGCTGTTCACCGATGCCCTGCGAACCCATAAGAATGAATTACATCTAGGCACTGCATTCCATCTGGCGGAACAGCAAGACGTAGTTGTGTCATTCCCTCAAGCGACCGGAAAAACGGGTGGAGGTGGCGCCCACCCCTCCCCCTCTAGTACACACACGCGCACGCGCGAGGGATACCCTCCCTTTCCGCCCGATGAGGACGAGTGCCCCGGAGCAGGCGGCAACGGCGACGGCGCAGAAACGGTGGAAGGGTCCGACCCCTACTCTCCCCTGCCCGTATTCCCCCAGGATTACGAGTGGCCGGCATTCCTGCAACGCATCATCAACTACGGCGACACGGCTGCCCAGCGCGATGTCCTCTTCCTGTCCGCCGTCAACGTGCTGGGAGCCTCGCTGAGCCGCAACCTGCGATGCCTCTACAGCCACAAGTGGCAGGTCCCCAGCCTCCAGACCTTCATCATAGCCCCCTCCGCCTCGGGAAAAGGCGTGGTGCAGTGGGCAAAAAAGCTGGTAGAACCCCTGCACGAAGAACTGAGAAGGGTGTACCAGGAGCAGATGAAGCAGTACAAGCAGGACAAGGCCGCCTACGACTCCCTGGGAAAAGGGCGCGGAAACACCCCTCCTCCCGAAATGCCCGTGAACAAGCTGTTTCTGATCCCCGCCAACAATTCGGGAACCGGCATCCTGCAGAACATCATCGACTCCGGCGGCACAGGACTGATCTGTGAAAGCGAAGCCGATACCGTGTCGGCCTCCATCGGAGCGGACTACGGGCAGTGGAGCCACGTGCTGCGCCAGCTGTTCGACCAAGGCAGCCTGGCCTACAACCGCCGCCTGGAGCACGAGTACATGGAAGTGTGGCAGACGGCCGTTTCCGTGCTCCTCTCGGGCACTCCGGCACAGGTGAAGCCGCTCATCCCTTCGGCGGAGAACGGGCTCTTCTCGCGCGACATCTTCTACTACATGCCGGCTGTCCACCAATGGGCCAACCAGTTCTTCGATGACGGGCTGGACATGGAAGAAGTGTTCCACCTCATGGGGCTGGAGTGGAAAAAGGAGCTGGACGACATCAAGCAGCAGGGTATGTTCACCCTGACCCTCACCCCGGCGCAGATAGGCCGTTTCAACGAGGTGTACAGCGACCTGTTCCAACGCTCGCAGGTGACGAACGGGCACGAAATGACCAGTTCGGTGGTGCGCGAGGCCATCAGCACCTGCCGCATACTGTCCGTGGTGGGGCTGCTGCGGAGCCGTGAGGACCCTTCGCTGCTGAAACCCGGAAAAGGGACGGCCACGGACAATCTGAAGGACGGCATCATCACCCGTTGGGAACTGTCGGTCACGGACGCCGATTTTGAGGCCGTCCTTGCCCTGGTGGAACCTTTGTACTGCCACTCCACCCACATACTATCCTTCCTAGCCCCTACGGAGATTAAAAGCCGTTCTACGGCCGACAAGGATCTGCTCTTTGCCGCCATGGAGGAAATGTTCAGCAGAACGCAGCTGATAGAGAAGGGACAGGAGATGAATATTCCGAAAAATACGATATTCTACTGGCTGAAGCAACTCTTGAAGAACGGTACGGTGGTCCACGAAGAAGGAAAGGGAATGTACAGGAAGAAGATGCAATAGCGCGTACCTCTTCACTTGCAGGGGCCGGGGAGCAGCCCTCCCCCCCGCCTGCGGTGGAGGGGAAACCTGCCTGAAAGGGGAGAACGGGAGGTGGGGAAAGGACCGTTCATGAGGGGGTAACCGGTGTAATGACGGATCATCTTACAAATTCTCATATATAAGGTACTCGCACGCACACCCGTGTGTGTGTGCCTAAGAGCCCACCCCACCCATCCACCTCTTTTTTCCCGACGGGCGCAGGGGGAGGCTCAAGGTTCTCCCAGCGCCTCCACGATGAGTTTCACTTCGAGGGGGAGGAAGGTGTGCGACAATTCATTGTATCCGGCGGTCACCAACGCTTCCATCAATCCCGGCTTGCGTTCAATCCACCGCATAAGTTTGCGCCGGGCGGCACTCATGGTGATATCGGGACTGTAACACAGTGCCAGTTCGCTTTTCCCGTAACTTCTTATCTGAAAATTCTCCATATCCGTTTTTATGTTAGTACAGATACAAATATACTCTTTTTACGGCAGACCGTCAAGTATTCCGGACATTGAATCGCGTCAAATCGCGTCAAATTGCGTCAAATTGCACCCTTTCGCACCCTATCGCGTCATTGCCCCTTTTGCATATCGTATCTTTGAAATGTCAAGACGATGAAGGCGAAAGATTTATAATCATACAACCCTAAGATATAGAATCTTGCACGTGAAAGATAGGAATCTTTTTTAGTGGTTAGTGATTAGTGGTTAGTGGTTAATGCTCTTTATTGTTCCATACAGCAATGATTTTTTAATTTTTAATTTTCAATTCTTAATTTAAAAAGACTATGGTAAATTACAGTATCGTGATGCGCGGCAATCCCATGGATGCGGATGCCCCGAAAAAGGCTTACGCCAGTGCACAGTATTCGGAAGTGATGGACATCAACCGCTTTGCGGAGCACATCGCCAGTCATGGCTGCGTGTACAAGCGTGCGGACATTGTAGCTATCCTCACCATGGCGGTGGACTGCATGCGCGAACAGCTCCTGGCAGGTCAGAAGATCCAGTTGGGAGATCTGGGCGACTTCGCAGTAGGTATCAACAGCGAGGGCGCGGAAACCGCCGCCGACTATAACCCCGCCATCCACGTCAAGAGACTGAACGTGAACTGGAGCCCCGGAACACGTTTCCAAAACTTGCAGGAAGATGCCGTGTTCAATCTGGTAGCCACCCGCAAGGCAGCCCGACTGGTGGTGAAGGCGCTGAAAGCCGGAAAGACCAACGTGGACCTCACCGGAGAAGCCCCGGTACCTGAAAACGGAGGACAGGCCTGAAAACGGTAGGGGCGGAATGCCCGCCCCGGACTGTCCGAAAACTCTTTTGGTGCTTTCTTTTTAGGCGCGGATTACGCGGATTACGCGGAAAAAATAAAGAAAAATCCGCATTACCCGTGCCTGAAATCATTGCATTATGTGAACAAAAAATGAGTTTTCGGACAGCCTTCCACATAGCCTGACGGCTATGCGCTCCCCACAAAAGCACTTATTATTCACCCTTAAAAACAATAATCAAAAATGGATTCAAAAACAAAGAAAACCACCTGGACACTCGTTCTGAAAGTAATCATCACCCTGGCCACCGCCCTGGCCGGCGCTTTGGGCCTGAATGCGTGCATCTAATCCTCATGAGGACCATTACGTTAATTATCCTCCACTGCTCCGCCACCCCTGAGGGGCGGAGCCTGGATTTTGAGGCATGCCGCCATGACCATATCCGCCACCGTGGTTTCACGGACATCGGCTACCACTATTACATCACCCGTGACGGTGAAATTCACTGCGGGCGGCCCTTGGAAAAAGTGGGTGCACACTGCAAGAACCACAACCGTCACTCCATCGGAATCTGTTACGAGGGAGGGCTTTCACGGGACGGCATGCCTGCCGATACGCGTACCTTGATGCAGCGGGGAAGCCTGCTGGCACTGCTGCGCGAGTTGCGGATTGCGTTTCCCAGGGCACTGATAATGGGACATCATGACCTGAATCCCCTGAAAACGTGCCCTTGTTTCGATGCCGTGAAGGAAATGACCGGCATATAGCTTCCCTGTTTTTCTTAGTAAACTAACGTGAGTTCGATAGATGAATTAGCGTTACACCAAATGGAAATGAATCACGTTTCCATCCACCGTAGGGGCGGAATGCTTCCGCCCGAACCAGCGATCACGACCTTGGGAGTAATGCATCCACAAATACACCCTTCGGAGTGTTATCGGGCAGATTCAATCTGCCCCTACAGTGGATGGAAACGTGTGAATGGAAACAGATAAAAAAGTAATTCGGGCAACAGATATACAAAATCATTTTTCAAACTTTTGATTTGGGATATAAAACCGTATCTTTGCCTTTCACTATTCTTAGTACCAACCATGAAATACGGAGTAACAAAAAATACATTGCTTATTACAGCAGGGGTAGTCTGGCTGATAGCCGGTATCAACATCTTGCGCATAGGGGTGAGTTGCTGGATAAACGATTCGCATTACTGGCTCTTCAAAATTTGCGAAGCTACTCTGGTGTTTCTTCTGTTCTTCGGCGTGATTTTTCATAAGCTCTACAAGAAACATACCCGACGCATCTCTCAGAAGAAATCAAAGAATTGTCCTTTTTCTTTTTTCGATGTGAAAGGATGGATAGTAATGGTCATCATGATTACAATCGGGGTATTGGCACGTACTCTTCATCTGCTGCCCGAAACATTTATTGCCGTATTCTATACCGGGCTGGCAGTGGCTCTGATTGCTACCGGAGCCCGGTTTATAAGGTATTGGTGGAGGAACAGGCATTTGCTGCAATAAAAAAAGACCTCCTCCTGCCTATCTTCACAGACTATGCAGGAGGAGGATTTTACACTAACTTTTAACCTAATAAATAAACGACAAAATCATTCTTTATATCTCAAGGCTCCGGCAGGCAGTTGCCCACCTTTCTCACCAAAGCTCTTCAATGCGTTTTCCGATTCAATGGTCACTTTACTTTCATCCAGCATTTTCCGGTCAAGGCCGAACACGTCTATAAAGAAATCATAAACCGCATTCCGCTTGTTCGGGCCGAAATCATGGCGTTCTTGCGGCAAATGTACATTGCTCACCTTGTCCGTCGCACCATAAAAACCGTAGATGCGTTGCAGGTAAGGATATTCCAAACGGGGGACCGTAGCTGTCCAGTCTCCTCCGTCGGAAACCACCAGCATGGGACGCGGGGCAAACAGGGCGGCCAGTTCCGCATTACAGGTTCCTCCACCTGCCAGCTGGATGGGCTTGCCACTCTCACACGGGCAACCGCCGTCAAAATGAGAAGCCAGACTGACCACAGGGGCGGCAGCCGTAAAACGGTCGTCCAGGGCGGCGAGCAACACCGTCTGCGTTCCTCCGCCGGAACCGCCGTTCACGCCGATGCGTGTGGGGTCTATATCTTTACGGTTTGCCAGCATATCATCCAGTATCAGCCATCCGTTCATGGCCTGAATGGTGTGCGCGTCACTGGTATGATGCGCTTCCGCACCTACCTGCAAGGCGGATTCTCCCCAACCATACAGGTCATAATCCACGCAGACAGCCCCCATACGTGCCAGTGTCGCCATGCGCTGCTGCTGGTCTTTGCGGTAGCGTCCCTGTCCAAAATGACCATTGGGGCAGATAATCAGTGCATGTTTGCCTTTGGTGCGGGGGGCATAGACTGAACCGCAGACATAAAGCCCCGGCAAGGTTTCCAATGCAAAGTTCTGCACGGTATAGCCATCAAATTTGCGTATTTTGGAAAGAACAGGCTTTGCATCCTTCACTGTTTTCCCCAGCATATCATCCAGTCCCAGACGTTGGCGCACCTCCTTGCGGAGAATCTCCCTGCGCTGTTCCCATTGACCTTTGTCACTATATAGACCGCCAAGGTATGCCAGCATTTTTTCTCCGTCGGCATCCGTGCGGCGGGCGTATTCGTAGGGTTTCAGCTTGTACACCTTGTCACTTTGCTTTACGAATTTATAATCGAAGGGGGAAAGCACATTGGTCAGCGTTTCCTCCAATGAATAGGGCCGGATACGGAAATCGGCATACGGAAGCACACGCCCCACCGTATCCACGTCATATTTCAAGCGGACCTGGAAACGGGCGGCAACGTCATTCAACACATCGGATAACGGACGTGCGAACCGGGTTTCATAAGTTTGTGCAGATGCAGCGGAAAAAGAGAGTGCCGCCATGCACCATAATAGTTGTTTCTTCATCGGGAAGTCTATTTTATTTCTTTACCATCCACATACACATCATCCAGCACCAAGTCCTTGCAGTCTTCAAAAACACAGCGTTGCTTGGCATTCTGAATATACACATCACGCATCACAATACCGGTAATAGGCGCTTCGGGCAGGCCTACCACCATAATGGGGGTATTTACATCACGGACCGTCACACCCGACACATAGATATTGCGAAATTCCGGAGTACGGTCACTCTTCGGTTCGGCAGGCATCTTGCTGTATTTCAGATTGAGGACGATGGCCTCTTTCTTGATGTTACGCATCACAATATTGCTTACCCGGATATCTTCTACAATGCCTCCGCGGCCACGGGTGGATTTCAGACGAATCCCCCGGTCGGTTCCGTCAAAGATACAATTGCTGATGGTTACTTTCTTCACTCCTCCGCTCATCTCGCTGCCAATAACTACACCACCGTGTCCGCTCAACATGGTGCAATTGGTAATTGTGATATTCTCGCAAGGAACGCCCAGTTTACGCGCTTGCAGGTCACGTCCTGATTTGATGGTGATGCAGTCGTCGCCTACCGAAATGTGGCAGTCGCTGATGTGTACGTTCTTACAAGACTCAGGGTTGATGCCGTCCGTATTGGGGGAAGGCACATTGTGGATGGTAATGCCCTTAATGGTCACATTATCGCAAAACTCAGGGTTTACGGTCCAAAAGGGAGAGTTGATAATCTTCACGCCCTCTACCCGTACATTCTTGCAACGGATGGGATGTATGAAAGGGGGACGGAAGAAACGACGGTCCAATGTGCCGTGCCAGTCTTCGTTGGTTTCGGCGTAAAGGGCTTTCAGGTCGTTTTCCTTCTCGAACATGGGCTGGTACTTGTTGATGTTTCTCTTGCCGTTGTCCCGGAGGTCTACAAGGACGCGGAAAAATTCCGTCCACCATGCTTTGCCCTGTCCGTCCAGTGTCCCTTCACCCTTGATGGTGATGTTCTCTGCATCTACGGCATAAATCAGCGGTTGGAAACTTTTCATCATGATTCCCTCATGGCGCACTTCCACATAAGGGAGGAAGTCGTCAAAGTTCTCCGAGAATTTCAAGGTGGCTCCTGCTTCCAGTTCCAGAGTGATGTTACTTTTCATGTGGATGGAACCGGTGAGATAAGTTCCTGCGGGGAAAAAGAGGGTTCCTCCACCATGGGCGTTCAGGCGGTCGATGGTGGAATTAATCAATGCTGTGTTCAGTTTCCTGCCTTGCACATCGGCACCTGCCTGCTGCATATCCACACGCTCCGCATGCAGAAAAGACAGACAGCAAACACATAGTAACAGACTTAAAAAGGTACGTTTATTCATATCGTTCATTATTTTATTTTAGTTTTACCAAATGTTCTTTGATAGGGCGGATTCTTCCTTTTTTCAAGCTATCCTTGCTACACATCTTATTATTTCCAGTAGCGTTGTCATTTCGCTGTAGGGCGGGATTCATCTCATAGCCGCCAAGCTAAGGAAACCAGAGTTAATTTTCCATAGTCGGTGGTAACTTCATCCCCTCTTGAGAGGGGGAAGGGGTGTGTGATGGCATCCCCGTATACATTCTTGAGTGTATTCTAACACACCCCTACCCCTCTCAAGAGGGGATGAAGTTACCACCGACTATGAATAGCAGTCCTGTTTTAACGCTAAGAAACTTAGCTTGACGGCTATGGGGCAACCCCTGCCCCTACAATGGGTGGAAACGCAATATGTAGGAAAGTGTAGCTTCAACCGGGAGAGAAGCTGCGCTATTATTTACTAGAGAAACCTGATTTATTTTATTTCTTAAAGGTATAAGTTCCGCTTTCCACTATTTCCGGTTCTTTATCTCCGGGGAGGAATACGCGTGCCGTACACCCTACAGGTATCGTTACTTTTAATGTAAAGACTCCATTCTTGCGGGTCCAGTCTACCGCTACTTTTCCGTACAAGGTTTCGGTAGAGGCACGGACGTATGTCAAATCTCCTACCGGCCGGGGACGTATTTCTATTTCCTTCATTCCCGGTTTTCCCTCAACGGTGCGGATACCCGCCAGCGAGTTGAAGAACCATTCATCAATCTGCCCCATCATAAAGTGATTCCACGAAGAACCTTGCCGCGGGTCCCATTGCTCGGTCAGCGTGGTAGCTCCGAATTTCAGCTGGAAACCATAGCCGGGTGCTTCTTCATGGTTGTGCATGGTGTACATCAGTTCATTCAACCCGTTACGCGCCAAAGTCTGGAACAGGTAACGGTTACCCACATCACCGGTGGTCAGCCGGTTGCCGTGGCGTTTTATATCCGCTACCAGGTTATCAAGCACCGCCTGTCTGTCATCGGCGGGAACCATTCCGAGGAACAAAGGCAAGGCATTGCTGCACTGGCTTCCCGTACCATACTGACGAGTGTCCTTGTGATAAAACTCCCGATGGAATGCCTCATTGATTTCCTCGCTCAAACGGGTGTAACAGGCCACATCATACCGATTGTCCAGCATACGCGCAGCTTCCGTCAAATAGCGTACAACCATATAATAATGGGCGGTAGCCACCAGAGGAACAGGCGTATTACGAGAAAATCCGGCCCGGAAATCTCCATAATCATACCAGTCACCCAATCCGAAAGAAACGATTCCATTGTCGGCACGGGTAGTGAGGTAATCAATGTAACGGCGCATTCCGTTATAATATTTTCTGATCAATGAATCATCCCCATACGTTTCATAATACATGAAGGGTAATACCACAAAGGTACATCCCCATTCGGGAGATTCGGCAAAATCACTCAAATCGGACTCGAATACCACATATTCCGGAGCAGTAGTAGGAACCGCGCCGTTGGCATGCTGTGCATCGGCTATGTTCTGAAGAGTCTGAGGAACAAAGCCCGTCAAATCATAATTGTACAGCAAACCGGGACCGCATAAATGATCCTGTTCCAGCCAGCCCAGTTTCTCCCGGTGCGGACAATCCGTAAACACAGACTGCATGTTGCTTCGCACCGCTTTCTCTATCAATCGGTGGGCATCATTGAAGATGCGGTTGGAGCATTCGAAAGTGGATATTTTAGGAGCCGAGTTATAAACAAAGCACGACTGTATCTTCTGGATCACCGGAAGACGGAGGGGATTCTTCTGCCCTTTCAGCACAGCGCCTTCCACCTGAATATACCGGAAGCCATAGTAGGAGAAACGGGGATGCCAAGTCTCCACTCCTTCCCCTTTCAGGGTATACTCATAATAATGCTGCCTGCCGGTCTGACGCTGATTGCAAGCTCCCTCGTCCGTCAGGGATTCGGATACAAGCAAGGTTATTTTCTGCCCTTTCTTTCCACGGACGGTAATTTCGGGGAAACCGGCCAGGTTCTGTCCCATATCCAGCACAAAGGCAGACGGGGCCACCGTCCGTTTGGTTGACTTGCAGGCGGCTGTTATCTGTTCAGCGGTGAGCTTGGTCACTTTCCGGATATCATAACGCTCCATGATCTTTACCGGTTGCGCTATCTGCGGACGAAGCACCCCTTTGGGGGCTTTCTGAATCACGACAGGACGCCAATCCTGCTCTTTAAAACCGAACATGTTCCAGCCTTTCTGCTCACGGCGGGCGTCATAATCTTCTCCGCCATAGATGCAATTGAACAGTACGGGACTGAAATCGTACTTCCAGTCCTTTCCGGAAACAATCGTTTCACTGGTTCCGTCTTCATAATTCACCACCATCCGGAAACGAAGCGTGGGAGCGCCGAAACTGATTTGCAGTTTACGATAGCGGCCGCCTTGCACATTGTAAAATCCATTTCCCAGCAGGACTCCGATAGCGTTACCGCCTTTCTTCACTTGCGAGGTGACATCATAAGTATTATAATAGACACTTTTGTCATAGTCGCTCCAAAGAGGGGCAAATTCGCTGTCTCCCACTTTTTCTCCATTCAGCGAAAATTCATAAAACCCCAAGCCACATACATACGCCGTGGCGTCTTTCACTTTCTTTGCCACATGGAACTCACGGCGCAGATAAATACTTTTCTTTGCCAAAGTATCCACAGCATCCCAGGCGGCCTTTGCCTCAGGCTTTTTCAGTTCACTGCCATGATATTTCCGGCCTTCGGGTATGCGGGCATCCTTACGGGTAATGGCCCCAATCCATTCACTGCCGGCGAAAGCCGCTTCGGAAGTCATTATTCTGAAATCAGAGGATTCGCTCCAGGCTGAAGGCGTATCAGCCTCATCCCAGACACGAACACGCCAAGTATAATGCCTGTCCTTCTCCAAGGCTGCATCCGCACAAGAAACCAACTGGCTTTGAGCGGATTTTACTTTGCCGCTGTTCCAGACTACTTTTCCTGCCCATACATCACGAACCTCTATCTCATAAGCAGTCTGCCGCGTGCCATTTTCCGGCGAACTCATCTGCCATCCCAGACGGGGGACATCAGAGGTAGTTACCAGTCCTTCCTGCATTTCACAAGTCAGGCGGGTAACGGTGATGTCTTTCGCCTGTACAGCGAAAGACATCACTAACAAAGCGGCTATTAAGAATTTTCTGTAATTCATTTTTCTTTCAACAGTCTATTTATTATCTTAAGACATCCCCTTTATTCAAATCTATAGCACATTCTCACAAAGGACACGGGTCAATGTATCGGCATGTCCCACTTCCTTTCCATCCACATAGATATGCAGACCTTTTCCACGCTGGTAACGGCTGCCGTCCTTATCCCACAAAATAGTGAGGCTACGGCCATGATACAACACATTATCCAAACAGAAATAATCCCACTTTCCTTCGGGAATCAACGGATTCACCTCCACTGTGTTATCCATGCGCGGACGGAGTCCTATCAAACCGGTAATCATCAAATCATTAAAAGTAGAATGATTGTAATAACGGCTGCGTTCCTGATCTCCTTTCAACCAATAACCGGTCACCTCATCCAGATACTCGCCTATGTAGGGGCGGCCACGGTGATGTTGCGACTCCACATAGCGTTCCATTTGATGGAAATACACGCTATCTGTCAATACAGTCTGAGGATAATTATTCATGAAATTGGCCATTGCAGTCAAAGTCTGTGCAGATGCAAACGGCCAGATAGCCCCATCCCATTCACACTTACCTACGCCATGCGTGCGGAACTCAGGGTGACGGCGCTCGGCAGTGGTAAGTCCGTAAGGTGCGGAAAAACCTTTCTCGTCCATCACTTCCTTCCATGCCACAGTGTATTTGGAAGAAGCATCCGGCAAATTGAAATACCAAGGGATATAGCCGATAGCCTCGCGTACCTCGGCAGACGCATCTCCACGCATCGTTTCAAAGAAATGGTGGTCTGTGTTCCACAACTTATCCTGTACCAATGTCTGAATGGAGTCGGCTTTCAATCCATATTTCATGGCCATGCCCTCATCTCCTGTCATGATGCCGATAAGAGAGAGCGCTTTGGCGTTGCCATACATATAACTGTTGATAGTAGGACGGGCATATTGCTTACGACGGCCTCCGCTGATGGATTCTTCCATACCATCCTGCACATCACCCTGCCAGTAAAGTCCATTGGGCAGGCGGTTTGTCTTTTCCCAACGGGCATATTCCGATTCCAAATCCTTTACCATATCCAACAAGAACTCCTTGTTTCCATCGACCATGTAACGTCCCAGTACCGCATCCGCATTCCACGAGCTGAACTTGGTCATTTTGGCCATCGGGCCGCCTTCGTTCCCCCGATACCAAGTATGGATAATCTGATTCAAGTATTCCGGATTACGCAACCAGCGGCTCTCATAAATATGATGACCGATGGCACAAGCTATCAGATTGTATTTATCGGCATACGAACGGTTTACCAAAAATTCGGTCATACCATAGCCCACCGGAGTTTCCTTGATGTGCTTGCGCAGCGTCCACCAACGATAATAATACATTTCCTCGAAGTTCTTTTGAGAGCACTCGAAAAGAGGAATGTTTTCTTCCATCCATTGAGATGCGCGGGCATTGGGAATAGCCTGGGCTATATTCTCATCCTCCATGCTGTTGAAATAATCCACGTAGGGCTTGAAATCCTTATATTTCAAGAAGGCCGCACCTGCATCCTTATCAGCAGAAGCCGTCTTAAAGTTGGCTATACGATAAGTGCACAAGGGTTCCTGCTCACCCGCATCCGGCAGAATGCCATACCAGTCCGCCGGAGTATCCACCGTAGGATAAGTCCGTTGCGCTCCGGTGCGGAACATCACTCTCTCAATGGCCGGAACGGGTGCAAAGAACATACGTTGCCCCACTTTCTTTCCATCCACATAGACAATTACCATGCGGTTGGCAACAGAGAGTTCCACTTCTACCTTATATGTCTTGCCCGGTTCATACTTCAACAAATTACCAAACCGCGCACCTCCTTTGGCGCGGAAAAGTCCATCGGGAGTCAGTTCCAGACGGGAACAGGCAATGCCGTTTTCATCCAGAAATTCTATCTGCAAAAGTCCTTTATCGTTCTGTTCCGCCATCAGTTCGAAAGAAACTTTCAGTTCTTTTGTGGCAGGTATCTTACGCTCCACACGGGCATAATCGAACAAATCCTTATCTTGCAACACCAACCATTTTCCATCCAGTGATACGGGAGCCCACTGCAAGGAATACAAATTCCAGTCGGTCAGTTCACTCAAATCTTTGTAGCCGGCAAAATCGTCGTCAGCATGCTCGCTGGCGTGTGCGCGGACAGGCACAGGAATATGAGACACCCACATATCCTCTTTATTCATACTGTAAGTCACCCATAAATCACCATCGGGAGGAGTTCCGTTACCTTCCTGAATACCCCGTACATACTGAGGACCGAATGATTTATAATTACCTCCGTAACGCATCGGTGTAATCTCGCCGTGCACCAGGTTCAAGGTGGTATATTCCAGCCCGTCCTTACTCAGCGAAATAGCCAGTGGCCAGCGGAACTCGGAAGGATTATACACCGTGGCGTATGTACCGTCACTCAAACGTTGCCCCCAGATCTTCGCATTACTGTTTACGAAACCTTTCGCACGTTCCACCGGTTGCGCCCATGTGTTCCCGCCATCCTCGCTGATGGAAGTCAGGGCGTGTTTCCACAGGCTTACCAAACGGCCGTCGGGCAAGGTATAGTCACAATATGCTTTGTATTCTTTGTTTAAAGGAATCAGCGGGTCATTGCGGTCGGCTTCTTCCACCCATTGCATGCGGTAGCGGGGATTATCCAGAATCTCCTGACAGGCTTTTACAAATTCCTTGTCTTTACTGCGCTTGAAATAAGGATAAGAGGTATTCTTTTCATTGAACGCATGGTTATAATAAATGAAATAAATGGGGCCGAAGGAACCGTCCTTTTTAATTTCGCGAACCACACGGCCTATTCCGTTCCCGTCATTCGGGTCATCTTTCTTGTCCAGTGCCACGCCATAGTTCCCCATAGCTATCAGTCTGCCGCTCTTTGACACATAAAAGCCTACACGCTGATGCATGATGGCATCCAGATCTTTCGCCTTGTCTGTGCGTCCGGGCTTGGTATAGCCATCGGGAACCCGGTAGATAGGGAAAAGGGTCACCGGGTTTGTCCAGTGATAACCGTCTTTCGAGGTCATCAGGAAAGTTTGTGAGGGAGGAATATGCTCGTCCGAAGGATCGGAAAGATAATGCATATAGAATTGTCCGTTCCAATAAGCCAACATGGACTGATGATTGTATGTCCATCCATTGCCGTTATCGGGTGCAGGGTGTTCCCGGTTGGCACGCATCACCTGAATATTGTGTACTCCTACCACGGGTGACAATTGCCCGTCATGATAGGTAGGGTTAGACAGCTCCGTGCCTGTATAGTGTACTCTATCTTGCGCCGACACCGAAAGTGCCAGCGAACAGGCTGCTGCAAAGGTAAAAAGTTGTTTCAGTTCCATTTATTTTCTTCTATGTTGTTTTTCCATCTATCAAAATGAGGTTTCTCTTCAGCTTGATTGGCTTTCAAACAAGCAAAGCTCTACAAAATTATGAATTTCTTCGTTTCCCGATAAATGCTTCGGGCTTTAAAAAAAAGACGAAAGCACGAAGCAAATGTACTCTATGAAGTAATGCTATTTATAAAAAGCGTCTTTTTGTTAAGGAATTTGCATAAAAAGAGCTTTTTTACTATCTTAGCAGCATGAAGTTAACAGATTGATAACTTTTCAACGAGAAAAATGTTATTTATAGTAATCACCCTTAAAAAAAACAACCGTATGCTTATGAAACAAAAGAATAAGATGTTATCCACCCGTGGCATAAAAACACTATTCGAAACCCGATTAACCCAACTCACTTCATTGGCTTCAGAAAGCCAGGATGAAACAGCTTTCAGGAACAAGCTGAGCGATTACTTATTATCCGATCACATTCACAATCCTACTGCCGCAAGGCAAATTAAAAGACTTATAGATAACGATGGAAGAACCATTTACGAAGCCTCCACAGAACAGGAGATAAAAGTAGAAACCATCTCACTGCTCTGGAAGTTTTTAACTAATCGTATCATCAATGAAGAGATTTCCGTTGATTTATGGATGGACCTGTATCACCAGTTCGACCGGCTTTATCACGAAGAGGACGAACTTCCCGATGAAAAACAAGTGCAACAATGGATGAAACGCTGGCCCAGCGGACTGAATGACGATGTCCGGGCTATCCGCCGCCAAAACAAAGAGCGTATCATCTCCCTTCTTATCCAGAAAATAGAAAACAGACACGCACCCTCAAGCCGTTACATTTTTCCCGAAGGAATCACCGGGGAGGAAAAACGTCAACTGGTCTGCCAATGGTGGAATGAAGCCCGTTTCCATCTGGCTATGGCCGTAAAAAGCCCTACTGAACTGAACCGGATGTTAGGTAATTCCCTGCCGGAAGAAACTTTGCAGCTTTATCACAAAGCACGTAAGAAAGGAATGCCTGTCTTTATCACCCCTTATTATTTGTCATTATTGAATCCTACCGGAAAAGGATATGATGACGAAGCCATACGCAGCTATATCTTGTACTCTTCCCAATTGGTAGAAACCTACGGAAATATCCACGCCTGGGAAAAAGAAGATGTGGTGGAAGCCGGAAAGCCCAATGCCGCGGGATGGCTGTTGCCTGAGGGTCATAATATCCACCGGCGTTATCCCGATGTGGCTATTCTTATCCCCGACTCGATGGGACGAGCTTGCGGCGGCCTGTGTGCATCCTGCCAGCGCATGTACGACTTCCAAAGTGAACGCCTGAACTTCAACTTTGAGGAATTGAAGCCGAAAGAGAGCTGGGACAAGAGGTTGAGAAAACTGATGGAATACTTTGAGAACGACACTCAGCTCAGGGATATCCTGATTACGGGTGGGGATGCATTGATGAGCCAGAACAAGACCCTGCGCAATATACTGGAAGCCGTCTACAAAATGGCTGTCCGCAAGCGGAATGCAAACCTGCACCGTGCGGAAGGAGAAAAATATGCCGAACTCCAGCGTGTACGCTTGGGAAGCCGGCTCCCTGTGTATCTGCCCATGCGAATCAATGACGAGCTATTGGAAATCTTACGCGAGTTCAAAGAAAAGGCATCTGCCATAGGAGTCAGCCAATTTCTGATTCAAACGCATTTCCAGACTCCGCTGGAAGTAACACCCGAAGCGCGTGAAGCTATCCGCAAGATACTGGCAGCCGGGTGGACTATTACCAATCAGTTAGTATATAATGTAGCGGCCTCCCGTCGCGGACACACCGCCAAACTGCGCAAAGTATTGAATGGGCTGGGTGTACTATGCTATTACACCTTCTCGGTAAAAGGTTTTGAAGAGAACTACGCGGTATTCACACCGAACAGCCGTTCCTTGCAGGAGAAAGAAGAGGAAAAGGTATGGGGAAAACTTTCCGCAGAGCAAGAAAAAGAGTTCTTGAACTTGCTGAGAAACAGCAAGGAGCGCGCCGCAGCCATACAGAGTTTCTGCACCTCCCACCAGATTCCTTTCGTAGCAACGGACCGCAGTGTGTTGAATCTGCCGGGCATAGGCAAAAGTATGACTTTTGTCACTATCGGTATGACGAAAGACGGAAAGCGAATATTGGAATTTGACCATGATCCCACCCGCCAACATAGTCCGATTATTCATCAGATGGAAAAAATATATATCAAGGAAAACAAATCTATCTGGCAATATATGTTGCAATTGCAAGAAATGGGCGAAAAGAAAGAAGAATATGCCAGTCTGTGGAGTTATATGGAAGGAGAAACCGAACGCCGCTTCCCCTTATATGATTATCCCGATCCGGGATTCCGGATTACCGAGAAATATAGTCACTATTGATAATGAATCAATGTGCTAATTTGCTAATGTGCCAATTACCATGCGGAACAAAGCGCAGCCAATTGGCATATTGGCACATTGACACATTAGCAAATTATTTTAATTCATGATTTTAATCCCGATAAAATACGTTCTGGGCTGCGTAGGCCCATAGAAATAGCCTGAGTCACGATAACCTCCCTTATCCAAATCTTTTTGGAAAGCATTAAAGATATTCTGTACTCCACCGTTCAATTGCAACTTGATATGGTCATTCAATACAAACGTATAATTCAGTTTCACATTCAAATCAAAGAAATCCGGAGTATGCACCATTTCATCTTTAGAGATATACTGACCTACATATTCCTCAGGCAAATCTGTCGGTGCGAAATGAGGCACACGCATCCTTCCCGTATAAACTCCCGACAGTGACCAATCAAAGTGGTTGAACGGAGCAGAGGTGAATGTGAAATAACCATAGTAGTCGGGAGTACGGGGCATACGTTTCACCGGCGCCACTTCGGAATTTTCACTCCATGCTTCCCTTTCGGTATACTCGCTGCGCTGCACCGTGAAACCTACCTGCAAAGCTGCATCACGTCCGTGGGCAATCTTTCCATCCAAGTTCACACCATACACACGGGCGCCGTTACCGTTACGACGTTCTTTCACCTTGTTACCATTCTCGTCATGTCCCATATCTTCCAGCACAAATACATCATCAAGACCGGTATAAAATCCTTCCAACAGCAAATTAGTCTGGAAATGACCGATATTCGCCGTCCAGTCGATAGAACCGCTGATACTGTTCGAATGCTCAGGCTTCAGGCCTTCCGCCAACTTGATAAGCACGCCCTCACCTCCTACTGCCGTAACGTGCAAGTCTTCATCATAAGCCTGCGGCGCACGGAAACCGGTGGACCAGGTGATACGCGCCTGTAGTTTGTCACTGGGTTTATAGAGCAGGTTCAGACGGGGGCTGAAGATGGGGTTGTCAATCAGGTTATGGTCATCCAGACGGAACCCTGCCAGGAATACGAACTGATTCATTTTCCACTCGTTCTGCACAAAGGCACTGGCGATGCGCACATCCTGCTTCATATCACGATGATAACCGGTCATGATGTCATGCAGAGAGTTATTCTGATATTCCAGTCCGGCGGTAAAGGTTGCCGGCGAGAATAACACTTTTTCAAAGTTACCTACATACATGCCACCTGCCACCCAGGTCAAATCAGTCGTTTTTCCATAAGCATTCGCATCCTGCTGCGCACCATAATAACTGTTACGGTCGGTATGCTGGATGGAAGAATAGAAAGAAAGCTTATGCTTGTATTCTTTCCAAAACAAGTCGTAACTCAATCCGCCACTATTGATGACGTGCTTGGTCTGTTCGGTGATGTCCGTTTCGTGCGGCTGCAAATCAAACTTGTTGCCGCCGCGACGGAACTCATTCGTGGTGTGATATTCCAGACTGATGCGGCTGAACTGTGCAGGCCGATAATAGGTACGGAGGCCGAACGTGTTCATATTCAGCTTTCCCAATTCCGAGAAACCGTCACCGTCCGCATCATACGGGTTACGATTGCGATAGGACTGATACAGGGCGATTCCATATGTATTATCCTTGGACACCAATGAAGCGTTGGCTCCCATATACTGCTCCCATACCTTGCCGTTCATATTAGACATTGTTGAAGAAACCTGAAATGAATTGTTAACGGGGTCCTTCGTGATGATATTGATGGTTCCGCCCACCGCATTGGCACCAAACAAGGCCGATCCTCCTCCGCGGACAACCTCCACCCGCTCTATCATATTCACCGGAATCTGCTCCAGGCCATACACGCCGGATAATGCGCTGACTACGGGACGGCTATTGATAAGAATCTGCGAATAAGGTCCTTCCAGCCCATTGATACGTACTTGAGGGAAACCGCAGTTCTGACAATTATTCTCGACCCGCAATCCCGACTGGTAGTTCAGGGATTTAGCCAGATCGGTAGAGTTTACCGATTCAAATAATTTGGCATTCATCACGTTTACCACTACGGGAGCCACCTTGCGGCTTGTCTCATTACGGTTGGCCGAAACCACGACTTCGTCCGTCATGATACTTTCATCACTCATCAAGAAGTGAACATCCACTGTAAAGTCATTGCTGACGGTCACTTTCTTTTCTTGTGTCTCATAGCCCAGTAACTGGACTCTTAATGTGTATTTCCCTGCCGGAATCTTCTTGAAGCGAAATTCACCGTCTTCATTACTCACTGCACCCTGTCCGGTTTCTACAATCAATACGGCAGCATAGGGAAGGCTGTTTTCCGTACCTTTCTCTATGACATGACCCGATATTACATTACCTTCCTTCACAGGATTTACATCTTCCGCGTACACGTTGATACTCGCACCCATCACCATGAGCACGAGCAACAGAATATATTGTTTCATTGATTTTGTTCTATTGCTAAAATGTTTTGTCTCCGTTTATTACATAAAATGACAGAATGCGTGATGAGAATAGTCACACACTCCTTCTTTATTTCAGCAACAAAAAGGTGGGGCGCGCAAATGAACACATTGCGTGTGAGGCGCTTTCGCGCGAAAAGTATTTGTTTGATTTTCCAGTACATACAGCACAGGACGGAAAACGGCAACCGCAGTCCCCACCTCGGCTTTCAACGTATGGATAACACTGAGATGGGCTATGGAAATAACCTGTCCTGTGGTATGTGTATGATGTTTGCTTGACGAAGGATGAGAGTGCACAATCATGACCCCGTTCACAATATGAACGTGGGTAAACAGCGTAATGCTTACCTGATACGTTAAAAACAGCGTCAGCAGTAATAACGGGAATACTATGTGCTTTCTCCTGCCCAACTACTTATTTCTTTTCTTCGTCAAATAGCAACTGATAATCTCTTTTTGCGGCAGGTACAGCCCATTCCTCAGGAATAAACTTCCACTGGTGCATGGCATGCGGATGCAGCACTTTTTCCTGCTCTATATATTGCATCAGATAATAACGCAAGTCTTTATCGGTGGCAAAAATAATACGCTTTGTCAATTCTTCCTTGGGTATTCCTGCACCGAGAGTCAATAAATCTCCGCCACCATTACCACGATATGAATTTAATGCTACTTTATAAACCTTGTCCATACGGAACGGCGTACCATCCGACATGCTGAGAATCGTGATTTTCTCTCCTTTCGGCTTGGTCACGTCTACTGTATAATTAATGCCTCCGGCAGAATCGAAATTAAAGCTGAAATTTTTGAACGTAGCACGTCTTCCTGCTTCTACCGGTTCCTTGAAAAGCATCAGATGATCTTCCGGACTCTCCATCTGATTGGTCCAGATGGCATAGGCCATCTCCAGAAAATCTTTGATTTCTTTGCCAGAGAGTTCCATCACATACAGCATATTCTCATACTTGTACAAGTTGAACATATCACTCACATAGATATCTCCCTCTTTTATCTCTGCCTTGAAGGACAACGGAGCAGAGAATGAAACTTCCGCCCCCGAAATTTCCAGTTGCAACTTATGAATCAAGTCAATAAATGGAGAAGAACCGAAATAAGCGTCCTTGGTACTGATGGTGCGCGAAATAGCACCTATCTTACGGGATACAAAGTCATTCACCGCCTTATACTGAGGGGCAAACTTGTCCATAAACTCTTCACTGACAGGATACTTGTTCATATCCGCCAATTTACCGTCCACAGACTTTGCCACTACCTTTCCATCCTTCTTGGTCACAATCAATGTCACGTCCGAAACCACATTGGCATTGCTTGCCGGATCAATAACCAACACACTGTCTCCGGCTACATTCTCTACCTTGACACATTCCCGCGTATGGTCATGCCCCATCAACACTACATCAAAACCCGGAACGCGCTTGGCAATATCCATAGAAGCATCTTCTACAACCTGTCCCAAGATATTGCCCGATTTTCCGGCATGGAACAATCCTATAATGACATCGGGATTCTCTTTTTGCTTCAAGATCTCTACCCATTTACGTGCGCAGGGTTCCATTTCTTCAAAATGCAGGCCACTCCACAATTTTTCAGGCAACCAAGACGGGATAGCCGGAGTAATCATACCCAGAATCGCTATTTTCACACCGTCACGCTCCAACACTTCATAAGGTTTCAGATAAGGTTTTCCCGTCGCTCTATCAATAATGTTTGCGCCCAAGACAGGGAAATCACACTGCTTTACCCAGCGGTCATACACCGCATGGCCGGTTTCTACATCATGGTTACCCATGTTGCCTGCCACACACCCCATATAGTTCAGCATATCTGCTGCTACATGAGTAGACAGGGTGTCCATAAAATTATAATAATAAGCAGCCGGCTGACCTTGCAGAATATCGCCATTGTCTATCAACAGGCAGTTGTCACCATATTTTTCACGTTGTTCTTTCACAAATGAGTGAACGCGGGCAAGACTTCCACTCCATGCTTTCCGTTCAATGAAGTTATACGGAAAGAAATTCCCGTGCACATCACTGGTTTCTATAATCTTGATAACCACTTCTTTCTGATTATTGGCAGCAAACAACTGCATACCTGCCCATACCAACAGGGCACTGATACATATCCTATATTTCATCTCTCTATCCTTTTTTCGTTAACGGATGCGTAAATACAAACCGTGCACCTTCCGTATAATTCTTATCCACCCAAATCTTACCTCCCAGATTCTCCACTATCAATCTGCTGATAGCCAGCCCCAGTCCGGTGCCTTGGGAATATTCGTTCAATTTCTCGAAACGCTCGAACACCTTGTCACATTTATCAGCAGGGATGCCGCAACCGGTATCCGAGACTGAAAATTCCAATTGGTTATATTGCTTGTCTATACTGAGTGCCAATTTTATTGAACCAGACGGAGTAAACTTCGCAGCATTGGACAACAAGTTTATCAACACTTGTTTCAGTCGTTGGGCATCCGTGCTGATAACCAATGATGCCACCGGAGTTTCAAATTGAAATAAGGCACTGGTCCTTCGCCCATACTCAGCGGTAGACAAAGCCGTCTGGCTCAGTTCCACCACATCGCATTCTTCCCACACAAACTTGATTCTTCCGGATTCCATACGCGATATATCCAGAATATCATTGATAAGATGTAACAGCAAATCGGAATTTTTCTGGATAATGTCACAATACTGGGACTTTTCTTCGGGAGCAGAATCGTCATTGACCAATACGCTGGAGAAGCCCACAATGGCATTCAACGGAGTACGTATTTCATGGCTCATATTGGCAAGGAAAGCAGTCTTCAGCCTGTTGGATTCTTCCGCTTTCTCTTTGGCAACCAACAGTTCCTGTCCCGATACCTCCAGATTATGCTTCAAGTGATTGATACGGATGATGTAATAAATGGCTATCAGGAAACAAGCGATGAGAAACATAAATGCCGAGACGACTCCTATCACCCAGTATCTATATTGTTCATAGAATGAAGGAGTCTTGTTTATCAGCACCGATCCCTGAGGCAGATTCAATGAATCCAGTTTAAATTCATGCAAACGCTTTACATCGAATGTATACACTCCGGGAATAGTCACCAAATCCACGCCGGCAGCATCTCCTTTATCCAGAAAATTATAAGCTGCTGTACCTATGTCCTTTCCTACCGCATGATATTCAGGATTATATCCTCCCAGTACCCAGTGGCCCAGCCCTACAGATGCAATAGTGAATACAGGAAGCGTGGGATTAGCATCACGCAGCATATAAGTCGTGTTTCCTATGACATAACTCTCCGTACAGTCCACACGCCAGGTTCCCAGCAATACACAGGTATTTTCGGGCAGATGGCGCATCCTTTCGCTCACCTCCATAAAACTCTCCGTACGTCCGTCAAGCCATATGGTATTCAGATCGGAGTACTTTTTCATCTCCTTTTTCATTAAAGCCTGCATGGATAGTCCGCCATAGGTATTGTCCGATATAAATGCCACATGCTTCATCCGGGGATAAAAGCGGCGCATCAGTTCTATGTTTTTATCAACATCATACTCATACGCGTAACCGGCAACAATATTGTAGTCTGTGAAATCCGTATAAATATTTTTACTTTCCGGTTCCCAGGTACGTGTATCAATGCTGTCATCGGGGAGCACCAGTCCGTTCGTGCTGACCATGCCGCAGATAGAGGGAGTTTTCTTTGCTACTTCCGTGTTTTGGGAGATATAGGCCGACCATGCCTCCTGCCCCAACAAGATGATTAACGACGGCTGATTCTTACCTTTATATTTATCCAGAATGGAGGCCATACGCGATTTCCACAGATAGGCCTCGGACAAGTTCTTGCAATTCATACTCTCTATAATGGGGGTATGCTGACCGCCACGCTGTCTATATTCGTCCATAAAAGCAGACAGGTTGTCAGAAATGCTACGGGTTTCGGGATTGTAAGAAGTAACGATAAGGATAGGCCCTTCCGAGGTCGTTTCTGCCTTCACGGGACACCAAACAACTGCCGGAAGCA
Source organism: Bacteroidaceae bacterium (assembly GCA_963651205.1). Taxonomy (GTDB): domain Bacteria; phylum Bacteroidota; class Bacteroidia; order Bacteroidales; family Bacteroidaceae; genus Phocaeicola. The sequence continues at coordinate 123,312 of CAVJPC010000174.1, forward strand.
GCAGAACTACTAGCGCACAAAGCCTGAATATGATTGTCAATCCCCTCATTTTCTTTAGAATAATTTCTAAAAATCCGGTGCAAAGATAATAAAATAAAAGTAGAACACAACCAATTGGCATGTATTTTGTTTCCATTAAAGCGGACGAAATTTAACAATTATATAATATGGCTTACATAGACTATTACAAAGTATTGGGAGTGGACAAAAGTGCCACCCAAGATGATATCAAGAAGGCTTTCCGTAAGTTGGCCCGCAAGTATCATCCTGACCTAAATCCTAACGACCCTGGGGCCAAAGATAAATTTCAGGAGATAAATGAAGCCAACGAAGTACTGAGTGACCCGGAAAAGCGTAAGAAATACGACGAATACGGCGAGCACTGGAAACATGCCGACGAATTTGAAAAACAAAAACAGCAATATGGAGGGGCCGGAGGATACGGAGGATTCGGAAGCGGAGGATTCGGAACCGACGGCAACGGAAGCTACTGGTACTCCGGCAATGGAGACGAAGGGTTCGGAAGTGCCGGAGGTGCGCACTTTGGTGGTAATGCAGGCGGTTTCTCTGATTTTTTCGAGGAACTGTTCGGTCATCGGGGCAATGCCGGCGGCGGACGAAGTGCCGGATTCCGTGGTCAGGACTATAATGCCGAACTGCAACTGTCACTGCGTGACGCCGCCGCAACGCACAAGCAAGTGCTCAATGTGAACGGCAAGAATATACGTATCACCGTCCCGGCAGGTATAGCGAACGGGCAAACCATCAAATTGCGCGGTCATGGCGCTCCGGGGGTTAACGGGGGGCCCGCAGGTGATCTGTATATCACATTCGTCATTCCGGACGACCCCGTGTTCAAGCGTCTGGGAAACGACCTTTATGTCAATGCCCCACTCAACCTTTACACCGCCGTGCTGGGGGGTGAAGAAATGGTGGATACACTGAACGGCAAGGTCAAATTAAAAGTAAAACCGGAAACTCAAAACGGCACCAAGGTACGGCTGAAAGGAAAGGGATTCCCGGTTTATAAGGAAGAAGGGAAGTTTGGCGACCTGATAGTGACTTATGACATCACCATCCCCACCAACCTGACTGAACATCAGAAAGAGTTGTTCCGCCAATTAAAAAATAGTAGCCACTAAAAAAGAGAAGGATTATGCAGACCGATTTAATTATTATCAATGATTTTTGCGACCGATGCCACGTGGACCCGTCGTTCATAGTGGAACTGGAAGAGGACGGACTTATTGAAGTCCAGGTGATTGATGAGGAACGCTACCTCCCGGCATCCCAACTGGCGGAACTGGAGCGTTACACGCACTTGTATTATGACCTGTCTATCAATGTTGCAGGGATTGATGCCATTCACCATATGCTGGAACGCATAGAACTTTTGCAACGGGAAGTGCGTTTTCTGAAAAACGAACTAGGATTTTATAAGTAGCAGCCAAAGGCTGGTTTCTTTCCATACCCAAGGCAATGGGTGGAACATGGGTGGCAACGCCCATGTTCCACCCATCGTCTTTTCCGCAAAACAGCATTATAGAACAAGGGGTTACGGCCCCAAAGAGGTGGGAATGGACACCACCCCTCCCTCCCCTTACACACACGCGTACGCACGAGTAGGGAATAAGGGCAAAGAAACAGCAGGAAAAGAATGCATTCAGACCACATATAACCATACTCTTTTTTTTCACATATATAAGGTTCGCGCATGGCGTGCGTGTGTGTGTGTGCCTAAGAGCCCACCCCACCCATCCACCCTTCCATTTCATTTCTTCCACCCGAAAGGAAACAGAACCGTGTTTCACTACTTATGTTCCATCAGGATACGATGTAAAGATACCTATCTTACCGTGTGAAGATTAGTAATCGTAACGTGTGAAGATCTGTAATCTTACGGCATGAAGATTAGTAATCGTAACGTGAGTTCGATAGATGAATTAGCGTATAACCGAATGGAAATGAATCACGTTATCATCCACCAAATGGAAATGAATCACGTTTCCATCCACCGTAGGGGCAGATTGAATCTGCCCGATAACACTCCGAAGGGTGTACTTGTGGATGCATTCGGGCGGAAGCATTCCGCCCCTACGGTGGATGGTTTCCAACA
>CAVJPC010000175.1:0-82168 GCA_963651205.1 Bacteroidaceae bacterium
TCAATCATCATGCAAATCTTATGATGTGGTTATATAAAAGGGCTATGAACTGGGTTAGCCGGCATATACTGCTGGCTCCTTTCATGTGCCTATTCCTTCTGCTTTCTTGTGGCAGCTCGCATAAAATTGTAAAGGAGGAAAGGGAAGTTGTAAGTTCTGACAGCATATCTGAATCTGTTCATGTGGTGGAAGGTTCCCATACCTCTTTATCAACCCTCATTACTACCGAAGGCAGTTATGTGATTGATTTCCGTGTTTATGATACCCGGAAGCCGGTTGACAGTCTGACAGGCAAACATCCGGTACTTGCTGACGGACAGATAAAGGGTGACCTCAAGAAGAAGGTGGAAACAAATGTAGAAATACAGGATAGTATGAAAGTGGATGCTGACAAGGAGTTGTCTTCTCAGACCCATGAGAAAAGCCGTTCAGAAGAAATAAAAGACAATAAGGAATCCACATTACCGGAACAAATAGGTTGGATGTGTGTTGGAATAGCTGTTTTGCTGATTGTAGTATTTATAATCAAGCGGAGCAAATAGAAAAACTTTAAATTTATGGATGCTCCGGCTTGCGATAAGTCGGGGCATTTTCTATGCCTATCCGATATAAATCTCTCAAACCTTTCTTTCTAAAATAATGTAGACAATTAATTCGTTAACAATTTTCTTATAACTTTTCCGTAAATAATGTGAAGTTTTCCAAGTGTTTTGCTTATCTTTGCCAAATATCAAAGTTAAAATATAGTGTAGGTCAGATATTGCAATGTCTGATATCTAAACGATAATTGATTTTTCCTTGTACAACCGGTGTGTTGTACGCTCATTTGTAATTTCCGGGTCATTGTCCGTGATGGATAGTTGCCCAGCCCCCGGCCAAGAGATGGCCGGGGTTTTTCTTTCTTCCTCCCAACCTTTGAATACCTTTTGAATTTTTCTATAAAACTAATTTTGCACCTAAATTAATTTTATTAACTTTACAGCGTTTTTAATGAGAGTCAAACTCTCTATAGTTACAAATGAGCGGTAGGAAAGGGTGTCTTGATGGCATCCTTTCTTTATCTGCCTACCAGCATCTCAAATCATTGTTTTTACTTATATCCCGATTGGGATTATATTGGAGTTATCAAATGCCATTTCCCCTTTAGGGCAAATATAGTGCAAATGATTATTTTATAATATGTAAAATGTTGATTAATAAGTATTTATGGTGATCTTTAATAAACTTCCCAAGCTGAGGGTCGCGGGTTCGAATCCCGTTTGCCGCTCTTTTTTATTTCTCTTCGCTTTCCAACTCTTTTATTTCCTTGTTCAAGAATACTGAAAGGATGGTTCTTAAAACTACGATACCTCCTAAAATAGCCAATTCATTCAAAGTCGGCTCCAATACCGTTTTCAGTATATCCGAAGCTATCAGGAATTCCAGACCTAGAAGCAGATAGGTTCCGAATGTGGCTCTTAACTTTCGTATATTGGTGGTTGAATAGTCTCCTGTAAAGCGTTGTATTTCATTCTTGAAAAAAGAAATGATACCTATCAAAGCTCCATAAGTGACAATCAAAAGGCTTGTCACACTTATAATAGTAGCCAGTAAATCTAAAAAATGAGTTAGCATGTTTATCTGTCTTTATGAAATATAACAAATAAACAGGAGATATGTTCTTACATCAACTCTATCCTGACAATTCCTCCGTAGGGAGTGAGAGCGCCGAATGCCTCTTCGGGCTTGATGACGCCTGCATAGATTTGTGCGTTCAGCAAGATACCGCCATGAGCAAAGATGGCTACTTGTTCATAGGGCTTCTGACGAAGTTCATCCAGAAAACCGGCAACGCGCTGATATTGGTCTTCAAAGGACTCCCCGTTAGTTGCCTTTACATGAAGGTAATCCGCATACCATTTCTCCAGATTGGTATCAGAAATCTCATCAAACCGATGCATTTCCCAATCCCCGAAGTTTATTTCCTTCAGACGATCATCCCGTTCCGCATCGGGATATCCGCAAGAAGTAGCCAGGCGTACACAACGGGTCAATGGGCTGGTATAAACCTTAGCAAAGGATAATCCTTGCAGATTGGCAGCAGTTTGCGCTGCTTCTGCTTCAAAAGTGGGTTTCAAAGGAACATCTGTCTGTCCGTAGCAAACACCTTGAGGAACATCGACGGAGGTATGACGTATGAAATAAACTACCATAAGTTAGTGTAGATTAAATTGATTACTAAATAAAAAGAGAGTTCACACAATAAGAATGTCGCTCCGCAACAATCGCCGGTATATCCTTGCAGGCGTTTGCGCATCAATGACATTAAAATAACAAATACCACTACAGGGGCAATTGCCGCCCACCAATATCCCATAGGTAGAAAAAAAAGTATAGGCAAAACTCCTGCGAGGAATGCCGATAGTAAATTCACTACACTCATGCGGTCATAAATGACTTTTGCCTTTGATTCCTCTTCTTTGCGGGCGTAAGGAAGTGTGTTTATGAGCTGTGCGCCACAAAACTTGCTCCAGGTATCTCCGCTCAAAATAGCTGCGCAAGCCAAGGGTACGGAAAGCGTAGTGAGTATGTTCCACGTCAATCCGTAATAGAATAATAATCCCAGTACTCCATACGTACCGATATGGGAATCTTTCATGATGGCTAGAATCTTCTCACGTGAAGTACCACCGCCAAAACCGTCACAAAAGTCTGCCAGCCCATCCTCATGCAAGGCACCTGTCACCAATAGCCGGGCGACCAATGCCAGGAGCACCGCTATTTGTACAGGCAGAAATTCCGCTGTAATCCATAGCGTGCCGGCCATAATACCACCTGTCAGCCATCCTATAAAAGGCCAGTAATCAACTACCCGCTTAAAACAAGCGGACGGAACCTCGGCTATTCTCCAGAAAGGGAGGCGGGTAAAAAAGATGAGGGCGGCAAGCAGTTTCATCCTTAAAAGTATTTAGTGATGGAGGCATGGGCAAAGTTGTCCATCTCATTCATCATATTTACAGACGAAACCACAATAGGATAGGCGCAGATGGCTCCAGTTCCTTCTCCTAAGCGCAGACCTAAGTTTAATAAAGGACGAACTTTCATGGCATCCAATACTAGTTTGTGACCTGTTTCGTCTCCCTGATGTCCGAATATGGCATACGACAAAACCTCCGGATGAAGCTTCGAAGCAGCCAGCATACAATTGGTCATAATGAATCCGTCAACCAGAATGATCATTTTAAGTTCTGCTGCACGAAGCATTCCGCCTATTGCCATCACCATCTCGAATCCTCCGAACCAGGCGATGAAATCCTTTGCAGAACCATTGCCCGTATAGTTGTCAACCGATTGTTTCAACACATTGTATTTATGACGGATACCTTCAGAGTCCAGTCCGCTTCCGGCGCCAACACACTGTTCCAGAGAAATGCCTGTAAACAAATGCATCCAAATAGAAGAAGGAGAAGTATTACCGATGCCCATCTCGCCAAAGCTGACAATGTTGCATCCGTCGGCGTAAATCTGGTCTATAATCTCTGCTCCACGTTCCATACATAACTCCATTTCTTCCATGCTCATGGCAGGTCCTTTCAAAAAACTGCGTGTGCCACGTCCCACGCTGCAATTGATTATGCCCTTCTCGTAAGGAAGGTCATAATCTACTCCCGCATCCACCAATATAAGTTTAAAACCATGCTGGCGGCATAAAAAGTTCACGCCGGCTCCACCATGCAGAAAATTACTTAGTTGTTGCCAGGTGATTTCTTTGGGGGATTTGCTTACCCCTTCTTCCACAATTCCATGATCGGCAGCAAAAAGTACATTGTGCGGATGGCTTAATGTGGGGGAGAGGGTTTGTTGAATGGATCCAATTTGTAATGCCAGGTCCTCCAGTACGCCCAGTGAACCTTTAGGTTTTGTCAAATTATTGATTTTATCTGTCAATGCTTCCCGAATGCTTTCGTCGGGATGCTCGATATGAAAGTTTTTCATTGTATTTATTGTTTTATTAGAACGGGAATCCCCGAAACCATCAAATATACTTGGTCTGCTTTTGAAGCTATATATTGGTTCATCCAGCCTTGTAAATCCGTAAAACGGCGTTGGATGGCATTCTCGGACACAGCTCCGGAACCTATTTCATTCGTTACGAAAATAAAAGTGGCGTCTTGCCGGGTGAAGTGGTCAAATTCTTGCTTGACCGCCTGCAAGGTAATATCTACATTGGCATTCAGGTCAAAGAAAAAGTTGGTACACCACAAAGTGACACAATCAATCAATACCACTCTGTCTGCTACTTGATGACGGCTCAGTTCCTTTTCTTCCTCTATATTCGTCCATTCCGGTCCGCGTCTTTCCTGATGTCGGATGACACGCTGGCGAAATTCTTCGTCCCAGATGCGGGAGGTAGCCATATAAACAGGCTCAGGCGATAAACTCAAGGCCAATTTCTCTGCATAAGAACTTTTGCCGGAGCGTTGACCGCCTGTAATCAAGATAATACGTTTCATTGTTTTATTTTTCGGCTGCACGCAGAATCAGGGTAGTGGCACCTAAGGTAATAATAGCGCCTTCCTCAATCCGTATGCGATCTTTATTTCCCAAGATCTCATTCATCAGAAAGGTTCCTGTAATGCTGTCATTATCGCGCAGTGTATAAATCACTTCTCCTTGCTTGTTGTGCTTTACGTTAATGATGCAATGCCGTCTGTCCATACTGGGATCTGATGTTTCAATGGGAATATCCACCTCGGTACCTTTGCTTCTGCGGCCTATGATGTTGTCACCTTCCAATAGGGGCAGTACTTGTTTGTATCCGAATACATTTTCTACAACCACAATGCTTCCGAAATCCTCTTTATTGGCTTGCTCGTCCAGAACTTCTTCTTTATGAGTCGCCTTCAGTTTGGACTTTCCAATGCGGATGCTAAATTGTTTTTTACAGTTTTCACATACAAAAACCAACGACTGGCCTTCTGTGTACTGGGTTTCATCAAAAGTTATATAGTTGTCACATTTGGGACATAAAACTCTTTTCATAGGAAATAATCAGTTTATTTAGAACTCAACACCCATGCATTCTTGAATGCGTCGTTTTGTTTCAGTTCATTTAATTTTTTATAAGCAGCGGCTTTATCGGCAAAGCTGCACAAGGACAGGCGGTAACGTCCGTTACCTTCTATAATGGTTGCGTCCTTATATCCTTTCTGTTTGTAGTCATTGAGGACTTGCTGTGCGTCATTGGCTGTCGGCAAACTGGATACGATGATGCAGTAATTACCTTTTTTGTTGGCGACAGGCGCGGCTGTTTCTTTCTTTTCAGGTGCAGGTTTGCTTGTGGCAGAGGGCTTGACAACCGGTTTGGCAGGTTGTTCCGTACTTAAACTTGTTACAACTATATTCTTGGGCGCTGTTTCTTCTGCTTTTCCCACCTTTTCCACTTTTACTGCTACAGGCTTCAACGTGTTTTGATTATTCTTGATACCTGTTTTCTTGGGTTGTTGCGGTTTGCCCGGAACAGTGATCAATGTAGTTGCCAGAGATTGAGAACGAATGGCATCAAACAAGCCGTCTGTACCCAAAGATGCATAGTTGCCTTTATCAACATAGGTGTTCTCTACCGGAACAGACAGGAAGAAAAACAGGAGAACGGCTGCTGCTACAGCTACCGCATTGCCTATCCACTGGCGTTTGAAACGCACTGTTCTCTTTCTCTTCTCCTGCTGGGGAAGTAACTCCCTGGTTGTTGCAGAAATAGTTGAGGTGAGATACTCTAACCTGCTGATAGAAAAGGAACCAAGCCCGTATAAAGCAGGTGATAATGCACCGTCTTCATTCGGATGAAACTCGTAAGTGCCATGAATATTATAATGTAAAACGCCTATGCCATGTATTTCTGCGCATCCTTCCTTATATAGATTCTCCTTCAACCCGGCCACTTCTTCTTCTATCATGCGTGTAGCATCAGGGAAATCGGTGTGATGGGCCTGCATATACGATTGGACCAATAAACCATCGTTTATGGTCAATTGGGGATTGAAACCAATGGTACGTACAGGGGGAAGATATAGATTTTCCTCCTTCACATAGCGTGCCGGTTGATAGTGCGCTATAAAGCCGCCAAAATCTGGAATAATCACACAATCATTTTCCAGTAACAGAATTTCTATATGTCTAGCCAATTCAATCATATCGCAAAATTAGCATTTTTATTCCGTTTCAGCGCAACTTTTATGGAAGAAAATAACCACGCACTCATAATTTATTGTAATTTTGCAGCGAAAAAGTTAGACTAACTAATTAAATAAAATGAATATAGCGATTGTAGGAACCGGATATGTAGGACTTGTTACCGGAACATGTTTTGCCGAAACTGGCGTAGATGTAACTTGTGTAGATGTGAATGCGGATAAGATTGCTAATCTGCAAAAGGGTATTATACCTATTTATGAGCCGGGATTGGAAGATATGGTCCTGCGTAATGTAAAGGCCGGACGTCTTCATTTTACCACTTCTTTAGAAAGTTGCTTGGATAATGTAGATATTGTTTTTAGTGCCGTAGGTACTCCTCCCGATGAAGACGGAAGTGCCGACCTGCGTTATGTACTTGAAGTTGCCCGGACTATCGGTGCCAATATGACGAAATATACCTTGGTTGTAACCAAGAGCACAGTACCCGTAGGTACGGCTCAGAAAGTGAAGGCTGCCATCCAGGCTGAACTGGATAAAAGAGGGGAATCAATAGACTTTGATGTAGCCTCCAATCCTGAATTTCTAAAAGAAGGTAACGCTATTGATGACTTCATGAGTCCGGACCGTGTGGTCGTAGGGGTTGAGTCTGAAAGAGCCAAAAAACTGATGACCAAGCTTTATAAGCCCTTTATGCTGGTGAACTTCCGCGTTATTTTCATGGATATTCCTTCTGCCGAAATGACTAAATATGCGGCAAACTCCATGTTGGCCACCCGTATCAGTTTTATGAACGACATTGCCAATCTGTGTGAGTTGGTGGGAGCTGATGTAAATATGGTACGCGATGGAATAGGTTCCGACAGCCGTATCGGTCGTAAGTTCCTGTATCCGGGATGTGGGTATGGCGGTTCTTGCTTCCCGAAGGATGTGAAAGCATTAATTAAGACTGCCGAACAGAATGGCTATCCCATGCAGGTGCTGAAAGCTGTAGAGGATGTCAATGAAAAGCAGAAAAGCATCTTGTTTGAGAAATTGGCAAAAGTATTCAATGGGGATTTGAATGGTAAAACAGTTGCCCTGTGGGGGCTTGCATTCAAACCGGGTACGGACGATATGCGTGAGGCTCCGGCTTTGGTACTTGTTGAGAAATTAAAGCAATCGGGCTGTAGCGTCCGTGCATACGATCCTGCTGCAATGGAGGAATCCCGCCGCCGGATAGGAGAGTCGGTTTATTATGCCCATGATATGTACGATGCGGCTCTTGATGCGGATGCGTTGATTTTGGTAACTGAGTGGAAAGAGTTCCGTCTTCCTACCTGGGGAGTAATCAAGAAAGCGATGAAGCAGCCTGTAGTGCTTGACGGACGAAATATTTATGATGGTGATGAATTGCAAGAAATGGGATTTGTCTATCACTGCATCGGCCGATAAATAAAATAGAGGGGATAAACCATGTACAAACAATTTTCGATAGTTATGTTAGCTGTCGCGCTGTCTTCTTGTGGGACTCCGCAACAAAAAGCATCCGCCCAGGAAGAGAACAAGGAGGCAAAATCCTTGTTGGAAGGTATATGGTTGGACGATAATACGGAAACGGCATTGCTGAGAGTAAAAGGTGATACCATATTCTATGCAGATGCTGCTACGGCTCCCGTTGCTTTCAAAATAATAGGCGATTCGTTGATTACCTTTGGTGCGCGAACCAATGGCTATAAAATTGAGAAGCAGGGGGAGCATATATTCTGGTTCCATTCGGCCGTTGGAGATGTGATACGTTTGCATAAGGCCGATACCGAAAGTGATTCTTTGGCATTCATCCATACGCAGGAAATACCTGTGTATAACGAAGTTATAAAAAAGGATTCGGTGGTGACTTATGATAATGTCCGTTATCGTGGGTATGTTTACATTAATCCGTCAAAGATTAAGGTGATGCGCCCCGGAGTTTCGGAAGAGGGAATTGGAGTAGATAATGTATATTATGACAATATCATACATATCTGTGTGTATGAAGGCAAGAAGAGCCTTTATGCCAGGGATATCACCAAACAGATGTTTAAAGGTATAGTTCCGGATGATTTCCTGCAATGGGCTATATTGTCGGATATGGATTTCATGAGTGTTGATTCCAAAGGATATCACTATCAGGCTACGGTGTGTATTCCTGATGATGCATCTTGCTATATGGTCAATATCACAGTCGGTAAAGACGGAAAGCTTACTTATGAATTAGTGAAGTGATACGGTAGTTCTTCCTTTTTCTTACTTATATATTTGGCTCCCCATAGCTATGCTACTCTTTCTACACATCGCGTTACCATTTGCTGTAGGGGCAGGGTTTGCCTGCCCGAATAGATAGGATGAACCGTTTTCGGGCAGGCAAACCCCGCCCCTACAGCGAAATGAGAGCGTTATTGGAAATGGTAACGCGATGTGTAGAAAGAGTAGCATAGCTAGGGAAGCCAAACTCTTCTGTATGTAAATGGATTTTCTTCTTATTGTTTCGGGTTATCCTTCCGCTTGTTGGGCCGATTATTGCTTTTTGAGCCTCCTTTGTAACCACCCGTTCTCGATTTCCCGTTTTTGTTTCCACCGCTGTACCCCATTCGCGGATTAAATTCGGGTGCATCCCCCAATTCTTCAGGAACAGGAATCTTATAAATGTCTCTGCCCAGAAAGTTTTCAATAGCCTTGAACTGCGTCTGTTCTTTCTCGCTGACAAAAGTAATGGCGCAACCATCATGGTTGGCGCGGGCTGTACGACCGATACGGTGTACATAGTCTTCGCTATCATGTGGCACATCATAATTGATAACCAGACGAATGTCATCAATGTCTATTCCGCGCGAAACGATATCGGTAGCTATCAAAATATTGATTCTGCCACCTTTAAATTCACGCATGATCTGTTCCCGCTGGGTTTGCTCCAGGTCCGAATGCATTTCGCCTACATTCAGTTTCATCCGCTTGAATGCTTGCGTCACTTCCTTTACCTTCATCTTTGAGGAAGCGAAGATAATGACACGTTCAGGCGTTTGATCCTGAAACAGGGATTGGATAATTCCCAGTTTTTGACGCTCGTAGCAGATATAAGCCGTCTGGATAATCTTTTCCGCAGGCTTTGAAACAGCGAGTTTTATTTCTACAGGATCATTCAATATTGATTTTGCCAGTTGCTGTATTTTGGCCGGCATTGTCGCAGAAAACATGATGGTCTGTCGTTCTTTAGGCAGATACTTCACTATTTGCATAATGTCGTCCGAGAATCCCATATCAAGCATGCGGTCCGCTTCATCAAGAATGAAGAAAGAAACTTTGGATAAATCCACGTAGCCCAGGCTGAGATGGCTTATCAAACGTCCCGGAGTGGCAATGACTACCTCAGCTCCCAAGGTCAGACCTTTCTTTTCCTGTTCGAAACGGACACCGTCATTTCCACCGTAAACAGCTACACTGGATGCCGGCATAAAATAAGAGAAACCTTCCATTTGTTGGTCTATCTGCTGTGCCAATTCGCGGGTGGGAGACATGATTACACAATTTATGGCGTCTTCCGGATACCCGCCCTTGCTCAGTTGGTTAAGGACAGGCAAAAGGTATGCGGCTGTTTTTCCGGTTCCCGTTTGTGCTACTCCAATCAAGTCTTTTCCTTCGAGAATGACCGGTATGGTATGTTCTTGTACAGGGGTGCATTCCTCGAATCTCATGGCATCTAATGCCTGGAGTACTCCTTCTTCTAAATTTAATTCTGAAAATTTCATATGTATAGTTACTTCTTTCTTTAGAGTTTGCCGCGTTCTTCCAGGTAAGAGTCCTTAAATCCCAGAAAATAGAGCACGCCATCCAGTCCGATTGTATTAATGGATTGTTTGGCATTGGCCACTACTTTGGGTTTTGCATGGAATGCAATGCCCAAACCGGCTTCGGACAACATGGGGAGATCATTTGCTCCATCTCCTACGGCAATGGTTTGCGCAATGTCTACCCGTTCTACTTGAGCAATCAGTTTCAGCAGTTCAGCCTTGCGCTTTCCGTCTACCACATCGCCCAGATATCTTCCTGTCAATTTACCATCTACTATTTCCAGTTCGTTGGCATATACATAGTCTATACCGAACTTCTCTTTCAAATAATTGCCAAAATAAGTAAATCCACCGGAGAGTATGGCTATTTTATAACCATATCTTTTCAGCACGAACATCAACCGTTCTACTCCTTCGGTAATAGGCAGGTTTTCGGCTATTTCTTTCATTACGCTCTCATCCAGCCCTTTGAGCAAAGCCACCCGTTCGGTGAAACTTTCAATGAAATCAATTTCTCCGCGCATGGCACGTTCTGTAATTTCCCGGACCTGATCGCCTACGCCGGCACGTTCCGCCAGTTCGTCTATGCATTCTGTCTGAATCAATGTGGAATCCATATCGAAACAGATCAGACGGCGCATGCGGCGGTACATATTGTCCAACTGAAAAGAGAAATCCATTTCCAGCTCGCTGCTTAGCTTCATTAATGCCTGTTGCATTTCTTCCCGTTTGCGGGGAGTACCGCGCACGGAAAACTCGATGCAGGCACGGACGTTTGCTTTTCGTTCGTTCAATGGAATACGTCCTGTAAGACGCTTGATGGCATCAATATTCAGCCCCTGTTCTGCCAGTATTCCGGTGACTGCTGCAATTTGTTTGGCAGTCAGTCTTCGCCCTAATAAGGTCAGGATATAGCGGTTTTTGCCTTGCATATTTACCCATTCCTCATATTCTTCTACCGTAATGGGGTAGAAGCGGATGTTGATGCCCAATGCAGAAGCCTTAAATAGCAACTCTTTCATAATATTACCTGAGTCTTTTTCCTGACTCTTGAATAAGATGCCTAATGACAAGGTACTATGAATGTCAGCCTGGCCGATATCCAGGATAGTAACATCATACTTTGACAAGATTTCCGTAATGGAGGCAGTTAGCCCCGGTCTGTCCAAACCGGTAATTCTAATTAAAATAAGTTCGGTATTATTGTCCATACTTTATGGTTGCTATTTACAGATTGCAAAAGTACGTAAATAAATCCTTATCAGCTATATTTTATGCATTCTTTTTTCTCGATGAAAAGGACGATTTTATGCTATATAACATATTTTTTGAGAAAAAGTCTTGGAGTTGATTTCAAAACTCCTTACCTTTGCAGCAGATTTCTAAATCAAATGGCATTGATTATCAATGCTAAAGATAATGTTCCGGGGGGAAATTACTGTTTAAGGGCAGTCCTGGATAGTATTAACTAAGATCGAATTACATGATTAAAAATGTAAAGTGGATTTTTGTTGTATTAATTATTAGTTCCTTGATTTCGTTCTCATTTGTAGGGAAAGACACGCCGACAGAAGGCTTGACCATAGGAGACAAGGCTCCTACATTTACCATCTGTGGCGAAAAGCAGTTAATTGACTTGAAAGATTTAAGAGGTAAATATGTACTGCTAAGTTTTTGGGCCAGCTATGATGCTCCGTCGAGGGTGCAGAATGCTACTTTGAATCACGCTATCGAGCAGGCCCACAATGTAGAAATGGTTTCCGTTTCATTTGACGAATACAAGTCGATATTTAACGAAACCATTAAAAAAGACCAGATTTCAACTGCCAATTGTTTTGTTGAATTAGCTGGCAACTCATCGGATCTGTATCAGACTTATCGCCTGAGAAAAGGCTTTAAGAACTTTTTATTAGATGAAAACGGCGTTATTGTCGCCAAAGACATCACAGCATCCGAGCTCTCTTCTTATTTGAATTAAGAGAGAGCCTTTCCGAAAGGAAGAAAAATACAACAAAAATAATTACCGTAGATTCTTATATGAAGAGTCTGCGGTTTTTTTATGCCTTCTTGGATTTTGGCGTATTTTATTGATTTACATCATTTACCATTCGCAACCAAATGCTTACCTTTACGGCAGATAAAAAAGAATATCATGAAACAGATTAAAAACATTGTATTTGATTTTGGCGGGGTTATCATTAGCTTTGACCGTGACCAGGCAGTTAAGGCATTCGAGCAAATTGGAGTAAAAGAGGCGGATAGTTTGTTAGGCAAATATCATCAGCAAGGTATTTTTCAAGAAGTGGAGAATGGAAACATGGATGCTGAGAGCTTTCGTAGTGAACTGAGCAAAATTTGTGGAAAAGAATTAACTTATCAGGAAGTGGAAAACGGATGGAAAGGGTTTATTACGGATGTGCCGCAATATAAACTGGACTATCTGAATGAACTTCGTAAAAAGTATAAGGTATATATATTGAGTAACACCAATCCTTATGTGATGGGATGGGCGAGAAGCAGTGAATTTACTTCTGCCGGCAAGCCGCTGGATGCTTATGTTGATAAGATTTACACTTCTTATGAAGCCGGTTCCACCAAGCCGGATCTGGGAATTTTTGATTATATGATAAAGGAAAGCAAATTAAATCCGGCTGAAACGATTTTTGTTGATGATGGCGCTGCTAATATTACTGTCGGAAATGAATTGGGATTTATTACGATGCAGCCGGAAAATGGCGAAGACTGGCGTCAGAAATTAGAAAAGCTCCTATAATTATTTAGGAGCTTTTCTGTATAAATAGATAGCGATAAATGTATAAAGAAGATTAGGAATCCATACCGCTACAATAGGGGGGGTATTTCCATTGACTGCAAAAGTTGCGGATACCGTTTGGAACAGAATATACGAGAAACTGAGTGCTAATCCCACACCCAAGTGCAGTCCCATACCTCCTTTCATTTTTCTGGATGACAAGGAAACACCGATGGTGGTCAGGATAAAAGCCGCGAAAGACATGGCTATACGTTGATAGTATTCAATCTCAAATTCCTTTATATTGGCAAACCCGCGCCTTTTCTGCTTGTTTATATAATCTTTCAGTTCGGGGCTGGTCATGGTTTGTTGCTGTCCTTTCATAATCAGAAAATCTTGAGGTTCCATTTTAATGATTGTATCTAGGCGGTCACCACGGGTTATTTTCTCACGCATACCTTCCATTTCACGTATCATATAGTTTTTTACTGTCCATTTGTGTACAGATGCAGTGTCGTAGGTGATGCTGCGGGCGGTGAGGTGGGCAACCAGCTTCTTGTCATCAAACTTGTCCAAAGAGAAACGGTAACCTGTTTTGTTATAATCTTCATAGCGTTCTATGTAAGCAATGACGCCGCTGTCAACTTCCAACTGGACATTCCGCACATAGTCTTGTTTCTTTTTCTTCTTGTAACGGTCTTCAAAATTCAGGCGCGTTACATTTCCTTTGGGAATGACATAGGCTCCTAATCCGAAAGTGACCACCGAAATGATAGCAGCCGAAATCATATAAGGGCGCATCATTCTTTTGAAACTCATACCGGTGGAGAACATGGCGATAATTTCGGAGTTTTCCGCCAGTTTGGAGGTAAAGAAGATTACAGCAATAAAGACAAACAACGGGCTGAACAGGTTTGAGAAATAAGGGATAAAGTTCATGTAATAATCAAATACAATCGCTTTCAGCGGAGCTTTGTTATTGATAAACCTGTCTATATTCTCATTCACATCAAATACCACTGCAATAGAGATAATCAATGCAATAGCAAAAAAGTAGGTTCCCAGAAACTTTTTAATAATGTATATATCCAGTCTTTTCACCCACTTGTCCAGTTTCAGCCAGCTGATATCCGGCTTCCACTTGTTTTTGCCTTTTTGGGGTGAGTCTGTGTTTGTCTTGAACCAATTCTTCATCTTTAGTTAATTATAATCTTGTAGATAAGCGTTTTACCATTACTGGTTTCCAGATAGAGAAGTCTCCTGCAAGGATGTGTTTACGGGCTTCTCCCACCAACCACAGGTAGAATGCCAGATTGTGGATGGAAGCAATTTGCATGGCCAGCAGTTCTTGTGCATGGAACAGGTGGCGCAAGTAAGCGCGGCTGTACATGGTGTCCACATACGATGCGCCGTCGGCTTCGATAGGTGAATAATCATCCTCCCATTTCTTGTTACGCATATTCATGATGCCGTCTTTAGTAAACAACATCCCGTTGCGTCCGTTACGGGTAGGCATTACGCAGTCAAACATGTCCACGCCGCGTTCTATACCTTCTAACAGGTTAACAGGTGTACCGACTCCCATCAAATAACGGGGCTTGTCTTTGGGCAAAATTTCGTTGACCACCTCTATCATTTCGTACATTTTTTCAGTAGGTTCACCTACGGCCAAACCACCGATGGCATTTCCGTCAGCTCCCTTGGAAGCGATATATTCTGCAGACTGTTTACGCAAGTCTGGATAAACGCAACCTTGTACGATGGGAAATAATGACTGCTGATAACCATACTTGGGATCTGTTTCATTGAAATGCTTTATACAACGGTCCAGCCAACGATGGGTCAGCTGCATTGATTTTTTTGCATATTCATAATCTGCGGTTCCCGGAGTACATTCGTCAAAAGCCATCATAATGTCTGCACCGATAGTCCGCTCAATGTCCATCACCCGTTCAGGGGTAAAAAGATGCTTTGAACCATCTATATGTGAACGGAATTCCACACCTTCCTCCCTCATCTTGCGTATACCCGATAAGGAGAATACTTGGAAACCGCCACTATCGGTCAGCATAGGGCGGTCGAAACCATTGAATTTATGCAGACCTCCGGCACGTTCTATGATATCCAGTCCCGGTCGCAAATACAGATGATAAGTGTTTCCCAAGATTATCTGCGCCTTTATATCCTCTTTCAACTCATGCAAATGCACGCCCTTCACCGTTCCCAATGTTCCTACAGGCATAAAGATGGGTGTTTCTATCTGCCCGTGGTCAGTGGTAATCAATCCGGCACGGGCATTCGATTTGGGGTCTGTATATTGTAAGTCAAAAGTCATATTTATTTCTTTTCTTCAGTTTTCTGATTGCTTATATTAAAATCAATGGCACCATTTACTTTCTCATGGGTAAGAGCCAAAGCCAGTACTTCTTTAATGTCTGTCACATAATGGAATGTCAGACCATCCAGATACATCGGCTGGATCTCTTCAATGTTCTTGCGGTTTTCCTCACATAAAATGATGTTTTTGATGCCGGCACGTTTGGCAGCCAGAATCTTTTCCTTGATGCCGCCTACAGGCAATACTTTTCCACGCAATGTAATTTCACCTGTCATAGCCAGGTTTTCTTTGACTTTGCGCTGAGTGAGGGCGGATGCCAATGAAGTCACCATGGTAATACCTGCTGACGGACCATCTTTGGGAATAGCTCCTTCGGGTACATGGACATGAATATTCCAGTTGTCGAAAATATCTTCCGGCAAGTCCAGTAATTTGGTATGTGCCTTAATGTATTCCAAAGCCAGCATAGCTGATTCCTTCATTACATCACCCAAGTTTCCGGTCAAGGTCAGTTTGCCGCCTTTTCCTTTGCTCAAGCTGGTTTCTACAAACAAGATTTCACCTCCGACGGCTGTCCATGCCAGTCCTGTGACAACACCTGCATATTCATTTCCCTGGTATTTGTCACGGCTGTATTCCGGAGTACCCAGATATTTGCGTACATCGGCCGGCTTTATTTCGTGCATCAGTTCATAGCCGTCACGTGCAAATTCCAAGGCTATTTTACGCATCACCTTGTTTATCTTCTTTTCGAGTTCACGTACACCGCTTTCACGGGTGTAATTCTCTACAATGTATTCCAAAGCTGCTTTGGAGAACTTTACATATTCCTTTTTAATACCATTAGCCTCCAGTTCTTTCGGAACAAGATGGCGGCGGGCTATTTCTACTTTCTCTTCTGTGATATATCCGCTGACTTCAATCAGTTCCATACGGTCCAGCAGGGCAGGAGGGATGGTACTTAGATTGTTTGCCGTAGCAACAAACATTACCTTGGACAAATCGTAATCTACATCCAGATAATTGTCGTGGAAAGAGTTGTTCTGTTCGGGATCAAGCACTTCCAACATGGCAGAGCTGGGATCTCCACGGTGGTCACTTCCCAATTTATCAATCTCGTCCAGTATGATGACCGGGTTTGAGGATTCGGCTTTGATCAGACTCTTGATGATGCGTCCCGGCATGGCTCCGATATAAGTCTTTCGATGGCCGCGGATTTCGGCTTCATCATGTACACCACCCAGTGACATACGGACATATTTACGTTTCAGAGATGCCGCTATGGAACGTCCTAGAGATGTTTTACCGACTCCCGGAGGGCCATAAAGACAGATAATAGGCGATTTCATATCACCTTTCAGCTTTAAGACAGCTAGGTGTTCAAGGATACGTTCTTTCACCTTCTCCAAACCGTAGTGGTCTTTGTTCAATGTCTTTTCAGCATTGCTTATATTCAGATTGTCAGTGGTAAATACATTCCAGGGTAATCCGAGCAGTGTTTGCAGATAAGACAGCTGTACGTTGAAATCTGGCGACTGGGAATTGGTCCTTTCCAGTTTGGAAACCTCTTTTTCAAAAAGTTCTGCCATTTCCGCATTCCATTTTTTGGTTCTTCCTTTTTGACGGAGTTCCTCAATCTCGTCTTCTTGTCCGGCGCCA
The DNA here is from genome assembly GCA_963651205.1 of Bacteroidaceae bacterium. Taxonomy (GTDB): domain Bacteria; phylum Bacteroidota; class Bacteroidia; order Bacteroidales; family Bacteroidaceae; genus Phocaeicola. The sequence goes on from CAVJPC010000175.1 coordinate 16,727, forward strand.
AGTTCATCCTGTATATTTTTTATTTGCTGTTGCAGGAAGTATTCACGTTGCTGGCGGTCAATATCCTCACGTGTACGCATTTGAATGCTCTGTTTGATATCAGCCAGCTGTACCTCACGGTTCAAAACCTTGACCAGCATGTACAGACGGCTCTGCAAATCTTTGGCTTTCAGTAATTTTATCTTTTCTTCTACAGGAATGGGGAAGTTTGCACAGATAAAGTTCACTAAAATTTCAGGATTATCCAGATTCTTGATTGCAAACACCGTATCCGGACTCATATTTTCAGATGCCTCGATAAACTTGCTTATCAAATCTTTGCAGGTATCAATCAATGCTTTGAATTCATCCGTATCCATTTGATCGTTTGTCTCCTGCATAGGAGTTACCATTCCTTTCAGGTACGGAGAAGTTTTTGTGATACTGTCCAAATGAACTCTCGGACCGTTTGATTGCATAATAACAGTGGTGTTTCCACCGGGCATTTCGAACACGCGGAGAATCTTTCCGATTACTCCTATATGATATACATCATTGAAGCCGGGATCATCCATATCTCCCTGTAGCTGGCAAACCACCGCAATGGGGAGTTTTTTCTTGTATGCAGCATTTACTAATTTCAATGTGCTGGGACGTCCAATGGTTACCGGCATCACTACAGATGGAAACATTACCATGTTACGTAAAGGCATAACAGGTATTTCTTTATTAAATTCCATAGCAGCAACTTCATCCGGATCTGTCTGGATTTCAGCCAACATAGAGATGTCATCGTTTTCAGTATTCAACAAAATATCCTCTTTCTTATTCCTCTTCATAGTTTTTTTTCTCTTGTGTTAAATTGAGCCCAATGCCCAAAACGGGGACAAAGTTAATCATTCCTTGTCGAATAAGGAAAAATCGTGAGAATTAATTGAGCTTTAAAAATCAAATATTTCATAATAATTGGCGTTATTGGACAGATTTATTTATTTTTGGCAACAAATTTAATAAATGTAGTATGCCGAATCCATATTTTTCCTTTAAGCAATTTACTGTTTATCATGATCGATGTGCCATGAAAGTGGGTACGGACGGAGTTCTATTGGGAGCTTGGGCCCAGGTGGACACCGCCCGTCATATTCTGGATATTGGTACGGGAACAGGGTTAATTTCCTTGATGCTGGCACAGCGAAGCAATGCCCGGATCAAAGCAATTGATATAGATGTGGATGCTGTAGAACAAGCTCGCAGCAATGTGGCGGCATCTCCATGGAAAGATAGGATAGAAGTAGAATGGCAGGATATTTGCCACTTTACATCAGAGCCGCTTTTTGATGTCATTGTTTCCAACCCTCCTTATTTTGTTGATTCGTTGAAATGTCCTGACGGACAACGTAATGCTGCGCGGCATACAGATACCCTTGATTTCAGGGATTTGATTGTTTCGGCTACACGTCTGCTTCATCCGGAAGGTGCTTTTTCCGTGATTATTCCAATGGACGGAAAAGAATATTTCCTGACGATTGCAACTCGTTACGGGCTACATCTTTCACGCCAGACTTTGATTCACACAACACCCGGAGCGGACCCCAAACGGGTGTTGCTCACCTTTAAGCTCTTTTCAAATGAATGTGTTACAGATGATTTGACCATCGAATTATCACGTCATGTATACAGTAAGGAATACATAGCATTGACCAAAGACTTTTATTTGAAAATGTGAAGGAACTCTGCCGTCCTGAACATCAGAAAGAATTTGCTGGCATTTGCTTTATGTTTACAGCATCTTTGCTAATGTTCAGAAAGACGAGCATCCTGTCACTACTTTTTGGACAAGCGGCGTAATAAACTTCGGTTAAGTTCGAATAGATGGCTGTGCCGGAAAGCGAAAGTTTCACTTTTCGGTTTCATCCCGCTGAAGATTTCGGATATTTGTTGCAAGAGACTAAAAGGCTCGTTCTCTTTTTTTTTATCGGAAACAATGATGTTGAGTCCCTGCGGAATCAATTCTACCTCTATGTCTTTTCCTCCCATGACAGGATCTCCGTCAAAGTGCATGACTCCGGTTTTTGAGCGGTGTATTTTAATCTTTTTTGTACGGAAAGTTTTGATCCGGCTGTTCTGGTCTATAGTCTTGTTGAAAAGCTGGAAAGACAGGGTAGGGACATCCAGCACGGTAAATGGCTCTAATATCGTAACATCCATCAAACCATCGGTCAGCGAGGCTTGTGGAGCGATATATGCATTGTTTCCGTATTGCGAGGCATTGCCACAGGCTATCAGGAAAGCTTTGTATTTCACCGTTCCTTCTTCATTTTCTATCTCATAAGTTTCAGGTTTATAACTCAGGCTTTCGTGCAAGGTGTTTTCCAGATAGGTCAGCAGTCCGCGTTTACCAGAATCAGCAAATTTCAAACTGACAAATGCATCAAAACCTACTCCGCAGGTACAGAAAAAAGGAATATTGTTTATCTTGCCGTAATCAATACAGGCAACTGTACCTTCATTTAAAATGTCAATGGCAGCTTTGGGTTCCAGAGGTATTTGCAAATGACGTGCCAGTCCGTTTCCCGATCCGCAAGGAATAATGCCCAGTGCCGTGTCCGTATGTATCAGTGAACGTCCTATTTCATTTATGGTTCCATCTCCTCCAATTGCCACTACCATATCCACTTTCTCTTCGGCCGCCGCGGCTGCAATCTTTTCGGCATGACCGGCATATTGCGTCTTGACAATCGTATAATCATAGAGTGCACGGTCAATGCGCTCGTCAATCCATTTTAATATGGCCCTTTTCCCCTGAGTTCCCGAAATAGGATTTACAACAAATACAATTTTCTTTTTTGTGGTCATACTTTTACTTTGGTAGTTTAGCTCTTTATCAAACGCAAAAGTAATACATTTTGTTTATAACTGCCCTAAAACCTAAAAGTTTTGATGTTCCTAAATATTTTTTTTGAAAAAAAGTACAACAGGTTGCAGAAATTACTATCTTTGCAGCCTGTTTTGTCGGGAGTATCCTGAGAAACAGAATGTATTAGTGAGTTTATATACATTATTTTAAAGTAGGCCGACGTGGCTTACACATACAATAGGATATGGGATTATTACAAGACAAGTTAAGTAAATTCAGACAGCCTCAGGAATACATGGAAAGAGGCGTATACCCTTATTTTCGTGAGATTGACAGTGCACAGGATACGGAAGTCATGATGGATGGCAAGAAGGTTCTGATGTTCGGATCCAATTCTTACATGGGGTTGACACACGACCAGCGAATCATCGAAGCTGCTATTGCCGCTACTCGCAAGTATGGTACAGGATGTGCAGGATCACGTTTCTTGAACGGAACTCTTGACCTTCACATACAGTTGGAACACGAACTGGCCGATTTTGTAGGTAAAGATGAAGCATTGGTTTTCCCCACCGGATTTACTGTAAACGAAGGAGTCATTCCTTGTTTGGTCGATCGCAACGATTATATTATATGTGATGATCGTGACCACGCTTCCATAGTGGATGGCCGCCGCCTTTCTTTTGCTACTCAGCTGAAGTACAAACACAATGATATGGAAGCTCTTGAAAAGGAACTTCAGAAGTGCAAACCCGAATCAGTGAAATTGATTATCGTTGACGGCGTATTCTCAATGGAAGGTGATTTGGCAAACTTGCCCGAAATTGTTCGTCTGAAAGAAAAGTATAATGCCAGCATCATGGTAGACGAGGCTCATGGTATGGGTGTATTCGGCCATCAAGGACGCGGCGTTTGCGATCACTTCGGCTTGATAGATAAAGTAGATCTGATAATGGGTACTTTCTCCAAGTCTTTCGCTTCTATCGGAGGATTCATCGCTGCTGATAAGGATACCATCAACTGGGTACGTCACACAGCACGTTCTTATATATTCCAGGCTAGTAATACTCCGGCGGCTACTGCTGCTGCCATGGCGGCCCTTCATATCTTCCAGACTGAACCGGAACGTAAGGAGAACCTATGGAAGGTAACCAATTATGCTTTGGATCGTTTCCGTGAAGCCGGTTTTGAGATTGGTGAGACCGAAAGTCCTATTATCCCGCTTTATGTACGCGATACAGACAAGACTTTTGAAGTGACCAAGATGGCTTTCGATGAAGGTATCTTTATCAATCCGGTTATTCCGCCTGCCTGTGCACCGCAAGATACACTGGTACGTGTAGCCTTGATGGCAACGCATACCAAGGAGCAAGTCGATATAGCGGTAGACAAGCTGACCAAGTGTTTCCGAAAACTGGATATCATTAAATAAACTATCAAAAAAGGTTGCCCCATGAAGGCAACCTTTTTTAATGACTATACATCTTGTCGGAGAATAGTCTTTCTACATCTCTCTTTTATAACTAAACAGAATTGATTGGCGAAAACAGTTCGCTTATAACGAATGAAAATGAATCATTTTTTAGGCGCGGATTTCGCGGATAACGCGGATTTTTTTGCTTATAATGTAATAGAGAACAGCCTTTTATCCGCGAAATCCGCGTCATCCGCGCCTAAAAAAAAATTCATTCAGCTCTTTTCCGAATGAAAATGAATCACGTTTCCATCCACTGTAGGGGCAGATTGAATCTGCCCGATAACACTCCGAAGGGTGTATTTGTGGATGCATTCGGGCGGAAGCATTCCGCCCCTACGGTGGATGGTTTCCAACAATGATTGATTCAAAACCGTATGACAATGAACCAAACAGTTTTTCGCAAATCAATTCTAGTTGAGTATAACATTTCTCTTCCCTGCAATTTACCCCGAATCCTCCTTCAGAAGTTTCAGCCTGTCCGCAAACCCTTTGTGGATGGTCGTTTCGGCTGAAGGATAGGGCCTCGTAAATCCTTCAGTGAGTTCTAAATGTTTCAGCCGGGAAGGGGGGATGCGGTGCTCTGGGAATACAAATAAGACACCGGGAAACACCAAGTTTCACACCGGGATAATTTATTTTCCCGGTGTGAAACCCGGTGTTTCCCGGTGAGAAAATCTATAGCAATTGCCGGAACTGAAGTTTCACCAACTCTTCAGTCCTGGTTTGCGAAGCTTTCCTGTAATGGGAATCAAACGGATGATTGGGTGTAACATCAGTAACGACAAGCCTGTAACATTATAGACGTTACAGCAGTACCATTACTAATGTTACTGGCTTGTCGTTACTATGTTACGGCCTCATCATTAGTACGTGTGTGCGATATCTATCTTTCTGAAAACGGACGCCCGTTTAAGAAAAACAGACGTCCATTTTTAGAAAACAGGCGTCCGGATTGGGAAAACGGACGTCCGTTTTCTCCGGCTGAAACTTCTCTAATCTGCTGAAGGATTTACGAGACCCGATCTTTCAGCCGAAACGCCCATCCACAAAGGGTTTGCGGACAGGCTGAAACTTCTGAAGGAGGATTCGGGGTAAATTGCAGGGGGCTACATTCTCGAGGGCACTGAAAAAGTATTTTTTGCTATCCTTTTGCTTGTAGGGGCAGATTGCTATCGACTGTAGACTTTTTCAGTGCCCTCCACATTCTCAGTTTCCTATGATGAAAACATGGGTACGCGGAATAGACTCCCCCCCTCCATAGGAATGGACTCAATCCTACCGACAAGTTAGAAGTCTTTCTCTTTTAGCAAATCAAGCATTTCCTCTTTGGTCAATTTATGGGCAAGGTCGCTGCCGTCCAATAAAGAATCAGCCAATGACTTCTTGGTCTGATGCAGGCGGATAATTTTTTCCTCAATAGTCTGTGTGGCAATAAACCGATAGACAGTGACCGGACGTATTTGTCCGATGCGGTATGCACGGTCTGACGCCTGGTCCTCGATGGCAGGATTCCACCAAGGATCCAGATGTATCACAAAGTCTGCCGCAGTAAGGTTCAACCCTAATCCTCCTGCTTTCAGGCTGATAAGGAATAGCGGCTGGGTTCCTGTTTGAAATGCCTTTACCAGTTTGTTGCGCTCGGTCAGAGGAGTTCTGCCATCCAGGTAGAGATATTCGATGTTTGCTTCATCCAATTCCTTCCTTATCAGATTCAGATGGGAAGTAAACTGGCTGAAAACCAATGAACGGTGATTGTTCTTCATCAATTCCTCCACCAGTTTCAAGAAAGCGGCCGACTTGGCCGAGGGTAAATCCATCGCCGGATGAACGAGTGACGGATGGCATGCAGCCTGGCGTAGTCTGGTGATTTCGGCCAAGGTCTGTATGGCGGTACCCGATCCTTCTTCCAGGTTATTGATGGCTTCTCTCCGCAAGTTTTCATACAAGGCCCGTTCCTGTTCCGCCAGTTCCACATGGAGGGTTATTTCGGTCTTTTCGGGCAATTCGTCCAGTACTTCGGTCTTGTTGCGCCGCAGGATAAAAGGTTGGAGCAACCGTTTCAACTGGCGCTGCCTGTTCTTGTCGTCTTCTTTTTCAATGGGGTTGATAAACTTTTCGGTGAATTGCTTGAAACTTCCCAATAAGCCGGGATTGGCGAACTGGAATAAGTTCCAGATCTCTCCCAAGTGGTTTTGAAGCGGAGTTCCTGTCAGCAACAAGCGGAAACTTCCCTTCAACTCCATAGCGGCTTTGGACATTTTCGTTTCTTTATTCTTGATGGTATGTGCTTCGTCCAGCGTGATGACGTTCCATTCTTTGGCGGCTAATGTCTCCGCTTCATTAATTAATAATCCATAGGTAGTAAGTACGACATCATATTCCGATGCATTCTCTACCAGCGTTTTCCGGTCGCATCCTGCATCGTTCATCACCAGCGGAGTGAGCGAGGGGGCAAACCGTTCCAGTTCGTTTTTCCAATTGAGCAGTACGGAAGCGGGGGCAACGACCAATGACGCACCTTGCTTGCCGCGCGCCAGCATCAAGGCGATGGCCTGCAAGGTCTTGCCCAGTCCCATATCATCTGCCAGGCAGGCACCTGCCCCCCAATAAGCCAGTCGGGACATCCAGTAAAAACCTTCCGTCTGATAGTTCCTCAGTTCTGCTTTCAATTGTTTGGGTACAGGGAAGTGTTCCTTTCCGGCGGCTTCGATACGTGCTGTCAGACTGCTGAATGCAGTGCTTTTCTTTAGTTTCACTCCTTGATTCTCTATCTCCAGCAGAGAACTAGCTGTGAGCGATGGCAGTTTCAGTTTTCCTTTTTCTTCTGTGAGGAGCGGGTCTATGGCTTGCAACTGCTTGCGCAGCTTGTCGCTCAGGGCGATGAACTCATTGGGAGCCAAGGCGATAAACCGCCCTTTGCTTTCGCGTATCTTCTGCAAAAGTTCCGATATTTTAATGATAGTCCCGGCATCTATTTTCAGTTCCCCTTCCAGTTCGAACCATTGTCCGGCTCCTTTTACAGATAAGGATAAGTTCTTGAAGTCGGCCCTTCCTTTCAGGCTCATCTTCATGCCTTGGGGCCATTCTATGCGGACCTCGTCTGTATGTACCTGGAGGATATCCAGCATATCCAGGCATTGGTAGGCATCGCCGAAAAAGAATACATCCTCGTCCGAGTCCTGTTCCTCGCTGATGGGTTGCAGCCATTCCAATACTTGTTTCAGGTTCTCGCTTTCCTTTTTCAGGTTACGGACAGCCTGTATCTTTTCCCCGTTCACCGTACCGATGACGCTCACATTTCCCTTTCCTGCTTTGCAATAGAGCGGGTGACTGTCGAAAGGCTTTACGAAGAGTTCTGCTTTGATGCCTTCGCCCATAGGTTGCAGCTGGACGGTGATTTGTGCATCCGCTTCTACCTTCTTCAGTTGCTTTTCGTTTTGCACCAGATCGGAATGTACGGTCAGCACCTGACTCAGTTGGGGTAACAATGCGGTCAGTTGTTTTTCAGATTCTTTCGGGAAATCCTGTAGGTCGGAAAGGATATTCAACAGTTCACGTTGCGGGGAAGTCAGTTCGATGATGCGGAAAAGAAAATCATTCTCTTTCCGCAAGACGGTATTGCTGGTTATCTTGGCATCACTTGCATTGTTCTCGATCCGGAAACCTTTCGGAGTTTTGGTCACCGTTACTTGTGGTTTTTCTTTTGTAATGACAACGGGTACATCGGGCTGGTGTTCCGAAAAGACCAATGGGTAGTCTGCCAGTTCTGCCATAACTTTGGGACCTTGAAGTTCCCACGTTTCATTATATCCCCAACCGCTGGAAGCATAATGCTGCACATGGGTGGATACAATCTTGTCCAGATCGTTCATCTCGGGTATGCCCGCCTGGAAAGTAGACAGTGCGATATTCCGTCCTTTGCTCCATGTTACTCCATCTTTAGATTTCTGAAGTCGGGGAGTGATTTGGGAATGGCGGTTGACATAATAGATGATGCGGCTTTGTGATTGTGCGCTTCCTTTTGCGGCCAAGTTGGCAGACACGCCTGCGGATTGTGTCTTTTCCATCAATGTGGCGATAATCTGTTCCCATTTCTCTACCTTCTGATAAGGAGGCAATAGAGGGAAAAGTCCAGTCTGCTTCCTTAGTTCATCGGCATTGGCTATGAACGGCATGAAGTCTTGCGAGCACTCCAACTGTAAGAGTTTCAGTTGCTCTTCATCAATCAGTTCACGGATGATCCCATCACTTATCATCACCGAATCGTCCATGTGGAAATGACGGATCAGTAACAAGGATAGCACCCGTGGCAAAGCAGGTAGCTGGTCTCCATAACAGATGATTTCCTTGACAAGTTCTTTGGTATCTATTCCCAGGACATGCCAAAGCAGCAAGCGGAGGGGGTGTGAAAACGGAGCCTGATTCAGTTCCTTTTTCTTGAGCATTGCATTCAGTTTCTTTTTTGAAGCAGGCGTCCCGTCGGTATATAATGCCAATATATAATAGGTATCATAAAGTGCATTATAGAAGAAAGGTTCTCCCGATTCCTTCAATGCCTGCTGGTACATTTTTACCGCTTCCGGTGTCTTCCCTTGATACTGGAGATAGAGTGCCCGTATGCATTGATACATCCAGTTATCGGGTAGGGACAGTTGCATGAACTCTTCCAGCTTTCCCGCCAATGTATATCTATAGAATGCATATTCCGCTTCGTATTCCTGACGGGTTTGTAGAGAGAGCCGCTCGTTTTTCAGATAACCTCTGTTCAGACACTCCATGTCCGGTTGCTTCAACTGTATGCTCCATTGAAAAGAAAAGAAATAGAATGCTGAGTGGATGACGGTCAGCGGCAGTTGGTCGAAGAATGGCATCCATTCTTCGGACGATGGCATATATTGTATGATGCCAAGAAGATTATTGTCACTTATATAATAAGGTATGAGTGATGCGATATCGTCTTTCTTTAGTACATAGTTTTGGATGGCATTAACCCATCCCTTGCCATCCCAGCCATAGTTGGTAAGACTTCTATTAAGGAATTCTTTCGGGTCATGTCTTATTTCCGTAAGCAACTGTAAATGTAATGTATAGGGAAGTCTATATGTTTCTCTGGCATTATAAGTTTCCCGAATGGCGACCAGTTTTCCTGCATCGGTCAATTCCTTGATATATTGCTTTGTCTTGATTCCTGTTATCTTGATTTCTCTTGAAATACTCGAAACATCGCGGAACGGATCGAGGGGAACTACTTTCCATGCTATCTCTTTCAGAAGTCTGTTTTTAATATATTCATCAATCGTGATATCGGGCTCTTCAAAAAGTTTATTTGCCATAATGTGTTTATTACTTACTGTTTATCTACGCTCCAAAGATAAGATTAATTTCTTGTATATGAAGAGCTCTCATCATTCATTCTGTACATTATTCCAAATTCTTCTGATGTAACACGGCTTACTCTGCCTTCAGACTTTCGACAGGATTGGTATGTGCACTGAGATAACTATGTATCGTCACTGTAACGACGGTTATTGCCGATACGATGATAATAGGAGAGAGGAATCCCCATAGCGTGACCGAAGTGCGGTAGGCAAACTGTTCCAGCCAATGCTGCATCAGTAACCAGACCACCGGTATGGCAATGACATATGCTACCAGTATCTGCCAAAAGAAGGAGCGGTTCAGTAGCCATACGATAGTCCAGCCGGTGGCACCGTGTACTTTGCGGATGGCTATTTCGCGGGTACGGTGGCGCACTGCATACCATGAAATGCCGAACAGGCCGAAACAGGTCAATACCAACGCAATCAGCGAGTAACTGATAAGAATCCGGGAAACCGTGACGGCTTTCTTGTTGCGTTGCATAAACTCTTTATTCATATCTATATAGTTGAATTCCCTGCCATCGTTCATCTCCTTCCATCGCTTTTCGATGGTTGCCAGTGTTTCTCGGCGCTTTTCGGGGAATAGCTTCATTTGTATGAACATCCCTTCCCGGTTCAAGTCTTGTTCTGTTTCAATGGATATTTGTTGGCCGCTCACTTCTTCCTCCAGGGAGTTGTATGGAAAGTTCTCGAACATACCTGCGATGATACTCAGCGTATCCGAATATTCATCGAACTCATTCAGTTTGTGGCCTATTTGGGATGCATCGATATTCAGCAGACGGGCAAAGTTTTCATTGATGAAGGTAGCATGTCCGTATTCCTGACGGGCTTTGGCAGGAGAGAGTCCGGCAATTTGTCGGATATTCATCGTCCGGAAGAAAGCGGTATCCGTAGGGATATGTACCACATAATTATGCTGGATGCTGCCGTCGGCCTGCCGGATGGGGAGCTCGCGCAACCAGCAGTATAGCATGGAACTCATGGAAAGACTCATAGATTCTATTCCGTCCACCTGCGCCAGTTCCTGATAAAGCGGAAACAAAGGAATGCCCCCGTTTCCCACTTCAATCGTATTCTCGTATCGGTATGCACGCGAGTTGATCAAGTCCATCTGACCTTGAGCGAGAGTGGTGGCGTACACCAATCCTATTGAAAAGATGAATTGGATGGTGACAAGAATCCAGATCAGCCGTTGCTTTTTCTGTCCTGTGTAAGCCTGCCGATATTCGCTCAAGGTCTGCCTAGAGAATTGGTGGCTGGTATACAGACCGGGAACGACTGCCATCAGGAAGATGAATGATAGGAGTAAGGGCAGGATTTGCCAACTGAAAAAGAAGGAAAAGGAAAGATGTGCGGACAGCAGGTTGTTGAACCACGGCAGCAAGTCGTTGATAAGCAGCAGTGACAATAGAAAAGCAAGCAAAACGGTAAGTGTGGCATCACAGAACAACTGGCTGCGGATTTCTTTGAGTTGGGCTCCCATCAGCTTTTCTATATGTATCATCTTGAGCTGTTGCAAAGTGCGCGAAAGGGTCAGATTGGTATAGTTGAAGCAAGCGATGATGAGGACCAGCAGAGCGGATACCAGTCCGATATAGAGTAATAATACATCACTATGCTGGACAAAAGATAACTGCTGCTGGCTGCTGTCTTTCCCGGTACTGAAATACAAATCCTTTATAGGGTCAATGTAGTATTGTGAATCCGAGACCAGGGTCGGAATCTTATCTTTCTTGATCTTTTCCTGCAAAGTCATGGGCGATGCTCCCCGTTGCAACTTTAGAAAGGCAGGACCTCCCCACGATTTATCCGTGGTACCTGTCAGCAAATCAAAATGGAGGAAAGATTGCGGACGCTCTTCCAGTATGGCTGCTACTCTGTAACTTTGACTCTCACCCTCTCCATTTTTTATTTCTATGATTTCTCCGATGCCGGAATGCTTGCCGAAAAGCTGACGGGCAAATGCCTCGCTTACGGCGATCTTGTCCGGGGAAGCAAGTGCTTCTTTCAAACTACCTTCCAGTGCGGTATAAGGGAAAAAATGGTTTAAGGTTGAGTCGACACAGATAAAAAGGAACTGCTTTATTTCCGTTTCATTGTATTTGCAGAGGTTGCCCGACATTCCGTTCACGCACAGTATATCCGTTACTTCGGCATATTTCTCTTTTATTTGTGCAGTTGCGTCCGGGGTGGAGTAAGTTACCTTTATTCCGTCTTCCATGGGAGAGTCTTGGCGCAGTGCATAAATAAGGTCGCGGTCGGCATTGTATTTCTCTACATTGTATTCATGGATAAAGAAAGTCATGAGCAGATTGGTACATCCCAATCCTACGGTAAGACTGAATAACGAGATGAGAAAAAACAGTTTGTTCCGCCACCAACTGCGGGCGATAAACTTGATATTTAGAAAGATATTCATTGTTATAATATTCTTTTGTCATAAAAGGGGCTGTCCGAAAACTCCGCTAGTACCATCATGCAGCACTGTCATTTCTGAATGCTAGTGAAGAATCTGAATACATTCACTTTATGTCTACAGATTCTTCGCAAAGTTCAGAATGAAAGACTATATGATAAATTCTCTATATCTTTACCTCATTCACCACCTGTCCGTCAAACAAATTAATGGTTCTTCCTGCATAACCGGAATCATGTTGAGAGTGTGTAACCATAACAATAGTCGTTCCTTCTTTATTCAGTTCGCTCAACAGTTCCATTACTTCTTTACCATTTTTGGAATCCAGGTTTCCGGTAGGCTCATCGGCGAGGATCAGTTTCGGGTTGGCTACTACTGCACGAGCGATGGCCACACGCTGCTGCTGACCTCCGGACAGCTGTTGCGGGAAATGTTTTACACGATGGGAAATAGCCATGCGGTTCATCGCTTCTTCCACACGACGTTTTCGTTCTGCTGCCGGAATGCCCATATATAATAAAGGTAGTTCAATGTTCTCGTACACATTCAATTCATCAATCAGATTGAAACTTTGAAATACAAAGCCAATGACTCCTTTACGCAGGTTGGTGCGTTGTGCTTCGGTGAATTTGGATACATCCGTACCATTTAGTTCATACGTACCTCCCGAAGGGTTATCTAATAAGCCAAGAATGTTCAACAGCGTAGATTTACCACAACCTGAAGGACCCATGATGGCTACAAATTCGCCTTCTTTAATTTCTAAACTGACATTGTTGAGTGCCCATGTTTCCACTTCTTCCGTCTTGAAAATCTTTTGTAAGTTAACTGTCTTGATCATAATAGTAAGTTTTTATTAATTGTTAATTCTTTTATGCTTAATCATTCGGGAGCATTCTGTACCATATCCTATAAAGATAAATAGCAAGAATCATGCCGATGCTTTAATTATCTTGTTATCAATGGAATATGTATTTGTGTTCTTTCTTTAGAACGTGCGGTTCTGCACAAATTATGTGCGAAAGAGCACACTATATGTTCATTATCCTTCGTTTTTCATTATTTTAGCCGGATTGATATGCATTATCTTGTATATTTTATAGCTTGTAATAAGGAGTAGTAAAACTGCAATGCCTGCAAAAAGTAGTATTCCCCAACTCCAGCCGTAAACACATTCTACTCCTGCATTGCCCAATGTTTTTATCATTATCAATCGTAGCAAAGGAAAAACAATGATAAATGTGAGCAGGAAAATGATAAGATAAGGTTTACCGAATATCTTTGCAATCACGGAAGGAGTTGCACCATTGATTTTACGGATGGCAACTTCCTTCTGACGGCTGATGGTATCCATTGAAATGGCTGAATATACACTGAGTATGACAAGCAGCAGACTTACAACAGCCAATATACTCAAAGCACCTCGCATCATCTCAATGCTACCTATGGTACTCTGTTTGGTGTCATCCAATGCCTGTACACTGACCGGTAACGTATAGGGTATATACTTCCGGCAGATATCTGTTATCTTTTGAATATGCTCTTCCACGTCTCCTGTGGGTGAAATCTTGAAATAGTAGGCATTCGCAAAGGCATCGGGCATGAAAATGGAGCCTATTGTCTTCTCTCTCTTGAATTCTTTATAGAAGCCTTTGTACACTCCCACGATGCGATAACTTTTACCATCTAGTTCCACCATTCCCTGCACATTGTCCTTGTTCAGTTGTTCTTGGAACTCTTCGCTGATATATACATCTCCTGCGGCTTCCGTGCTTGTTTCTTTGCCTTGCATGGGGATTTTGAAAAACGAGAAATAGTGAGGGTCTCCCGTTGTCATGGACAGCATTCCTTCAGAGCCGTCGGCTTTCTTGTAGGTCATATAGGTGTACGTGTTCATGTTGGCGGACATACACAATGATATTTTGTCCGTCACATCGGGTAGTTCGCTGATATCTGCGTTTATGGCATCCAGATTCTCCCGCATTCGTTGGCTGTTGACGTTCAAGGCAATAATCTGTGACTCTTCTTCAGGAGCAAGGGGGGTATACATACGTTCAAATAACTCGTTGAAAGATAAGGAGATAATAAAGACTCCGCCCAGAAAGAAAATAGATATGCCCAGTTGGACAGCTATCATCGTGTTGCGGAAACGGTGATGTCTGTTACTTCGCTTTGCCACATAGTTAATGATGCTGATGTCGCGTAATTTGCGCACCGGTATACTTATTACTCCCAGGCAGACCGCCAGCAAGGCTATATATACAATGAATTGCATCAGATATATTTTTAATAACGGAAAGGCAATCATATCCTTTTGGGGGATATATACCACAGCTATGCTCGTTACAATTTCAGTTAGCAACATGGATAATAAAAGGGAAAAAGACATCATCCAGAATACTTCACAGAAAAGTAGCATGAACAATCCTTTGGTATCCGAGCCGACACATTTACGCAAGGCAAGTTCATGCTGGCGGTTGTAGAACATCTGGATAATGAATTTAAGAAAGTTAATTAGTCCGGACAGCAGGATCAATGAAATGACAAGTAGTGCCATTATTTCGGACAGTACTCTTCCTTTTTCAGACTCGCGTTCAGCTATAGAAAATGCCGATGGACGCAGTGTTGCTTCCTCTCTTTTCCAGGTAATGGTTTCCAATCGTTTCTGTAGCTTGGAAAGGTTCATATTTTCTTTGATGAAGCTACCTACCATCAGTGGTGTCCAAGGGTTGGCTTCCAGAGCAAAGTAGCAGTCGGCATCCACTCTCAGATTCTTTTTGGTATCTTCTACCACATTGATCACTTTGAAGTCTTTGATCAAATTATCCGCTCTTCCCCGTGCAGAAACAATATGGATCGTTATTCCGACAGGATTCTCTCCGGCACCTATTTTGCGGGCAAATTCTTTTGAAATGACTACTTCGTCCGGCGTCTGTGGGATGCGGTTGCCGTGTATCAGTTGCATATCATAGTAAGAAAAGAAAAAAGGACTTGCACATCTATAGCTTATGATGAAAGGTTTTTCCTGTTGCTCTTTGTCTATGACATTGACTTCTGCCATTTGCTGGTAGGAGACAGCAGAAAGGCTGTCCAGTTCTTCAATATGTGCTTCCTCCAAGTGTTCTATGTCACCTGCGTAAAAATAAGTATCGGCTGCCACTTGATCTGACGAAAGGGTAAGGCCGATTCTTTTTTCATAATGAGGCAAATCGGAATCACTCTCCAGTTGGTGAATGAAGAAATACATCAGGCTGAAGGCGGTAATGCCCACGGCGAGGCAGAGTGCTGAAATGAGACTATGAGTCTTGTATTTCAATAAATTGCGCAAGGCGACTTTTAAATAATGTGTTATCATTGTGTGAATGTTTTATTCGTTCTTAATTACTTCTGCGGGATTCTCATTGGCTGCTTTCCATACGCGCCAAAAGATTCCGACAATCACTACTAATGCCAATCCCATAAAGATAAGTGCAAAGGGCACAAAGCTGATGCTGACCTGTCGGACATAGTTTTCTATCCAATGCTTGATGATAACATAAATTATCGGGAAAGCAACGGCTGCGGACAGGAAAAGCATACTCAGATATTCACGAAAGAACAGCAATAATATCCCCCATACGGTTGCTCCATTGACTTTGCGTATGGCTATCTCTTTGCGTCGTTGCTCACAGGTAAGAGTGACCAGTGAATAGATGCCGAATAGGGCAGTAAGTACACAAATCAAAGAGGCAAAACTGAGCAAACGGGTAAGCATATCCTCCGAATGCAGATAGTTGGTGTACACTTCTTCTTCACTATCTATACGAAGAATTTTATCGGGCGGACACTCTGTGCGATAAATATCTTCGAGGGCCTGGCGGCATTCGTTCCAAGTACCTTCTTTATATTTGAATAGGATTCCGGCACTTCGTTGCATCAATCCCATTTCTTCTCCTACCACAAAACCTGTATTGGGTATGGGCAGAGTGGGAGTTACATAATGGCAGTCTTTCACAACCCCCACAACTGTATAGGTTATGAATGATTCAAAAATATGTTTGCCTATCGCTTCTTGAGGTGTCCAACCCATCCGGCGTGCCAACGATTCATTAATGATGATTTCTTCATAGGTAGAAAAGTCATTGAGTGATTTGCCTGCTAGCAAGGTGATGCCATAGAAACGAAAGAGTTCTTCTCCTCCCAGGAACAAATTGACAGGCATGGGGACATCAAGCGGTGTGTCTAGTCCGTCCCAATTATCCCATTGCCCGATGCATATAATTTGGGATGCTAAAGCACTATAGTTGGGAGGTAGGACTTCCGTCACCATAGGTAAGCTTTTTACCTTCTCAACCAACGGAAGCATATTATAATCACCTCTGACAGAGAAACTTCCCCTGTTATGGAATTCTATTCCCAAGTCACGATGACGCAGATAATCCAACTGCTGATTCATCAATACTGTACAGCCGATAAAGATGAAACATACAAAAAGCTGTAAGACGATACTGCCTTTGCGCAAGAGAGAGCCGGTTGTACGTCCGGCATCATGGCGCAGAGAACAATGCAAGGAGCGGCGGAACAGAAAATAAAGCAAACCGATGATGGTTGCTAAAATCAGCGTGGAAACCAATATAATAAATAAGAACGTTTCGCCATAAAGAGCCGATTTGGGTGCATCGATTCCTGTCAGTTCAATGAACTGCGGCAAACATATTTCAATAATCAGAAATCCTGTAAAGACGGCACACATCAAAAGAAGCAGGAACTCAATAATCAGTAGATAGACAAGTGACCGTACATTTGCCCCGTGTATCATTCGTAAAGCCATTTCACGTTGGCGAACCCTCATACGATTGATAAACAAAGTGAGGTAATTGATGAGTGCACATACAATAATCAAAATACCCGCTACTGAGAAGTAAACAATATAATTGAATGTGATAGTTCCCTCTTTACCATCACGAAAATCCTTGGCATAATGCAATTCGGAAAGTGGGGTCAGATAAATCCGTTCTATTCCGGTTCTTCGTGTTTGGGTTACTTGTTTTAATTCGTGAGGCAAATTGGCATTTATCTTAGCTTCCAGTTCTTCCACTTTAGTATCGGGCTTTACTTTAACCAGTATATTCCAAGTTATATACCACCAGGTTCTTCCCAATTCCGGATTGCCGATTAATTCAAAAGGGAAACAAGTATGCATATTTTCTGCCCGCACTACCGCACAGATCTTTTTAGCCCGACGCCACATCTTCACTTCCCTTCCTAAAGGGTTCTTTATGCCAAACCATTTCTTTGCCGTTTCTTCTGTTATGGCAATTTCCGCATTATCTTTAGGCAACATGAAGTTACGGTTGCCTTTTATAATTTGAATATCCATCAGTTGCATCCATGCACTGTCTGCCGATGAGAACATGACATCCTGATATTTGTCATTAACACTAATCCGTTCAGAATTAATATGAAAGGGGGCGGCAACTTCTATTTCAGGAAAATGTTCCGTCAGATAATCAGCGAGTGAGTATGGGACTCGAGATGAGATTTTTCCTTCGGCATACTCATCATTTGTGCGTACCATATAAATACGATCTACATCCTGACGGAAGTCATCATAAGTGGTTTCGTAATGTATCCAGTAGAGTGACAAGGCGAAACATACAAAGCCCATCGCCAGCCCCAGAATACTGACCACTGACTGGACTTTATACTTTAACAGATTTCTTGCCGCTACCTTTAAATAGTGTTTTATCATGGTTCAATATCTTTTTAGTTATTCGTTCTTGATTACTTCTGCCGGATTAATTCGGGCGATCCGTAGAATGCGGAATAATACCGTAAGAGTAGTAATGAATGTGATACCTATAAAAATTCCTGCCCAGTACAGTATGCCATCATTAAAGAACACGATATACGTTCTTTTCCACATTTGCATGACTATATAGATTAAAGGAAATGCAATAACGGCAGAACCTGCCAATAACCCCATGTAAAGACGGGCAAAAAGGAAAACGATTTGTTTTAATCCTGCACCGTTTACCTTTCGGATGGCCACTTCTTTTTGTCTGCGCTCCGTGTCCAATGTAATGGCCGAATAAACTCCCAGCAGAGTAATAATCAGACTGATAAGAGAAAAGAACAGAATAATTCCTTTCAACTTATTTTCTAATTCTTGTGCTTTGTATATATCTTCCTGTAAGGTTGTAATTTTAGGATGAATACTTTCCGGAAGCACTTCTTTCAATACCTTTTCCACAAATAGTCTGATTTCGGATGTTTTCCCCGGTTCACATTTAAGATAGCAATGACCTACGAAGTAATTGAAATCACTGGGTATAAACACAAATCCGGGACTTTGATAATATACATCTGCGATAAAATTGGCACACACACCACAAATGGTGTAACCATCTGAATAATTATATAAGGTTGTTCCTAACATATCCTTTTTTTGGTGATCTACTAACACCTTATCTACTACCAAATCTTCCTGAGTTTCTAATGCTCGTCCTGATAATAAAGGGATATTCATGAACCGGAAGAAGTTGGTAGAAACACTCATAACATTTACCTCGAAACTACTTTCCCGATTATCTTTTTCCGTTTGCATTCCCGTGCCTGATACACCTTTCAGATAACTGATATCAGCTAAAAGTTTATCCTGTATGCCGGGATATTTGGATACGCGTTCTATCAATGCCAGTTTTTCTTCATTCTTCATAAACATATAATCTATAGGAAAGCTGAGTATATTGGCTTTTTCCTTCTCCGTCAGCGTGTTGAACAAGGTGGATTCTGTTTTCTGCGCTTGCATATAAAGAGCTACGGTAAATGCGACAAATATCCAGCATATAAAAAATTGAATGCCTAGAAGAATATTGCGCATTCCATGTTTATGATGTTTTATCTCACTAGCATGCATACCTGTCTGAATGGATATGTAACGTATTCGTAAAACGGTAACAAAGCATAATACCATACATAAAAATAAGATAAATCCCATGTACTCTGTCGTTTGTACGAACAAGAGATTTTTTTCGATGATAAGAACAAAATTGAAAAAACTGAAATTCAAATAAGGACTGATCATTTCTATCAGGCAGAAGGTTAGCAAGAAAGCGATTAATGCAATGATAACCGACTGTACAAAGAGTTGGTAAAAAAGTTGCCGGTTTCCGCTGCCCATGACTTTACGTATTCCATATTCGCGGTTACGATTCAGGAAAGTACCTATAAGGAAATGAAAGAAGTTAAGAAGACCCGTGAGTAAAATCAACAGTCCTACTACCAAAGTTATTCCTGCAAAATAGGGAGCAATGGATTTGTCCCAGAAGTTCTTTCCAAAGGAGGAAGCCGATATAGCTGTTTCTTCATCACACATACGGTGTTTCATATCCATAGAGCGAAAACGGGCTTCTAACTTTTGGGCTGTTTTACCCGGATGAAGCAAGGCGAAGCCAAGACCTCCGGTCATGCTGTCACGACCGCTGAATTGCAATGTTCCTTCACTGTCATTCAAAGTTAGCATATCCAGCTTTTCAAGAAAACTCAGACTGGTGTTCAGCGGTATATCTTCTATCACAGCTTGGATGGTATAAGCTATACCACCCGTGCGGGGAGTGGTATCAGGTGCTGTAAAAAGACGTTGCATCAGTATCATACGCTTGCCTATCGGATTTTCCTCGCCGAAAATTCTTTTTGCTAAAGATCGGGTCAATATGACGGCATTGGGTGTGTTGGCGGCCACTTTCCATGAACCTTGTACAATTTGGGGAGTAAATACCTCTCTAAAAAGAGAGTCCACTTCCATGACTACCAAATGATCGTATGGCAATTCTTTTCCTTCTTTTACCTCCACGTTATAACTCCGTTCACGGGGATAGACGGTGAAGGTAAAGTCTTGTACTTCATCAAACTCCATTTTACGCAATTCTTCAATCAATGTTGCCGGGATTCCGGAATACAACTCCCCCTGGGCTGTATATAAATTGATATCTGCAATACGTTCCTTATTGGAAAAACAATGATCCACTTCACTGATAAACCGGCTGCAATAAAGACAAATGCTAAAGCATAATATTCCTACCGATAATCCTATAATGGAAATCAGATTTTGCATCTTGTATTTTAAGAGCTGGCGTATCGCTATTTTTATATAGTGTCTTAACATGGTTCTATCGTATTATATTTTATTCTGTTTTTATAATTCTGGCCGGATCAATACTGGCTGCTTTGCGGATTTGCCATATTAGGGTGCTTAGTGATATTATCATTACCAGTAATAATGATATGATAAAGATGCTGATACCAATAGGTGCTTTTACTGCAAAATCCTGAGTATATGTATTTATAAGATAATAAGACAAAGGAATAGCTATAGCAAATGCTATCATTAAAACGATTATATATTTGCGGAACAATAATTGATAAAGGTCCTTTATACCTGCACCATTAACTTTGCGGATGGCTATTTCGCGATATCGTTGGCGAATATCGAACAGAGAGATACCCAATAAACCCAAGCTGGAGACAAAAATAGCTATACCAGCAAAGATGGAATAAATAGTAGCTGTCTGCCTGTCCTGATCATACATTGCATCTACCTGGTCTTCCAAGAGAGCGTATTCAAAATTCTCGGTACCATAGACTTTATATTCCAATTTGCGGAGGAAATCCAGTACCTCTTTCTTCCTGCCGTGAGTATAAGCCATCTGATAAAGGTCGCCGCTATACCGTGCTCCTATATGATAGATGGTAGGTTGCGGACCTGAGGTCAAATGACCGCCATAGTAGTCTTCTACTACCGCACTTATCGGGGTAAGAGACACCTTCTCATCTGCCCGTTTTTGATTTTCTTCTATCACACCGGCACCTTCAAGTGAAGTATACCCCAATGCATTCATTGCTGTGCGGTTTACTACCAAAATAGTACGTCTGTCTTCCGGGTCCGGTTCGGGTATGCTGCCTTCAACCACTTTTATATCATATAGCTTAAAGAATCCTGGTGTGGCATAGCGAATGTTCAGAAATGCTTTCTCCCCTTTTTCATTCAGATAGTAGGTTCCGAAAGTAGGTGCAAGGATTCCTTCCCTAGCGGGTTCGCAAAATTCGATGAACGGACAGGTTTTCAGCTCATTATCCAATTGCCGGACACGTTGTTGACGTTCCTTTATGCTATTTTCTGTATAACTTTCGAAATCTCTTGATTCATATACCAAATTGACATACATGATATCTTTCGAGCGGAATCCCGGTTCGGTATTGAGCAATACCCCCAACTGGCGATTGAAATAGAGCGAGAGTACAATCAATAAGAAAGTCAGAATATATTGCATTCCCAAAAAGAGTATGCGTGAACGGATCGAGCGATTCTCCAGCCCAATGGAACGGATGGATAGAATGGGAGAGGTGTAGTTATATTTTATATAAGGATAGATGGAAGTGATAAGTGGCAATAATAACAGGATGCCCAGAGACAACCATCCATCAAAAGCAGTATAAGAAAAATGAATGCCGAACAAATATTCTGTAGGAAGAGCGGTTGCTTCGATCATGAACCACGCCACGAACAAAGCACTCAGTACCAACAACGTATTTTCTATCCAAATATGGGCAAATAATGTTCTGCCACATACACCGAATACTTTCTTCAAACCGTATTCCTTTCCACGCCGTAGCATGGCTACCAGATAGATATTGATAAAATTGAGCACTCCCGTGAGCAATAATAACAAGCATACGCCCGATAGAATGGTGATGTGGGAATGACTGCCCGAAAGAAACATGGTCGGTTCGCTATCAGTAAGGTAGCTATTCCAGTAAATATCTTTGATGGGTATAAGCGAGAATGTGAAAGTACGAGTATCGTACTTGGGGTCATTCATATAGCGAGGGGTATTGCCTATCTTTTTGATGACTTCCAGATCTGTTCCGGGCAGAAAACGGTAAAGCTCTGTATTCATCCTATCCCAATATCTGGATAAGGAAGATGAAAGTACAATATCGAAATTGATACTCGTTTTACATTTCGGTTCACCCAATATGCCCTCTATGGTAATATCTTTGCCATTGGAATAACGCAGCACTTTGCCCACCGGATTCTCACGGCCGAATAACTTGCGTGCATATTTTTCAGTCAACAAAGCCGATTGGGGAGCACAAAGAGATACTTTGCCTTGCACTACCGGGTAGTGGAATAATTGAAAGAATGCACTATCCGTCACAAGACATCGTGCAGGGAAACGGTTGGTGCCGGAGATAACATAATCCTTCTCCAAAGGAATATAGGTCGTCATAGACTCTATATATCGCTTGTCAATAGATACCGTGTCGTAACTACATTGTTTAAGTCCCGTTAATCCGATACTGCCTTCCATGTTCTGGCAGATTGCATATACTTGTTCCCGGTCAATGCAATGTGTATCCACCGTCAGTTCCCGATGAATATATCGCATCAGTATGATGCAACAAGCCAGACTGAAAGCCAGTCCCAGCAGATTGATGATGGTATATGATTTAGAGCGCATCAGGAAGCGCAAAGCGTATTTCAGTGTTTTCATGTTTGATGTGTGTTTATTCTGTTTTTATAATTTTTGCCGGATCAATTAGAGCAGCTTTGTGTATCTGCCACATCAATGTGCCCAATGAAATAATAAGGATAACCAGCAGTGCCACCACATAAATCCCTATACCTACCGGAGCTTTCATAATAAAATTTCGTGTGTACATATATATAAGGTAATAAGAAAGCGGAACAGCCAGCAGGAATGCACCGCCTGTTACTTTGATATATTTGCGGAACAGCAACAGATAAAGGTCTTTCATTCCCGCACCGTTTACTTTACGGATGGCTATTTCGCGATAGCGTTGGCGCACATCAAACAGGGATAAACCGAACAGTCCCAGGCACGAGATGGTAATGGCTATCAAAGCAAAGACAGAATAAATATTCGCTGTTTCCCTATCCTCGGAATAGAGTTCATGCACTTCATCAGCCAGCCAAGAATAGGTGAAATCTTCTGTATTGTATATTTCCTTTTCTATCTTTTTCAGGTATTCCATCACTTCTTTCTCTTTTCCGGGTGCAATAGCAATCAGGTAATCGTCACCAAAACCGGCTCTTCCTACAATGAATGCCATTGGCTTTGTTCCCTCAGTCAAGTGTCCGGGATAATAGTCATCTATTACCGCCATTACCGGCATCAGTTTGGTTCCGCCTTCTTCCATTTGCCCATCTTGGTTTTGTACTGTCCAAAGAGGAGTTTCGCTTCGCACGAAAGCATCCTTCAGTTGGGTATAACCCATTGTTTGCATGGCTGTTTTGTTCAATACGATCCTATAGTCATTCCACCCGTCAAACTTTTGAGGAATTTCTCCTTCCAGTACTTTCAAGTCATAAAGCTGGAAGAATTGAGGAGAAATAAACAAGGTAATCATAGACTGCCGGGTGTCTTTGTCATTCAAAAGGATATGGACACCTCCTCCTCTTAATATCGTGTAATACCCATTCATCCACATTTCAATGTGAGGACATTCATTCAGCCGTTGCTTGATTTGCTTCTGACGGGATACACGGTCAGGGCCCGGATTAATTTTATTTTCGTGTAAGAGTCCGGCTCGGAGAATGCTTTCCGTCCGATAACCCGTAGGAGTATTCAAGAGAAAATCCAGTTGCTTGCCAAAGTAAAGTGAAAGAATAAGAAGCAAGGCCGTAATGACATATTGTACAAACAGGAATGTCATGCGGACGGTAATGGAATGGCGGTTCGTTGCTATGGAACGGATGGATATAATGGGAGGAATATAGTTATATTTAAGGTATGGATAAACAGAAGTGGCCAAAGGCAATAATAGCAGAAAGCCTAGTGACAGCTGCCAGTCGAAAGCAGAATATTCCATTGTTTCGTTCATAAAACGGCTTACCGGTATTTGAGTGGCTTCTACCACCAACCAGGCTGACAGCAATGCTGCAACAGCCAGTAACTGATTCTCCATCCATATTTGCAGAAACAGTGGCAGACGTTGCAAGCCAAATACTTTTTTTACCCCGTACTCTTTGGAGCGCTTCATCATGAACACCATATAGATATTGATAAAATTCAATATCCCTACCAGCAGCAACAGCATGGCAACACCCGAAAGGATGTATAAGTGCGTTCGATTTCCGAATTGCATAATAGCATCATAATCTTGATGATGCGTGATGGAATTGTCCCAATAAAACTGTTTCCAGTTAACAAATTTCCAGCGTATCATGCTGCCTCTGCTATCTTTGCGATAGACATTACTGGTATTATTGACGGCATCCGGATTAACACTGGGAAGTACTCGCATTAAAGACATATACAAACGTCTCCAGTTCTCCATCAGCCTGAACGAAACCAGCAGATCAAACTGAAGTAATGCCTTGCATTCCGCTTCGTCGACCACTCCACGGATGATGACACTTTTCCCATTAAATTCCATTACTTTGCCCACCGGATTTTCTTTGCCGAATATGCGGCGGGCATAATGACGGGTGATGACGGCATCATCAGGAGCCTCCAGTCCGGCTGCACCGGCAACTATGGGATATTGGAAAAAGTGAAAGAAAGTGGAGTCCACAGCCAGTACATTCATGGTGTAACTGCTGCGATCATATACTACATTGTCGTGTTGTTGCACAATGATGCGGCATTGTTCTATTATGCTATTCTCAGGAATATATGCGGAATCAGCTCCAACACCGTCTTGCTGCAAATTTCCCGGAAAAATGTTTCCCTCTATGTCCCGTAAAGGAATGACAATATGTTCCGGATCAATGCAATGAGAATCCACCGTCAGTTCCCGATGAATATATCGCATCAGGATAATGCAGCAAGCCAAGCTGAAAGCCAGTCCCAGCAAGTTAATGATAGTATATGATTTAGAGCGCATTAAGAAGCGCCAGGCATATTTCAGTGTTTTCATTTTGCGTGCTTTATTTTAAAATCAGTTCTTCCGCGTCACCAAAGGTATCATATCCTGTGACAACTACAAACTCTCCGGGCTGCAAACCTTCTGTAATTTCGTATTGCAACGGGTTTTGGCGTCCTATGGTCAATGGAACTTTCATGGCTTTGTTTTTCGATGCATTTATCTTGTAAATCCATTGTCCTCCGGTAGACTGGTAGAAGTTGCCACGCGGAATGACAACAGCCTGTTCGGGTTGCCCAAGTTCTATTTGAACCCGGAAACTCTTTCCTACACGGACATTTTCAGGCATTTCTCCGGTGAAGACCAAGTCTACATCAAACATACGGTCTTTCACTTCGGGCACCACTTTGGTTATTCTTAGCGGATAGCGCTTTCCCTGATAGTTTACTGTAGCCGGAAGACCTGTTGTGATGCGGTCAATGTAATACTCACTCAAAGAAGTATGAATCTTATATTGATCCAGTACTTTTATTTCGGCTATGCTCTCGCCGGAAGTAACCTGCTGTCCGGGAGTCACTTTCACAAAACTCAGTTGTCCGCCGATCGGGGCCTTCACTATCAACCCCTCCAAACGCTCTTCTGCACGTTTCAGCTTCTTGCCTTCACGTTCCAGATCGTTTGCCAGCAACTCTTTACGGATAATGGTTACGGAAGAATCATGTTTCAGACTTTCCATCTGCAAAGCCGTATTTTTCAGCTTATATTCATATTCATCTTCGGACACTTGCAGTTCGGCTCTGCTCTTTATCCCCATCTTAAATTCTTCCTTGTCCAGCCCGAAGCTTTTGCGGAGGCGCTCCATTTCATATTGTGCTTCCAAGGTCTGCTGCTTTAAGGTCAGACTCTTTTGCTCCATCTCTATCTCCTTTTCTTTGTAAGTAATACGTTGCTTTGCCCATTCATCCCGCTGGTCTTCTATGGAGCGGATAAGGTCCGGGTTGGTCAATATCAATAAGGTGTCACCCTGTTTCATCATGTTTCCTTCTTCCCCTACAATACGGTCTACACTACCGGCTTCACGGGTATTTACTTTGATGGTAAGAATAGGCTGTACCAGTCCTTCCACATCTACATATTCCATGAATTTGTCGTTTCTGACTTCGGCTATCTGTATATTATCCGTTTCAATGCGAAGCTTACGGGGCCCCAGTGAAAGGCTGATTACATAGACAAGAAAGATCATGAAGGCTAATGCGCCCATCATAGGATAGCGGTAACGAATGTACCACGGTTTCTTTTCAATTTTTATATCCATTAGTTTATCTTTTTAATACGATACTTTTTATTTCTTTTCAGTTTATCTTTAACGTCTGACGATGATACGACGATCGTCTTATATAGGTACGACGGTCGTTGCATAATCGTAAGACGATCGTCTTATATGGGTAATACGATTAAGGTTTCGGTATGGTACATGAAATATCTGCCTTTCTGAGGAAATCATATCCCGTCATACTTCTTAAACCATAATACAGGCTCCAATAAGTTTTTAAAGCAGTTATATAATTTCTTCTTGCAGTATCTTTTTCCGTGATAGCTGCATTGAGATCCAAAATCGTCGATTTACCCAGAATGTAAAGCCGGCGTGCCACATCATGGCGGCGGTCGGCAGTCCGGTCTGTCTTGGCAGCTACGGCCACCCGATAGGCCTGAAGATTGAACTGGCGTACCATTTTACATACATTCAGCTCAAAATCTTTCATTCCCTGTTCGGTCTGTGTATCTACCAAGTCCACATTGGAACGTGCTACGCGGACGCGTCCTTTTCCGCGTCCCCAGTCCAGAATAGGTAAGGAAATACCGATACTGGCATATTGCTGATTCATGGGATTTCGGTAAGTGTCTGTAAATTTGTTCCCGGTTTGGGAGAGGCCGAATTGTACATACAAGTCAGCTTTCAGGCCTGCATTGGCTTTTGCAGAAGCTAGGGCACTGCGACTTTCCAGTTGTTTGCGCTTGTAAGTATCTGGATCAGGGCTGTTTTCGAATGCCAGTTGCAATGCCTCTTGCAAAGGTATTTCAAATTGAGGGATGCTGTCCTCGGCCATTACCCGTAAGTTCATTTCATGATTGATGCCTAGGAAGGAACGGAAAGTTTGCATTTGGTCTTCCACTTCGATATGGGCATTCATCATATTGGTTTCTTCCGTCAGTTTGTTTATCTCCAGCTGAAGCATTTCGTTTTCGGTTATGGTTCCTATATTATATCTTCCTTCGGCATATCTATATAGAGTATCGGCAGAAGCATAATTATAAGTAGCGATATCAAGATTGGTTTGTGCTGTTGCCAGGTTGAAGAAAAGGGTGCTTGTCTGTGAGGCGACCAGTTCCAAGGCTTCGGCATAGGCTTTACGGGATTCCCGGTAACGGAGAGGTTCAATGCGACGGTCCCATTTTAAGGAATTATATCCGAATAGTTGTTGTTCATACCCCACTACTATAGGCTGAGTACTATAAGCAGTCATATTATCTTCGAATTCGTCGATGCGCTGGGTGGTACTTTTCACAAACAGGCTGCCGCCGGTAAACCAGATATTCTGATTTATTTTCAGACTGAGATCTGTGCTCAACTGATCTTGCCTGATAAACAAGTTTGTTCCGTCCGGTTGGGTAATTTTGTTTATATCCCTGTTCAGGGTAGGAGATGAAGTCAAGGTGACGGACGGAAGATAGTTTGCCCGGAAAAAACGGTAATTCCAATAGGCAGCCCGGTAGGTGTGACGGGCTGCCTGTGCTTCCGGTGAGTTCTCTTGTGCTATTTCAATGGCCCGCTGTAAATTCAGTGTCATTGATTCTTCTTGTGCTGTGGCTGTTCCCGAACGAAACAGAAAAGAGAGCGCGATGATATAATATAGTTTCATGTTCATTCTTTATGTCTTTATACCTATTAAAAACTGATCTGTATGGGACTATTTCCCCGGTTGCTAGCTGAATAAAAGTGAGTCATCGGGCTCTTCTTCAGGTAAGTTGCTTTTTAGTTTGACAAATGCTTTCTTTGCTTTTTCATGTCCGTTGTCAATTGCTTTCTGAAACCAGAATAATGCTTGCCGTGAATTTTTCTCCACTCCTTTGCCCCATTGATACATTCGGGCCAGATTATATTGGGCGGGAGCATTTTCCTGTAAGGCCGCCTTGGTAAGCCATTCGGCTCCTTTGGCAAAGTCTTTTTCCATACCTTCGCCATAGCAATACATATTTCCTATATTATACTGGGCTACCGGATTATTTTTGTCTGCTGCTTTTTTAAACCAGAAATAGGCCTCTTCAAAGTCTTTGGGAACCCCAAGCCCGTTTTTATATAAATAACCGATGTTATTCATGGCATCCGTATTGCCGTGTGCAACAGACCGTTTGTACCAGGTCATGGCGACGAAACAATCCCTGCGTACTCCCCAACCATTCTTATAAAGGCTTCCCATACCGATTTGCGCTTCCGGGTTCCCTTGCGTAGCTGCTCTGTTGAGCCATTTGTATGCCTGGTCATAATCCTGGGGAACCCCCAAGCCATATGTGTACATAAAGCCGATATTGTTTTCGGCATAAGTATTGCCGCCCGCAGCTGACTGATGAAAGAGTTTCAAAGCTTTTTCATAATCAATTTCACCTCCCAGACCTTTTAAATACATATCACCTACCAAATATTGAGCATGGTGAGCCGTATCAATACGGGCTATCTTTCCAAATAACTTGCGTGCCTTTTCATATTGCCGGTTAGCATAATAGGATTGACCTGCTACCCACAATTCATGGCAGTCGCCTATATAAAGCCTGTATATTTTATTGTTGAATAGGACGGCTGCCCCTAATGCAAGGCATAAGCTAACAGCAATAACTGATTTCTTTTTCATAACTTGATTTTTTATACCATCAGATTATCAAATTGCGTGCCAGCATTGTATGCTTCTGCATTTCAATGCCTTATATAGAAATAGACAAATAGTTGTCCGTGCGTATCCGCACAAAAATAGTGCGCTTCCGCACATACAGCACACAGGAAAAAGTTATATCTTTGCAAGGTAGGGGAGGAAACTCTTCTGTCCCTATACATACCCTAATATACCAGAGGATTAAATTATGGAAGCAAAAGGAAAAATACTCATTATAGATGATAACGAAGACGTGCTCTTTGCACTGAATCTTTTGTTGGAACCTTACGTGGAAAAAATAAAAGTTACCACTCAGCCGGCACGTATTGAACATTTCATGACCACTTTTCAACCCGATGTCATTCTGCTTGATATGAACTTCCGCCGGGATGCCATCAGCGGACAGGAAGGATTCGATTGTCTGGAACAAATATTAAAATTGGATCCGCAAGCCATTGTTCTGTTTATGACAGCTTATGCTGATACAGATAAAGCAGTACGGGCTATCAAGGCAGGTGCCATCGACTTTATTCCCAAACCTTGGGAGAAGGAAAAACTGCTTGCTACACTCTCATCGGCTATAAAGCTTCGTGATTCCCGCAAGGAAGTCAGACAACTGAAAGATCAAGTTGTAGCCTTGAGCGGACAGGATGAAGAAATGCCTCAAATGATAGGGCAGTCAGCCCCCATGCAGGAAGTTTTTGATACCATTCGGAAATTATCGGAAACCGATGCCCATATTTTAATATTAGGCGAGAATGGAACAGGAAAGGACTTGGTGGCCCGTTCTCTCCGTTATTTCTCCCCTCGCCGAGAGTGTCCTTTCATTACTATTGACTTGGGAAGCATACCCGAATCATTGTTTGAAAGCGAATTATTCGGTTATGAAAAAGGAGCTTTTACAGACGCTCGTAAAGCAAAAGCGGGACGTATGGAAGTAGCATCCGGAGGCACTCTCTTTTTGGATGAAATAGGAAACCTGTCATTGCCCATGCAGTCCAAACTGCTGACAGCTATAGAGAAACGGCAGATATCCCGTCTTGGGGCAACAGAAACGCTCCCTATTGATGTACGGTTGATAAGTGCAACCAATGTAAATATCCGGCAATTGGTGGAAGAAGGTAATTTCCGCCAGGACCTGCTGTACCGCATCAATACCATTGAGATTCATATTCCTCCTTTACGGGAAAGGGGAGAGGATCTGCTTTTGCTGGCCGATTATTTTCTACAGAGATATGCTCATAAATATAAGAAAGAGATAAACGGACTGAGCAGGGAAGCCAAACAGAAACTTATGCGTTATCATTGGCCGGGCAATGTACGCGAATTGCAGCATGCCATAGAACGTGCTATCATTCTTTCGGATTCGCCGTTGCTGAAGCCTGCCAATTTCATGTTACAACCGCAACCCGACAGGAAAACGGATACGGATGAAGTGCTGAACCTGGAGCAACTGGAACGTAACGCTATAGAACGTGCCATGAAACGCAGCGAAGGAAATTTGAGCCGTGCCGCAGAATATCTGGGGATTACCCGCTATGCTCTTTATCGGAAACTTGAAAAACTGGGATTATGAGTCATTTGCAATCTTTACGCATGATAGCCTGCATGCTGCTGTTGGTTGTGGCATCTGTAGCTGCATATCTGTTTTACCAACATTCGCTTTACTTCTGTCTGTTGTTCTCGCTGATTATCATTATAGGTATTATGGTATATATATGTCAGTGGCAGCATAGAACAACCCGTATGATATCGCGAATGATAGAAGGGATTCGCTACGCTGATTTCTCACTGAATTTTTCTACCCAGCACAAAACTCGTGCAGAGCAACGGTTGGCACTTGAAATCAATGGAGTCATCACCGAATTTCGTACTCAATTATCCGAGAAAGAAGAGCGTTACCAATATTATGAAACTTTGCTGAATACAGTTGACAGCAGTTTGCTGGTTGTAGACAGCCAGTGTCATATTCACTGGATGAACCGGGCAGCCATGCAGGATTTATGTGGATATCGTCTTCATTCTATCAGCGAACTGGCTATGCTGAATCCTGATTTCCCGACTATCATCCTGTCGCTTCAACCGGGAGAAATAAAAACCGTGCGAATACATAAAGGGGATACTATTCAGGAATTGGCCGCAACGGTAACTGAATATTCTACCCAACAGGGTGCGGAACTCCGATTGGTCAACTTAAAGAATATTCATGCTGTATTAGAGGAAAATGAAATGGAGGCATGGCAGAAACTGATTCGTGTACTTACTCACGAAATTATGAATTCCATTGCACCAATCATTTCATTGAGTGAAACACTGAGCGAACGTGCCGCACAAAACGGTATGAATGAGAGAGACTACAGTATCATGTTGCAGGGAATGCAGACTATCCACAGACGAAGCAAGGGGTTGCTGGGCTTTGTGGAAAACTATCGTAAGCTTTCCCGCCTTTCAGCACCGGTGCTGGCTCCGGTACATATAGGTGAACTATTGAGTGATATGAAAAAATTGTTTCCTAGTAAAAATATACAGTATATATATAAGGTAGAAAATCCCGAAGTAACTCTGATGCTGGATCGTTCACAGATAGAGCAGGTATTGATCAACCTGCTTAAAAATGCAGGTGAAGCCTGCACGGAGCAAACTTGCCCGGAAGTCATTATTGCGACCCATTATGATCCGGAAAAACATATATTCTTTCTTACTGTCAGTGATAACGGCAGTGGGATTCTTCCTGAAGTATTGGATAAAATATTTGTTCCTTTCTTCACAACGAAGCCAACCGGCAGTGGAATCGGACTTAGTTTATGCAAACAAATTATGAATTTGCACGGGGGAAGTATTTCGGCAACTAGTGAAATGGGGCAGGGGAGTTGTTTTACATTGAAATTCCTTTGTCGTAGATAAAAAAAAGTTTTGAAGCTAATTGGTTAATTTACAATGTAATAAATAAATGAATGGAAAAAGGATTGAAAAAAAGTTCTCCAAACATTTGCATATATAAAAAAAAGCCGTACCTTTGCAACGCTTTTGAGAAACAAAGCAACTACAAAACATAAAGATTCGGGGTGTAGCGCAGTCCGGTTAGCGCACCTGCTTTGGGAGCAGGGGGTCGTGGGTTCGAATCCCGCTACCCCGACAAGATTCCAAGAAATTGAGAATCAACGAACTGAAAAGAATAAAAGCTGACGCAATTTGCATCAGCTTTTATTCTTTTACAACAAACTATGTAACAGCAATAATAAAACAATATGGAAAAGGATATACGTTGGTTGCAAAGATATGATAGCTTCCATAGAGCTTGCAAAAGAGTATTGGAAATTACAGAATCAGGACGCAAGCCGAATGATCTTTCCGAGTTGGAAATGGAAGGATTGGTGCAACGTTTCGAATATACTTTTGAGCTTGCCTGGAAAGTACTTCAAGACCTTTTAATATACAAAGGATATGAGTTTGTGCAGGGTCCGAACGGCACGCTTAAAAAAGCTTTCGAAGACGGACTGATCAGTGACCATGACGGATGGAGGAGAATGGCCAAGGCTAGAGTTACCACTTCACATACTTACAATGAAGGTGATGCTATAGAGATTGTACGTAAAATATATGAAGAATATTCTCATCTGTTGCAACAATTGGATGGTAAGTTGAACAAGGAAAAGTTAAGACTTGAAATGGATACATTGTTTTGATTATGTATGGCTTGAGTGATTTAGTGATAACTGATATTTGTAGTGTCTTTGAAAGACATTCCAATATTCAAAAAGTGGTAATTTTTGGTTCCAGGGCCAAAGGCAATTACTCTGAAGGTTCTGATATTGATTTGGCGGCTATTGGAGATAATATTTCCTTTAATCAATTGATGGATATTAATATCCAGATAGAGGATTTGGGGTTATTGTATAAAGTAGATGTAGTGGACTATAAAAAGAATTTAGGCACTCCTATCGGTGACCATATAGACAGGGTTGGCCTATTGTTCTATGAGAAGAGTTGAAAATCAAAAATCACTATTTCTAGGTATTTCATAATTCCCGTCAAACCCTTTACTTTGCAGCAAACAAATTAAACGATTTGCTGTATGAAAAAAATGGGTATAATTTATGGTTCCTCTACCGGAACCTGCGAAAGCATTGCACAAACAATAGCGGAAAAATTAGGTATAGCATCAGCCGATGTAATTGATGCAGGCAAAATCACCACAGAAAAAGCGGGAAGCTATGAGGTCCTGTTATTGGGAACTTCCACTTGGGGCGGCGGTGAACTGCAAGATGATTGGTATGATGCCGTTAAAGCTGTAAAAGCTGTGGATTTAAACGGTAAAATAGTTGCTCTCTTCGGTTGTGGAGATTCAGAATCCTACTGTGATACATTCTGTGACGGTATGGGAATTATATATGATCAATTAAAAAATTCCGGTTGTACTTTTGTGGGGCAAGTTCCTGCCGATGATTATTCATATTCATCTTCCGTTGCAGTTGTTGACGGAAAATTTGTAGGTCTGGCCCTCGATGATGTGAATGAAAGTGACAAGACTGAGGAACGCATCAATAGCTGGATTGAAGAAGTAAAAAATAACCTGTAAACTTTGACAATTGCCTTATGATAGCTTCTGACATTAACCCGGTAGAATTAAAAGTATTTCTGAACCATATTTATGAATTCAAAAAAGGAGTACGTCAAATGGTACTCTATACCACCAACAAGAAGTATGAAGATTTTGCTGTAAAACGGCTGACTAACCAAAAGATTAATTACATAGTCCAGCCTGTGGGGAATGATAAGATCAACTTGTTTTTCGGTAGAAAGGAATGCATCAATGCCATCCGTTTTCTGGTGACTCAGCCACTGAACAAACTATCACCCGAACAGGACTTTATTCTGGGAGCTATGCTAGGTTATGACATTTGTGCACAGTGCAAACGATATTGTGAGCGTAAGGTACAATAATTTTCAATTTCACGTAGTTTTAAATGTAATAGTAAAAGGGTGTCCGAATAAATTTCGGGCATCCTTTTCTTTTTATGTGAACCATCTTTTTATCTATTTTGTTGCATTAGCAACATTAAACCTTAAAAATGAAAAGATATGGATAAGGAAGAAAAGAAAAAGACGGAACAAAAGGATAAACTGATGGATAATGACCAGAGGTATCCCGTTGAGCAAGTGCCTAACACCGGTAAACCAACTAAAAAACAGGTGAAGGCAGCAGTGAAAGAATTGAATCCGGACCTTAACAGCCTGGGCAGTAGAGGATAATTTAAAACTAAAGAAGAAATGGATATAGCCGAAAAAATTGAAGCTGCCAAGCAGTCGGGCGAATTGGTCCTGATCGTGTTCTATGCAGACTGGTCACCACATTATGAATGGATTGAACCGGTGTTACATGAATTTGAAAAGCCGATAAATATTATCAGAGTAAATATAGGAGGCGACAAAAAGGTAGCCGATGCCTATGAAATAGAAATAGCCCCCAGTTTCGTACTCCAGCGAAAAGACAGAATACTGTGGGAAAAGACAGGCGAAGTATTTCCCGGAGAATTGAAAGATGTTATTGAAATGTTCAAGAATTGATACCAGTATCCAGGTATGAGTTAAAAAAGTTCCGCTAGTATGAAATAGTGGGACTTTTTTTCTTGTAGGCAGTTTTGTACAATGAAAAACATATCGTACCTTTGCCAGACAATTGATTAAATTTAAAGAATATATGTTCAGAAGTCATACTTGCGGAGAGCTCAGACTCTCCGATGCAGGCAAAAGTGTTACGTTGGCAGGTTGGGTGCAGCGTGCACGTAAAATGGGAGGGATGACATTCATCGACCTCCGCGACCGTTATGGTATCACCCAATTGGTATTCAACGATGCGGTGAATGCCAAACTTTGTGAACGCGCCAATCATCTGGGGCGTGAATTTGTTATTCAGATCACCGGTGAAGTGAACGAACGTTCAAATAAAAATATGAATATCCCTACCGGTGAAATCGAAATTATCGTATCGGAATTGAATGTGCTCAATTCAGCGGTAACTCCTCCTTTCACTATTGAAGATAACAGTGATGGCGGTGATGATATCCGTATGAAGTTCCGTTATCTGGATTTACGTCGTAACTGTGTCCGCAAGAATTTGGAACTCCGTCACAGAATGACTATGGAAGTGCGTCGTTACCTCGACAGTAAAGGTTTTCTTGAAGTCGAAACTCCTATGTTGGTAGGTTCTACCCCTGAAGGAGCCCGTGACTTTGTTGTTCCTTCACGTATGAATCCGGGACAATTCTACGCACTGCCGCAATCTCCGCAGACCTTGAAGCAGTTACTGATGGTATCGGGTTTCGACCGTTACTTCCAGATTGTGAAATGCTTTCGTGATGAAGACCTTCGTGCAGACCGTCAGCCGGAATTTACCCAGATAGATTGCGAAATGAGCTTTGTTGAACAGGAAGATATCATTTCTACTTTCGAAGGAATGGCAAAACATTTGTTCAAGGAATTACGGGGGGTAGAACTGAATGAACCGTTCCTGCGTATGACATGGGCTGATGCCATGAAATATTATGGTAGCGACAAACCCGATTTACGTTTCGGCATGAAGTTTGTAGAACTGATGGAGGTCATGAAAGGTCATGGTTTCTCTGTGTTCGATGATGCTGCATATATTGGTGGTATCTGTGCCGAAGGCGCTGCAAATTATACCCGCAAGCAGTTGGACCAGTTGACAGAATTTGTCAAAAGACCACAAGTAGGTGCAAAAGGTATGGTTTATGCCCGTGTGGAAGCCGATGGCAGCGTAAAATCCAGCGTGGACAAATTCTATTCACAGGAGGTACTTCAACAGATGAAAGAAGCTTTCGGTGCAAAGCCGGGTGATCTCATTCTGATTCTGAGCGGTCCCGATGCCATGAAGACTCGCAAACAGTTATGTGAGCTTCGTTTAGAAATGGGACGTCAGTTGGGCTTGCGTGACAAGAATCAGTTTGCTTGCCTGTGGGTGATTGATTTCCCGATGTTTGAATGGAGTGAGGAAGAAGGTCGCCTGATGGCTATGCACCATCCGTTCACTCATCCGAAAGATGAAGATATTCCTTTGCTGGATACCGATCCTGCCGCAGTTCGTGCCGATGCTTACGATATGGTCGTAAACGGTGTGGAAGTAGGAGGCGGTTCTATTCGTATCCACGATGCACAGTTACAGGCTAAAATGTTCGAAATTTTGGGCTTTACTGCGGAAAAAGCACAGGAGCAGTTCGGCTTCCTGATGAATGCGTTCAAATATGGCGCACCTCCTCATGGTGGTCTGGCTTATGGACTTGACCGTTGGGTGTCTTTGTTTGCAGGTCTTGATAGTATCCGTGACTGCATTGCATTCCCCAAAAATAATAGCGGACGCGATGTGATGCTGGATGCTCCGGCCGCTTTGGATCAATCACAGTTGGATGAACTGAATCTGGTCGTTGACATTAAAGAGGAAAAGTAAGTTTACCTTAGAGGTTACCTGTTCGATACTATTCCGAAAGGACTATAGAGGAATGTATTCGGGCGACCGGACGTCGCCCCTACAGTAAAATGATAGTTTGAACACACTTTTTCAGTGTCCCCGTTCTAAACCCATATGGATATAAAAAAACTCCCGGAGGTATAATCCTCCGGGAGTTTTTTTATATCTTTATGAGTCCCGATTACCATGTTGTTCCCTGGAATACACTGCTTTCGCTATAAGGTACCAAATATCCGTTCATGGTCAGCGTGTTGCCTGAGAAATTCGGATTGATGGTAACACTAGCCTGGTTTGTTCCACCGGTCAATACGATAAATACAGTAGCCGAAATAGCAATGCCGTTGATGCCATAATTGTAGTACACATTGCCATCCTTATCCTGACGCATACTTATTCCGTTAACACTTCCCTGAACAGTGACACCGCCCAAGCCGTTCGGACTCCAGTTATACACAAAATTAGTAAAGGCAGTCTGAACAATACCTTGTCCATCATTTACTTCCACATAGTTTGTGTTAGAGGATACAAAACGCATAATTCCGTTACGGAACACTACGTTGTCAGCTTCCAATACAAAAGAACCACTTTTCAAGGCGTCGATTGCCTGGATGTAGGATACAGAGTCCTGCTGGGCTTCCAAGGCTTTCTTTTCCTGACGTTCCTTCTTCCATGCTTCGCGTTTAGCGTCTTCTCTTTGTTTTCTGGTTTGTGCATTTGTTACTCCGCTGAAGCAAACAAGTAACAATGCGGCTAAAAATAATACTTTTTTCATAATTAAGCTGTTTAGTAAATCAATAATATCTTTTGAATATTCTGATAACTAAAACAGCTACAAAGATGAATTGTTTAACGAATATGTGAATTTATATAACGATAACATTCGCTGCTAATCGATGAAGCGGCGGTTAAGATTCTCAAATTCATCAATGCGCCGGTCGCGGAGGAAGGGCCACCATCGGCGGACATTCTCGCTGCGGGTCATATCCAGTTCCACTACCTTGTTTTCTTCTTCCATATTGCCGGCCTGCGCCAATATTTCCCCTTGAGGACCAGCTACAAAGCTGTTACCCCAAAATTGGATACCATTCGTCTGGCCGGAAGGATCGGGTTCATGCCCTACACGGTTCACGGCAATAACCGGCAGCCCGTTTGCTACCGCATGGCCGCGTTGTACGGTTACCCATGCTCCCAACTGGCGTGTCTTTTCCTCTTGGGTGTCAGTGCTTTCCCAGCCAATGGCAGTGGGGTATATAAGAATTTCAGCACCTTTCAATGCCATCAGCCGGGCACCTTCGGGATACCATTGGTCCCAACAGACCTGTACTCCCAGTTTTCCTAATGAAGTCTGAATGGGTTCAAATCCCAGATCTCCGGGAGTAAAATAGAATTTTTCATAATAAGCAGGATCGTCAGGGATATGCATCTTGCGGTATTTCCCGGCTATACTGCCATCATTGTCGAATACCACAGCTGTATTGTGGTATAATCCCGGAGCACGCTTTTCAAATAATGAGGTAACCAGTACAATGCCGTATCCGGCGGCCAGTTCACCGTAGAAACCGGTGGAAGGACCGGGGATAGGCTCTGCCAGATCAAACAGACTCGTATCTTCCGTCTGACAGAAATAGGGAGTATTATGCAATTCCTGCAAAATTACTAACTGTGCACCCGCATTTGCCACCTGCTCTATGTTGCGGTGCAGTTTGCTCAGGTTATGATGAATATCATTGCTACATGTCTGCTGGATAATTCCTACTTTAATAGTTCTTTTCATATATACATTTATTTAATATATACACCTTCGGGATATTGCATGGTAACGCAATGCAGCGAACCATGTTGTTTAATCAACGCCGTGCAGTCAATGCCAACAATTTCTCTTCCCGGAAAAGCCTCCGTTAATACTTCTTTAGCATGGCTGTCATTCTCAGATTGATGATAAGTGGGGTAGAGCACAGCTTCGTTTAGAATTAAAAAATTAGCATAAGTTGCCGGCAGGCGTGTTCCGTCTTCATCATAAATGGCATTTGCCATGGGAAGCGGGAGTAAATGATAAGGTTTTCCCTCTAATGTAAGGAATGCTTTTAACTCTTCTTCCATAGCCGCCAGTTCTTCATAATGCTCATCATTTTTATCCGTACATTTTACGTATGTAATTGTATCGTTTGGACAGAAACGGGCTAGTGTGTCAATGTGACTGTCCGTATCGTCTCCTGCCAGATAACCATGCTTCAACCATAAAATTTGTTGCAGATTGAATGTTTTTTTCAAATACGCTTCTATTTGTTCTTTGGTCATTTCGTTTCTGTTGAAAGATAACAAACATTGTTCGGTGGTGAGCAATGTACCTTTCCCATCACTTTCTATCGAGCCGCCTTCCAGTATGAAATCTCTATGGAAAACATACTCTCCATTCATTATTTTATGGTTATAATAGAGTTCATCATTAATCCGGTTGTCATAATTGGCGGCGAATTTCATTCCCCATCCATTGAAACAGAAGTCAAGCAAGAGGGGAGTACCCTCTTCTTTCAACATGGTGATGAAAGCATGATCCCGTGCCCAGGTATCATTCGTTTTAATTTTTGACAAAATTAAATTTTTGGCAGTACCTCCCTGCATATCAATGCGGTCACCTATAGAGTGCGGTTCGGGGGCTACTACTAACAAATCTTGCCGTTCAAGAATTTCGAGGGCTATATTGAGGAAACAAGTTTCCACTTCGTCCAACATATAAGCCCAATCGGTTTCCTTGTGAGGCCACGTTAATTGGATCAGGCTTTGTTTATGCCATTCGGCAGGTAAATAAGACATATTCATATTTTTTAATTTACTTCGCAAAGATACGAAATAAACTTTTTCCTCCTTCTATTTGTTCTATGGTATAAAAGCATTATTACTAACTTTATAAATTAACAAGTCATGAACAAGGTAGAGATTTATCATAATGCTAGAAAAATATGGGCATTGTTGAGTGACCACCACAGGTGGAGTTATGAGAAGTTGTTAAAAGCTAGCGGTCTGAGTGAATTGGATTTGCATGCAGCTTTAGGTTGGCTGGCCCGCGAAAACAAAATTGAGTTCGAGAAAGACCACGGAAGCTATTATTGCTTCACTGGGGTAAATGTATACATAGATTAGTTAGTTGCCGCTTCGTTTTTGTTGCGATGCGGGTGAAGAAGAGGGGGCAACGACAGCTTCCTTTTCTTTTTTACGTCTTTTCCATAAGAACCAGCGGAATAATTCATCCCAGGTATTGAAATCCTTCTTATACATAATACCGACACCTTGAGTCGTCAAGGTGGATTTAGTGAAGTAGCGGTCATTAGTCTGGTTATATCCCCTCAAACGGAAATCACCGTTCTTTGTCAATAGCCATATGGCTTCAAAATCTCCTACAAAATTACTGTTTGCCATTACATTTTCCTTATAACCGAAGTTTCCGTTAATCATCAGCCGGTTATTCAGCAGCCTGCCGGACAACATAGCTTCGGCTTCCACGTCTGTCCAGCCCTTTTCACCCGTGCTCAGATTGGCGCCGATGTTCCAGTTCTTGTTGTCCATCCATTGGGACAGCATATTATTCAGCTGGCCGGAAAGCGTGCTGAATGCCAGTGAACTGGTTGCATTAGAGGACTGGTCATTGCTGGCATAATCATAGGTATAGAATTTACCGATACCCAGCAAATAGATAATCTGAGTATTCATCTGTTCTTCCGTGCTGGTGGCACTACGTACCAGTTCCCGGTCTTCCTCTCTTACCGTAGGAAGATCCAGATCAAACTTTATGTCCGGATTAGATAAATTTCCTGTCAGGTTCATCAGGCAGTTTACTTTTACGGTGCCTTGATTGCGCGAAGGATCGGCTATCAAGTCACTTAACGAGGCGGAATTTACAGTATATACCGCCTGTAAATCCAGATTTGCCTGATAAGGATCACCGGAGAAAGTCACCGTACCACCCGATTGCAGGGTAAAATCCTTGCGTATTACTTCCTGCATGCTCAGTTTGTACATACCCTGATCTATGACATAACTGCCGAACATGCGGAAATCACCTTTATTGAAAAAATTCACTTGCAGATTTCCACTGCCGGTTGCTGTAATATTATCTCCGGCTACAGGGTCCATGATAATTTTCATTGTAGCATTAGGAGTGGCGTCTATCAGCATATTGATACGTAAGTCCATCGGGGGACCATCATCCTCCTTCTTTTTATGTACATTGGAATGATGATAAAGGTTGGTTTCCACATCATCATGAATGCGTTTGGGCGTCTTGTCTATAAAAGTGATAAATTGATTGCTGGCGGCTTCTGTGGTAACTCCGGTTATATAAGTAAAACTGGTGTTGTTGCCCGTAGTCAGTGAGGCATCTACCGTCATGGCGTTATTTCCACCATTCAGTACTACATTTCCCGTACCATATACTTTCCCGTAAAAAGGCATGTCACCGGCTTCGTGAGTGTTGTACATCAGCAGGTTGTTGCCACGTATATTGAAGTGGTACATCAGGTTTTTCAGTTTGGTGTGATGCAAGTAACCGTTAACCAGCCCGTCATGTCCTTCGTGGTCGTAGACTCTTACATTCTTGAAATCCAGACTACCCGAAGATATATGTATAGAGTCGTCCTTTATTTGGAAATAAGTGTTCAGCACATCAATCTTGGCATCCATTTTAGCCCGTACTTCACCTTCCAGATCCAAATGCTTGAAATCACCATACAAACGGACATGCCCGTTGACACGACCGTCAATCTCACTGAATATACCTTCTATAAAAGGTTGCAGAAAACCTACATTTGTACTGTCTGCCCGGATCAGAAGATCAAGTCCTTTGAGTTTAGGGGAAACATATCCTGTTACATGAGTGGCGGAAATTCCTTTTTCCGCTATCTTTGCATCCAGCCGTACCCCCCCCAGTTCTTTATCCCATATTCCCGTTATATCGGCTTCGCCCAATAAAGAACGGTTCAGACAGAAGTTGTGTACATTCAGCCGGGTTCGCATGATAGGGTCTTTCATAACACTTTTCAGGTGAACTTTACCAGTTACCAGCCCACCAAACTCAACATCGTCAAATTGTACGATATCCAGAACATAGTCCAGTTTGATGTTTCTCAGATCCACCCGGCAGGAATCGGTTTCTTTCTTGGTTAATTTGCCGTCTATTCTCAAATACTGATCTTTGTGTTCAAACAGGAAATTATCAATAAATACACGTCCTGAGTCTACTGCTATATGCGAGGGATGGATGTTCCATACCGTATCATTCAGCACTACCTTGGTAGGCTGTATGTCGATATCCGCCTGAAGAATAGGATGGGGGCCGTCCGTCTTGAAAAAACGGGTATTGGCAGCAAACTTGCCACCATAGGTCACATCTGTATTGTTTCCCCAATTGACAGTAGTATTCAAATGATC
Organism: Bacteroidaceae bacterium; assembly: GCA_963651205.1. Lineage (GTDB taxonomy): Bacteria > Bacteroidota > Bacteroidia > Bacteroidales > Bacteroidaceae > Phocaeicola. The sequence continues at coordinate 58,546 of CAVJPC010000175.1, forward strand.
ATTCTGGGCATTGGCTTCCACCGAGAAATTAAGCATCGCACCGCTTTTCATTAACATGGCGCCACGAAGAGAACACAAGAACCGGTCGGAAGGGTTCTCACAAAACAAAACGCCCGAATCATAGCGTGTCCCGTTATATTGAAATTCAGGGAAGTATCCTTCGACATGCAATTTTTCCTCGCCGTCATTAAAATAGCCTTTCAAAGATGCCGGCAATTGTAACTCCAGCGGTATTTGGAATAATTTGGAGAAAACTTCAGCATTCTCCAGTCGGATATCGAACTTGAAATCGTTATGCGGATCGGGCATATTATCCTTGATGGTCAATAAGGAGGGGATATAGCGTTGCACTGTTTTTATCACGCTGGCAGGAATCGTGTGATAAGAGTAGTCTCCACGTATCACGGCCGTCATAAAGGATGAATTCACACGCAGTTCTTTTTCACCGCCTACCTGTCCGGCAGTAACAGTCAGATTATCCAAAAAATAATCACCTCCATCAGGAGCGTTCAGTTGCAGGCTGTCCAATGAGATGCGCCCATTCATGTCATCAATGGATCTTCCGGTAAAATCGGCAGCCAGATTCAGTGAAATATCAGCGTTCTCATATTTATCTGACAGATGAAGTTCATGGGGACGCAGATTCTTTATTGACGCTTTCAGATTGAAATCAGGGACTGATTTGGTAATATTGAAATTACCATCTACCTGAACCGATCCGTTTTCATCGTCCATGGACAACTGGCCGTTAAAACCTCCATCCTTATATACTCCGTCAAGAATGATGTTTTCATATTGATATTGACTATACTCAAAAGAAGATACGATTCCCTTGATATATGATTCAGGATACCGGTTTTTGTAGTTAAAACCTTTTAACTCTACATTAAAATCGATTTTCCCGAATTTTTTCTCCTGATCAAGCAGCTTTCCTAAATCCAGATCAGCACTTGCCACACTGCCCGAATAGGTTCTGCTCATACTCTTTTCATCAATGCTCATCATCACATCCGCCTTTATCATTCCTGCTCCTGTATGTAACAAACCGGTCAAAGTGAGGTCATGAAGGTATCCTGCCGCTTCACCATTGAAACGGATATATTCCAGGCGTGGTAGAACAGGGGGTACTTTTCCTGTCAAATTAGTCATCAGGAAACTCATTCCTTCCTTATTCATAGTCAGGTTGGCTAGTTTACCATAGATGTACATGTCCATACCTGCATCCCAGTTACTCAAGGCGGCTTCACCCGCAACCATTAATCCGCGATGGTTGGTCAATTGCAAGGTGGGACAATCCAGGTTCTTGCCATGACCGGAGAAAATCAGATTCAAATCCAGCGGCTCTTCAAAACGTGACAGGGCAGGTACAAAAGGAGCAAGATCTTTTAATACGACAGATGCTTTCAGGGAACCATCGTAAGTTACATTCTCCGCAATTTTGGGTAGTTCGGGCAGGCTGTCATACTTCAAAGTCAGGCTGTCAACCGTTAAAGTAGTATTTGCAAGTTCCACATCAAAGTCCTTAATGTCCAGCCGTTTATTGTTTGCCGTAACTTTCATGGAGAACTTTTGCAATGAAAATCCGCAATGTTCGTCAAAACTGACACGCCGGATGGCTGCATTCAGCGAATCGCTGCGCAATGCCTTCAAGGAAAGCGTAGCGGCCAGATTCTTTACTGACAAATGCCGGGCATTGAATTTTCCGGGAGTTTCCGGTTCGGATAATATATCATATGTTACTCTGCCGCGTCTTACCAATACGGAATTGATGCGTAGATCGAGGTTGGATTCTGTTTTGACTGTATCTTTTGATGCAAAGGCATCCAGTACAAACTGGAAATTGGGAACAGATTCCGGAGTTTCCTGATTCAGATTGACGGAGAATCCGAAAAGTTGCACACTGCTGATCGTTATTTTACCCTTCAACAAGGGAAGAAGATCAAATTTAGCCGACAGACGGGCTACTTTCAGCATCTCCTGATCCTTGCGGTCATGCAGCAGGACATCTTCCACAATGATGCGGTTCAGCAGTCCCATATCTATTTTTCCTACAGACACTTCCGTATTCAGGATAGTCTTTAGTTCTTTAGCTACAAAAACAGATAATTTGCCCTGAACATAAGGAATGTTCAGCAGCACAATTATCCCTAGGTAAACACCAAGCAGTGTACCTAGAAGAATACGTACGGTGTACTTTAGACTCTTACTAGAAATCATTGTTTATTTTGGGCTAACAAAAATACGAATAACGCACGAAGTAGCCCAAAATAAACGGGTATTTTTACTTGTTTTTATGCAATCTTTTCAACTCAAAGGAGAAAATGATACGGAAACATCCGATAATCAGGAAAGTGATGGACAACATGTAAAGCACAGTAATGGCTCCAAGGCCCGGTTGCCAGATAATTGCCAGAGAGCAAAGTATGGCCAGAATACCGAATACCAGATACCATCCCCAGTCCTTTGTTCCATAGCGTTTCAAGTCAGTGGAGTAACCACATAAGGTGAATCCTCTGAACATCAACCAGAAGGCAACAATAAACGGAATCAGTTCCATGCTTACCAGTGGATAAAATACCAGATAAATACCGATCAACAGATCAATAATACCTCCGGCAAGATACCACCCCCAACTGCTGATTGTTTTCTTGTTTCCGACAGCGAAGAATATTTCCAGGATACCACTAACCAGAATTGCAATACTGAAAATGACGCTCAGTGCCACGTAACTGCTCACAGGAGCAAATAACAAGCACAAAGCTACCGCAATGTAGAGCAGTCCCAACAGGAGAGACATCCACCAGTTTTTAACAGCGTAGCCTAAGCCACCAACTAATTCATTCATATTTGTTAAGTTTTAGGTTATAATTTGAACTAATAACGCCCCCCTCTACAAAAAGGTTTACCCATAAATACAAAAAAAGTCTTTAAATCCTGCCGGTTGACTTTTAGAAATCAAAAAATATTCCGAACTTTGCACGCTGAAAACCAAATTGATAGTTCTCTTTACACATTGAATAAAAACTGAATAAAAAAAGAATGAAAGATAACAAAATTCCTTCCCCATTAGTATCCCTTTTACCCGTATTTGCTCTTATTTTATTATTATTCGTCACTATCCGTACTTTCGGAAGTGATGCATTGTCCGGTGGCAGTCAGGTCTGCCTGCTGGTGGCTACAGCCATTTGCGTGCTGATAGGTATGGCCGGATTCCGCCGTCCGTGGAAAGACTTTGAACTGGCCATCACCAATAATATAGCCGGGGTAAGCACCGCACTTATTATCTTGCTGATAATCGGAGCTTTGTCCGGTGCATGGATGATTAGTGGAGTGGTTCCTACCTTGATATATTATGGCATACAAGTTATTCATCCTCATTTTTTCCTGGTATCTACCTGTGTAATCTGTGCGGTGGTATCTGTTATGACAGGTAGTTCATGGACTACTATTGCCACCATCGGCATTGCATTGATGGGAATCGGAAAGGCACAGGGGTTCAGCGAAGGCTGGATTGCAGGCGCAATTATCTCCGGAGCTTATTTTGGCGATAAAGTTTCTCCACTGTCGGATACAACCATCCTGGCATCGTCCGTGACAGATACTCCTTTGTTCACTCATATCCGTTACCTGATGATAACTACTGTTCCGTCACTCATTATTACTTTGGTCATCTTTACCGTAGCCGGATTGTCACATGAAGCCACTGACACCAGCCACATTGCCGAATATACCCGTGTGCTGAGTGACAAGTTTCATATTTCATGGTGGCTGATGATAGTTCCCCTTGTCACTGCCGTGCTGATTGCGCGTAAAGTACCTTCCATTATCACTTTATTTGCTTCCACTTCACTCGCCGCCGTTTTTGCCTTGATTTTCCAACCGGAATTATTGCGTGAAATCGCCGGACAGGGAGCAGAAGGAATTACCGCTTTGTTCAAAGGAGGAATGGGAATGCTTTACGGTGGCACCCAACTGGAAACAGGCAATGCCGAAATAAATGAACTGATATCCACACGGGGGATGGCCGGAATGATGAATACCATCTGGTTGATTGTCTGTGCCATGTGTTTTGGCGGGGCGATGACTGCCGGAGGGATGCTTGGCAGCATTACCTCAGTCTTTGTACGTTTTACCAAAAAGCGGGTAGGAATGGTATCGTCCACCGTTGCATCGGGACTGTTTCTGAACCTTGCCACGGCTGATCAGTATATCTCAATCATCCTTACAGGCAACATGTTCAAAGATATTTATAGTGCAAACGGTTACGAAAGCAAGTTGCTGAGCCGCACAACAGAGGATTCCGTGACGGTCACTTCTCCGCTTATTCCTTGGAATACATGCGGCATGACACAGGCTACCATCCTCAGTGTTCCCACCATCGTCTATTTACCCTATTCATTCTTTAATATTATCAGTCCGCTGATGAGTATTACGATTGCTGTTCTGGGATATAAAATCAAGAAGAAGACGGAACGGCCGGATGATAGTAATGATGCCGCATGATGATTATATATCTTACAGCTGCATCATTATAAATCTTGCAGCTATAAGATTATACATCTTTCACGGGAAAGATTAGCAGGGTTCAAAAATAACTTGTACATTTACCCATCCTAATTAATCATTTTATATATTTACAGTCATATGAAGAAACACGTCACCTTCGCCCTTCTGTTTGCGGCTGCATTGACAGTCCAGGCACAGCAGGGAGGCATTTCAGGCGAAATGCTGAATCAAATCAAACAAAGTTATCAGGCGACTCCCGCCGACAAAGCCATCCGTAACGCCTTGGGTGGGACAAGTATCAACACATTGGCCCTGAACCAGGAGAACCGTGCCAATTTTGATACTGAATTTTCTAACAAAGTGTTGTCCAAAGGTATAACCGACCAGCAGTCTTCCGGCCGTTGCTGGCTTTTTACAGGACTGAACGTACTTCGCAGCCAAATGATAGCCAAATACGGATTGAATGAAATGGAGTTTTCGCAGAATTATTGCTTCTTCTATGACCAATTGGAAAAAGCTAATTTATTCTTACAGGGAATCATTGACACCCGTGAGAAACCTATCAATGACAAGATGGTGGAGTGGTTGTTCAAGAATCCATTGAGTGATGGCGGTCAATTTACCGGGATATCCGATATTATCGGGAAATACGGTGTCGTTCCCAAAAGCGTGATGACTGAGACTTTCAGCAGCGAGAATACCGGGAAAATGAGTAATCTGATAGGATTGAAACTGAAAGAATACGGTTTACAATTACGTGAAGCCGCCGCTGCCGGAACAAAGCCTGCCGAGCTGGAAAAGAAGAAGACTGAAATGCTGGGCACAGTTTACCGTATGCTGGTACTGACCCTCGGCGAACCCGTTTCCACTTTCACATGGAGCCTGAAGGGTGGGGAAGCGAAAGAATATACTCCGATGTCTTTCTACAACGAATTTTTGGGAAATGATTTGACCAATAATTACGTGATGTTGATGAATGATCCCAGTCGCGAGTTCTATAAATGTTATGAAATAGATTTTGACCGTCACCGTTATGATGGGAAGAATTGGACTTATGTAAACTTGCCGATAGAGGCTATTAAAGAAATAGCTATAGCTTCCATCAAGGACAGCACCATGATGTATTTTTCTTGCGATGTAGGCAAGTTCCTCGATAGCAAACGTGGTTTGTTAGATCCTGATAATTATGATTACGAATCATTGATGGGAACCACCTTCGGCATGAACAAGAAACAACGTATCCAAACTTTCTCCAGTGGCAGCAGCCATGCCATGACCTTGATGGCGGTGGACTTGGATAAAGCGGGAAAGCCGAAAAAATGGATGGTGGAAAACAGTTGGGGCAGTGCCAGCGGATACAGAGGACACCTTATTATGACGGATAAGTGGTTTGATGAATATATGTTCCGCGTGGTGGCAGAAAAGAAATATGTTCCTGCCCAGGTGCTGGATATTTTAAAACAGAAACCGATCCGTCTTCCGGCATGGGACCCGATGTTTGCTGACGAAGAATAAGCGTTATCCCTCTACATTGTATATAATTTAAACGGACTGTACAGAAAAGAAAGACTGTACAGTCCGTTTTTTATTCCAGAACATTGCTTATGTTTCCTTATTTTACTTTTCCTTGATTTCTCTCTTGCAAAAAGAAATATAATAGAAAGAGCAGGCTTATTACAGTGATGAGTTATATTGTATAATAGGCTGGGGAAAGGCGTTTCTCGCATTCTAAGTATAATTAAAAAATGGGAATCTCTTCGTAAGAGAACCCCATTTTTGTGCAAATATAGCCCATATTTGCTTTAAACGCAATTTTTCGTGTTGAAAAAATAGGAAAAAGTTGTAAACAGGTGCACCTTGTTTACAAAAACATCATGTGATAAAATCAGTAAACTTCCAATTATCAGATGTTTAACATGGCTTTGGGGTTCTCTTACGAAGAGAACCCCAAAAGATAGAGGATATCTGATAACAAATCTGTTCCTCTTTTTCAAATAAAGAAATGATAAAATGTAATGTTTTGATGGGAACAACGAATAACAATCAAGACATAACGAGCGAGGCGCCTAAGTTACTGCTCTGCAGTTCAATCGCTTCCGTCTCAGACCCGGGGTCAAATGCAGGAATCAAGCCGCAGGCTGGAATAGGAAAAGAACACCCTGAACTCTCGTGGTACTATATGTATCTTTCCTATAAGGAACTGAAACGCTATATTGCAGTTTTCAGTGGCAGGAAAGTTGTAAAACTTCGTACTTCGGAAGGGGTAACCGAGGAATGTTACTTCTGTTTCAACGTATTTTCTTATACCGAGGCAGGTCATCGGAAACGTTTCGAACAGTGTGATTATACCAAACAAGAATATGCCGCTCGCTGTGAATCCGCCCAAATAGTGAAGGAAGCCTTTTCTACCGGCTCTGCCTCACTGCTCAATGCTTTGACAGACGAAAAGGAAGTGCAAGGTAGCGGTTGGCTGTTTGTCTGTGCCCCTTTGGAGCAACTTCAGCGCATCCTGTCTGCCATGCTCCCTCGACAGTATCTGGTGACGGACTACGTTACCCATCGTGCTGCGGTTATCCCCCAGCGTCAGATGGAGGAGTTCATCTATCTATATGAATCCATGCCTTACAATATTGAACTGTTGAACCGGCCTTTGGAGGCTTATCTCCAGAAGAAACAACGTATTCGCATCACCGGCGGTATCTTCCATGGTAAGGAGGGGTGCATCATGCGTCTGCATCGCAATACAAGGCTGGTGTTCGCTTTTGGAAATATGACGGTGGCTATCAGCTATCTTCATGCTTTTCCGTTCGAGAAGGTGGAATAGAGATTGGTTCACGAATCGGTTGTGAAAGGGAAAGAATATTGGATGAAGATAATCGAATATATATGGAAAATCTTCTAAAAAAGTATCTGAGAATAAACAACTAAATTTATGCTGAAACTAACTATTTTTTTTTAATAAGTCTAGCTAAATATTTGAAGCATAGTAATTTGAATATACATGGATTATAAATCAATTTATAAAGAATAAGAAAGCAAGGTCTAATGCAGAAAATTAAGATTATAGCCCATCGTGGCTATTGGAAAACAGAACTGGAAAAGAATACAATGGCAGCTTTGGGGCGTGCCATTGATTGTGGTTATGGATTTGAAACAGATTTACGTGACTGTAGAGGTGAACTTGTAATTTCACATAATCCTCCAAAGGGAAATGAGATAACAGTAGAATCAGTTTTTGAGATGTATTCACAAAAACAATCCAATGTGCCATTGGCCTTGAATATAAAAGCTGATGGACTTCAAGAGATGATAGCGGAATTACTGGTTAAATACAGCATTCATAATTATTTTTTCTTTGATATGTCTGTATGTGATACACTTCCATATATCAGCCAGCATCTCACAATAGCATCAAGACGTTCTGAGTATGAGAAGGATATGCCTTTTTATAAAAACAGTACTACGGTTTGGATAGATTTTTTCATAGATGATTCATTAGTACTTCCTGAAGTTGAGAGAGTTCTGAAAGACGGTAAGATAGCCTGTGTCGTATCACCGGAGTTGCACGGGCGTGACTATTCCAACGTATGGAATCAATTGAAGTGTATAGAAAATCCCAATCTTTATTTGTGTACCGATTATCCTGAGGAAGCAGACAAATTCTTTAAATAGTATGACAAAAATAAAAGCGGTAATATTTGATATGGATGGCGTTCTCATCGATGCAAAGGAATGGCATTATGAGGCATTGAATAAAGCATTGTCACTTTTTGGATTTTCCATATCCCGTTATGATCATCTTGTGACCTACGATGGATTGCCTACATCTAAAAAGTTAGAAATGCTTTCTGTGGAGAGAGGATTGCCTAAAAGTCTTCACTCATTTGTCAATGAGATGAAACAAAGATATACGATGGAGTATGTATTTACACAGTGCAAACCCCGATTTATTCATCAGTATGCCTTATCCCGTTTAAAGTCAGAGGGGTATAAATTAGCTTTAGCATCCAATTCCATAAGGAATACAGTTGATATGATGATGGAAAAGTCTGATTTGGTACAATATCTGGATTTTGAACTGTCAAATCAAGATGTAACCAAAGCAAAACCAGATCCTGAGATATACAAGGTAGCAATGATGAAGTTGGGTATGAGACCGGAAGAATGTTTGATAGCCGAAGATAATCAGAATGGTGTAAAAGCTGCTTTGGCAAGTGGAGCTCATTTATTTAAAGTTGAAACTGTGTATGATGTCACTTATAGAAATATAATTAAAAGGATCAAGGAAATAGAAGGAGGTGCGGAATGAATATTGTGATATTGATGGCTGGTCCTAGCAAGGGGTTTGAAGAGAAAGGACATATATATCCTAAATATCTTCTTGAAATGAATGGAGAACCTATTGTTCAGCGTGTTGTGGAATCATTGAAACCTCTTAGAGCAAATCTTTCCTTTATTATACGGAAGGAAGATGATGATAAGGCATATATTGGTTCCACTCTGAATATTTTGTCTCCCGGCTGTTCCATCTATAGAGTAAGCAACATAACTAAAGGTGCCGTCTGTTCCGCCCTGTTTGCGATAGATAGCATCAATAATGATGATGAATTACTGATTATCAATGGTGACCAACTTATAAGAAACGGAATAGTGGAAGCTATTTCTGAGTTCCGCAGAAAGAAAGAGGAAGGTGGTATCATTGTTTTCCGATCTGTGCATCCTCGTTGGAGTTTTGTTTCAGTTGATGAAGAAGGACATGTGAATGAGACCAGCGAAAAGCGTCCCATATCCGACATGGCAACAGCGGGTTGCTATTATTTCCGTCATGGCAAGGACTTTGTGGAAGCTGCATTCAATACAATCCGAAAAGATGTAAACTATAATGGTAACTATTATATATGTTCCACCTATAATGAGCTTATTTTATCACAAAAAAAAGTGGGCGTATATAAAATACTGCCTAAAGATTACGTGTCTTTTGCCACTCCCCAAATGTATGAGAATTATTTAAGTAATACAAAAGAATAAAAATGATAAATATTGTAATTCCTATGGCAGGGGCAGGAAGCCGCTTTGCCAAAGCCGGCTATAAGAAGCCGAAGCCGTTTATTGATGTTCTCGGAAAACCGATGATATGTCATGTTCTTGATAATCTTGATATGCCTGATGCCAAGTTTATCCTGCTTGCACGCAAGGAACACTACGACAATGAGCCGGAAACGATACAGTGGATAAAGAATAATTATAATGTAGAGTTTGTTCTTATCGACAAATTGACTGAAGGGGCTGCATGTACTGTGCTTCACGCCCACCGTCTGATAAATAATGATGCGCCATTGCTTATAGCCAATTCCGATCAGATTGTAGATATGAATATTACAGACTATATCAATGATAGCAGTGCACGTAATTTGGATGGTTCGGTACTTTGTTTTCAAGACGATGATACCAAATGGAGTTATGCTAAAATTGACGACAATGGGTATATTGTGGAGATAAAGGAGAAAGTTGTTATATCTGAACATGCCACCGTCGGTATCTATTATTTTGCGAAAGGCAGAAATTTTGTAGAAAATGCCATAGACATGTTTGTTCGCAATGAGCGTGTAAACAACGAGTTTTATGTGGCTCCAGTCTATAATTATGCAATAGACAAAGGTGGAAAATTTGGAATCTATAGTATTGACATGAATCAGATGCACGGTACAGGGACTCCGGAGGATTTGGATAAATATATTGAATTCAAAACTAGATAAGATGAAAACAGCTAGACTGGAAGATATGATAAAAGGTTGGTTCGTTGGCAATTTTGAACCAACTTTGATTAAAACCAATGATGTGGAGGTGGCCGTTAAGGAATATAGTAAAGGAGACTATGAAGCTAAACATTATCATAAAATAGCAACAGAAATCACGGTCATAATAACTGGACGTGTTCGCATGAATGGGATTGAATATAAGAAAGGGGACATTATTGTGATGGAACCGAATGATGCAACCGATTTTGAGTGCTTGGAAGACGGGACCCAGAATGTTGTCGTTAAGTATCCAGGAGCGAATAATGACAAATATTTAGTGTGAGAATATGTCCACAGGATGATGCATATTTATGCTTCAACCTGTGCGGTGCTTATAAGAAAGATAAAATTAAAGATTAAAAGTAAATGGAATCTTGATAAAATGCCGAAACAAAACGATAGAAAAAGAAACGTTTATCGGGCTGTCTATACAGGTTTGTTAAGTAAAATGATAAATCTATTTTTCCCATTTATCATCAGAACATTGTTGATACATAAACTAGGGACGGAATATGTGGGATTGGATAGTCTGTTCACGGCTATTCTTCAAGTATTGAGTCTTACGGAACTTGGATTTTGTAGTGCAATGGTGTCTAATATGTATAGACCTATTGCTGAGAATGATTATATTCTGACAAATGCTCTTCTTAATTTTTACAGAAAAGTTTATATATATATTGGATGGCTAATTTTTGTTATTGGTTTAGTCTTGATTCCAGTCTTACCACATCTGATTAAAGATGGTTATCCAAGTGCTATTAATATTTATATCCTATATTTGATTTTTTTATTCAATAGTGTGGTAAGCTATTTTTTATGTGCTTATAGAAGTTCACTGTTTACAGCTCTTCAAAGAACAGATTTGAATAATAATATTGACTCCTTATCTAAAGCTTTGATGTATGTAGCTCAAATAATGATATTAGTTTTAATTCCTAATTATTATTTATATGTTATTTGGATTCCACTTTGTACAATTGTAGTCAACTTAGTTCGGGAGTATATTAGCAGAAGACTATATCCTCAATATCATCCGGAAAATCAAATATCTAAAGAGTTAAAAAAGGAAATCTATAAGCGTGTAGGTGCATTGGCTGGGCATAAATTAGGCTCTGTTGTTACAAGTTCTATTTGTAATATTTTTATTTCAGCATATCTTGGTTTGGGAATATTGGGGATATTCAATAATTATTATTACATTTTAAATGCTGTAATGGGCGTTATTGTCATTTTTTATAATGCGTTATTGGGAAGTATTGGTAATAGCATCGCATCGGAGTCAGTAGAAAAAAACTTCAAAGATTTTAAACAGGTGATGTTGTTTTATATGTGGATAATAGGGGTATGTACAACTTTGTTACTTTGCTTGTATCAACCATTTATGCGTTTGTGGCTTGGCGAAAAAATGATGGTGTCTATGGATATAGTATTTGTCCTATGTTTATACTTCTTAGTATGGAAAGCTATAGATGTTATTAAAATATATAAAGATGCAGCAGGAATGTGGTGGGCTGACAAGTATAAGCCTTATGTTTCTGTAATGGTAAACATTCTACTCAATTTCTTTTTTATAGGGGAATTAGGGATAACGGGTGTATTATTGTCGACTATAATATGTCAACTATTTATAGAGTTGCCATGGTCTGTCTATGTATTTTTTAAGTTGTATTTTAAAAAGTCACAGTGGTATTTTTATTCTCGTTTTCTTCCATATATGTTATGTATTATTGGAGTGGCATATATATGTTATCTTGTTTCGGAAAAGTTAGATATAGCTAACCAATTTGTGGGCTTCATAATTAAAGCATTTGTTACTTTGGTAATAACAAATGTTTTATATATAGTTTTGACTTATAAATCTATTGAGTTTTTACCAGTGAAGAATAAAATTAATAAAATATTGAAATTATGAGAGTTGTCTTCATTAATCTTCAGAGCAATCATTTAATTCTAAAAGGAATGAAAACAATAAGATTGCATATGAATATTCCAACTAAATATACAGATTTTTTAAAAGGACTATTAGATTCTGATGATGTGGAGGTTTGTAATCTGATAACTAAAAAAGGAAGTGTTCAGATACCCCAAAAGTATGGATTTTTTTTTCCTTTGTTGTTCTTTTTAAATGAAGCGAATAATGTTTTAAAATATAATGGAATAGCAAAAGAAAAAATAACTTATATAACTGATTTTCGTGATATTACTCCTAATGATGTTGTTGTAGGTTTTATTCATAGTAAAGGAGGTTGTGATGAATTAGAAAATATCGTAGGGCGAAAATATTTACACATTAATCAGTATCAGTGTCATAGAATTGATATTGAAGAAGAAAAAAAATGGAATTTAAAAGGGTATATTTCTGAAGCAGATTTACTTCATAATAAGGGGCTTTTTGCTGATAAACATCTGAAAATAAACAATAAGATGATAATACTTCCTTTTATAGTGGCACCAAGGTTTAAGAGGAATACGAATTATCATAATAGGAAAAATAAAGCATTGGCTACAGGTACTCTTTCAATGGTATCAAATGAAGAATACATTGATTATTATAAATCACCATATTTTCATAAAATGCGAATTGAGATATATAAAAATATGAATAAGCTCCAAAGTACTATAGATAGTCTTATTATGCCATACAAAGAAGATACAAAAAGTTTTTGTATCACACAAAAGGATACTATTTTTATGAAATACATAAAAACTTTTTGTAATGCTATTTTTTATGGTCAACAAAAGAAATATTTCTCTTATAATCTTGTAGAAAAATATAACGAATATGCAATGGCTATAGTACCAGAAGAGAGTATTGGATTGCCTGCGATAGGTGCTTTTGAAGCGATGGCTTGTGGATGTGCTTATATTGGTATTGACCATAAAATGTATCGTGATTTGGGTTTGATTCCAAATTTTCATTATATTCCTTATGACGGTACTGTTGATGGATTGAAAAAAACGATAGAATATTATCAAATTAATAGTAAAGCTGCCGAAATAATAGCTAATAATGGTTATCACTATGTTCGTGAAAAAATGAATAAAAAGTATGTAATTCAGAATTTCTTGTCTCAGATATGTAGTATGAAATAATTTGTTGTTCTGTAAATATTTTAACTGGGAAGTTTTTTTGTTCTTTGAGTTAATAAGGCTAATTAATTTAAATAAAAATAGATGTTTTCTATAATTCGTATATATATAAAATTTAGATAGGCGTCATTTTAGTAATTATTGATTGTTGTATAAAAATAAAATGTTTATAGGAAATGCAGATGTATTTTTGATGTTAAGTTAGTCATGACATATTTAGGTATAGTATTAATCTTTTTATTTATTTTTTCTCTGTTTAGACCATATGGCTATACTGTTGGATTATTGTTGATAACCTGTATATTTCAGGCTTCTAGTGTATTAGATATCAATGGAAAAGGGATGCAGCCTTATTTATTAGGATCAGGTTTTCTAATAATAAGATGTATGTTAGAAACACCTAAATTAATATTTTATTTTTTCAGAAGCCGTTTTGTACTTATAGTTTTATTCTTTATGTTTTATTCGGTTATTGTTACTATATTGATGCCATTTTATTTTGAAGGAATAGATGTTTTTGATAAAAGTTTAGATGATAGTGTTTTAAATGGGGGAATAAAACTTAAATTTGGAGTAAGTAATGTAGCCCAATTGGGATATCTTTTCATAAATTGTATAGCGTTATGTTGTTTATGGGTGAATAAACATAGAATTCGGCGGAGACTACTTTTAAATTATTTTTATTTATCCATTGTGTTTTTTTTAGTTATAGGTTTTTGGGAATTTATTGTTAAGTGTGTTGGTGGATATTTTCCAACGTCTTTTTTTTATAATAATTATTCAATGGGAGGTGATGCATATTTAGCATCTGTAGGTGGTATTATGCGTATGAATGCGACTATGACTGAAGCTTCTTTTTGTGGTGCTATGCTTGCTGCTTCTTTTTGGGGTATAATGGCCGTTTTTTATAAGACAGGCAAATTAAGGTATCTAGTTTTAATTTGCTTGATTGCTATTGCATTGGTATTTAATCTCTCTGGTACTGGATTTATTACTTTTTTGTTTGGTGGGATAGTCTTTATCGCAGTAATTAGAATAAATCGGAAAGTCATATTTCGTATTCTAGTAATTGGTCTTTTATTATGGGGCTTGATATATGTAAGTAGTTATTGGTCTTATATTGTTGATATGGTTCTGAATAAGCATGAAACTCAATCAGGAGTAGTACGAACAATGGCAATTCTTAATAGTTGGGATTTATTTTGTTATACTTGGGGATTGGGTATAGGTATGGGGAGCAATCGTGGGGGAAGTTTTCCTTTAGATCTGTTATCTTCATTAGGATTAATAGGAACTGTACTTTTTTATTTGATATTTATGAAATTAATTTTTCATTGTAGAAAGCAAAATGAAGGAAAGTATATTTGTGTATATTTATTAGTGCTAATGATAGCACAAACTATTGCTATACCTGATTTTTCTTTTTGTTGTATGTGGTTAGGAATGTATATGGCGGCAACATTTAATCTGAAAGATGAAGATTCTTTTTGTAATCCGTGACATGTTCATGGGTGGTGCTGGAAAGCAATTGGCTTTAACTGCATCTTCACTTGTGGATCGAGGTCACAAAGTGTATTTATACACTTATATTGGTGCGAGTTTAGAGCATCGTATTGATAGTCGAATAATTTATATCGCAGAAAAAAATGTTCCGACTTCAAAACTGAAAGAATATTTATTTACCCCATTTCATATACATCGTGTGATTAATCAAGTTAAGCCTGATATAGCAATATCATGGCGTGCGAATGCCGGATGTATGCTTGTACTTGGTGCAATAGGCACAGGGATCTCAACGGTTTTCAGTGAACGTAGTGATCCCTATATGGAAACTAATATGATGTTGAAGATTGCTACGAAAATATGTGATTATTCTGATGGAGGTGTATTTCAAACATCAAAGGCCCGTGATTATTTCCATCGTCTTTCACCTAAAAGCGTAGTTATTCCCAATCCTGTTGGTTTAGATTTGAATTTTCCTAAAATAGAAAATATAGAATCCCGTAAAAAAGAAATTGCATGGGTAGGGCGTATAGCTAATAGGCAGAAGCGTATGGATATTGCATTGAAAGCATTTCAGATAATTCACAAACAGTTACCTGATTATACATTATCGTTTTATGGTGATGGAGTAGATATGCAATGGATTAAAAAGATGGTAGCTGATTTGAATTTACAGAATTATGTGTTTTTTCATGGTGCGAAAAAGGGTATTATTGATATTATAAAATATTCTCGAATATTGATGCTGTCATCTGATTATGAGGGAATTCCTAATATAATCATAGAAGCATTTATTGCTGGTACTCCTGTGGTGGCTACGGATTGTAGTCCTGGAGGTGCACGGCTATTAATTGATAATGAGCGGAATGGTTTTGTTGTTCCTATGCGTGATTACAAGGCTTTAGCAGCGCAATGTGTTAAGGTCATTGAGGACCCAAAGTTATCTAATAGTTTTATTCAACAATCTCGCACTAAATTGAAATTGTTTGAACCACAGGGAATTTTTAAAGCATGGAATGAATATCTTATGAAGATAGGGAATAGTAATCATTTTATGAAGGAATCAAATTAAAGAATTATGATAGTTATTAATTCACGCTTTCTGACACAACGTATAACAGGAGTACAGCGTTTTTCCATTGAATTATCTTTGCAGATAAAAAAGAAATTAGGTTGTCAGGTATTATTTGTCTCACCTCCTAATATTTTACATAAGGATTTGGCTGAAATATTAGAAGTAAAGGTGATAGGAACAAGGACTGGTCATGCTTGGGAACAATTGGATTTGCCTTGTTTTTTAAACCGAACAGGAAAACCTCTATTATTGTGTATGGGAAATACAGCTCCTGTGATGTATAGAAATAAAGTATCGATCCTTCATGATGTAACATTTTTACGTTATCCGAAGACTTTTTCCAAAAAGTTCCTAATGTACTATAGACTAGTGATACCATGGGTATTGCGCACTTCCAGACATGTGTTTACGGTCAGTAAATTTTCATTAGAAGAAATAGTTTCTTCTTATAAAATAAATCGACATAAACTATCGGTTGTGTATAATGCTGTCAACCCGATATTTGAGCATATTGGGGATAAAGTTTTGAATGCAGATAAATACCTGTTTGCAGTTTCGAGTATTAAGGAAAATAAGAACTTTGGGATAGCTATCAATGCTTTTAAGATAGTACAGAAACAGATTCCTGATTTAAAATTGTATATTATGGGGGATATGAATGCCGATAGTTTTAGAAATATGAGGCATTTGATAGATGAATGTAAGAAAGATGCTAATATTAAATTATTAGGACGTGTTTCAGATAGTGATTTAATACGTTATTATAGTAATGCTATTGCTTTCATTTTTCCTTCCCTATACGAAGGATTTGGAATACCTGTTTTGGAGGCTCAAGCCTGTGGGTGTCCTGTTGTTTCTTCCAGTTCCAGCTCTTTACCCGAAATACTGGGTAATAGTGCATTGATGTGCAACCCTAATAGCGCTGAAGAATTTGCGGGTGCAATAATTAAGTTAGTAAATCACCAGTCTATTAAAGAAGAACTTGTTGGCAAAGGATATGAGAATGTAAAACGTTTTTCATGGGAAAAGAGTGCTGAGGACTTGTTGAGATATTTATAGGTTATCATGAAGATGATCATATAATGAAAAATTCTTTTAATTGTAGATTGGGGGTTGTAATAACAATTTTTATTTCTAATATAGTTTGAATCTTTCTTATATGTCGTATACAATAAGGGTATACGGCTCTAATCTCTTTTTTTATGAAAAAAATCATGCATGTGGCGGAACCTTTTGCGACAGGTGTCTTAAGTTTCCTTGTGGATCTAACCAGACAGCAAGTTGAAGAATATGAAGTATATATACTTTACGGAGTACGCCCATTAACACCTGATAATGTTAGTAATTTATTCGATAAACAAGTACATCTTATAAAAATTGATTCTTTTAAAGGTGCAATTGGCACAGTGTTTAATTTTAAGGCTTATCGTGATGTCCGCAGATGGTATAAAGAAATAGATCCTGATATTGTACATTTTCATTCATCGGCGTCAGGCTTTGTCGGCAGATGGGTCTTGCCTTGTAAGAAACTTTCTGCTTTTTATACGCCTCACGGTTATTCTTTTTTAATGAGAAATGGCACAAAACTCAAACGATTCCTATTTTGGTTAATAGAATATCTTTCGGCTAAAAGGCCGGCTGTGACGATTGCTTGTAGTGAGGGAGAATATAAAGAAGCGATGAAGTTGTCTAAGCGTTCAACTTATGTAAACAATGGAATTAATACTAAAAACTTAAAATCTTTTGTCCGTTCTATTAGCAAAATTCAACATCCGATAAAGATATGTACCAGCGGACGGATTCTCTATCAGAAGAATCCTAAACTTTTTAATGAAATAGCCCGACTGCTTCCTGAAGCACAATTCATCTGGATAGGTGAGGGGGAGTTAGAGAGTGAACTGATTTCTCCCAATATTTGTGTAACCGGATGGATAAAAAGGGAAAAGGCACTGAATATTATAAAAGATGTAGATTTTTTTATCTTACCGTCATTGTGGGAAGGATTACCCATATCATTGCTTGAAGCGATGTATCTAAAGAAAATTTGTTTGGTGAGCGATGTGATAGGAAACCGTGATGTGATAAAGAACGGCATAAATGGGCTGATTTGTCATTCTGCTAATGAGTATGCAGATTTGATACGTAGTATTGCTGATGGAAAGATTGAAGGTGCCCTTCTTGCTGAACAGGCATCAAATGATATCGAAGAAAATTATAATATTGATTTGATGGCGCAGAAATATGATGAAATCTATAAAGGTTGTAATGCTATAAAGAATCATAGCTAAAATATTTTCAAAATGAACTATATTGTAACAGGGGGTTCCGGTTTTATCGGAACCCATTTGATTAATCTTCTTAAAGAGGTGTATCCTGACTGTAATATCTATAATCTGGATATTGTGGAGAACTGTCAGGATGGTAAGGCTACTTACATAAATTGTGATGTAAGAAAGCCTATTGATTTGAAGGATGTAGTAATTACGGTAGATGATATCATTTTTAATTTTGCGGCAGTACATCGCACTCCTGGACATCCTGATCATGCCTATTTTGAGACGAATATCCTTGGTGCTGAAAATGTAACGGCTTTTGCAAAAAAACATGGTATTAGGAAGATTGTTTTTACAAGTTCTATTGCCCCTTATGGCGCAGCCGAGGATTTGAAAGAGGAAACAACCCTTCCCACTCCTAATACTCCTTATGGAATATCAAAATTGATAGCGGAAAAGATCCATACAATTTGGCAGGCAGAGAGCCAACAAGAGAGACAGTTGACGATTGTCCGTCCCGGTGTTGTATTCGGCAAGGGAGAGAATGGTAACTTTACTCGTCTATATTGGGGCGTACGGGGACATAAATTTATGTATCCGGGTAGAAAAGATACAGTAAAAGCTTGTATTTATGTGAAAGAATTGGTGCGTTTTATGTTGTATCGGTTGGAGCATCACGAAGAGGGAATAGAACTGTACAACTGTACTTTTGAACCTGCTTATACTATTGAGCAGATTGTGGAAACAATGAAGAAAGTAACAGGGATGAAGCGTTCTGTCCCTCTGATTCCTGCATGGGTATTGATGTCAGCGGCATCTGTAATTGGTTGTTTGGGCGCACCGATGGGAATTTGTCCGGCACGTGTTAAAAAACTAATGGTTTCCACTAATATATGTGGAAAGAAACTTGCTGCTTCTGGTTATATATTTCATTATACTTTTGAAGAAGCCATATCCGACTGGTTTAAAGATAATGATAACCAGTATTTGAAATGAAAAAACTCTTACTGCTTCTTCTGTCTGTCATTTACTTTGCAGGAAAAGGAAATGCTCAAACAAACTACGGTACCACCGGTCTAATGAATATGCCCACTGCCGATATGCAGCGTGATAAGACTTTCATGCTGGGTGGAAACTGGTTGAATAGTCACGCTACAGTTCCTCGATGGTGGTATGATACTTGGAACTATTATATTAATATAACTCTTTTTCCTTGGTTGGAGGTCGGCTATCTGTGTATGGGGCACAAGGCGGTTCCCACCGACTATGGTAATTGGTCTGGTTATTGGGTCCCGTCAACTTATGGCAAGTTTGTCAATCAGGACCGTTCTTTTCATTTCCGGTTGCGGGTATGGAAAGAGGGGTGGTGGAAAGCATGGACACCACAGATTTTAGTAGGAGCTAATGATGGAATCGGTGATTCATGGAATGGCGGCTCATTATCGAAGCCGTCAGAGTTGAACTACGGAAATGGATTTTTGAATCGTTATTACATCGCCATCTCCAAGCACTTCCAGTTTGATAAGATAGGTACATTGGGAGTTCATGCCAGTTGGATTTACAGTAACCGTTTTGACAATACCTTGAATGATCCTGCCATAGGCGCTAATTTTAAGCTGGGTTTGCCAAATACTTCTTTTCTCAATAAAATTGCCAATGGGGCAAGTCTGATGGTGGAAATTGTTCCGGGTTATACGGATGTAAAAGAGGATCTGACATTTAATCCTCACAGTTCCAAATACCAGATGAATCTGGGCATGGAATACTCTTTCTGGAAAGACTACATCAACGCCGTTGTGGAACTGAACCGATGCAAATATTTTTCAGGCGGTTTAGTCTTTAAAGTCCATCTTAAATAAAAACTCGATAATCTTATGAAAATATTGGTGACAGGAGCCGCAGGTTTTATCGGTTCCAAACTTTCTTATGCCCTTGCCTGCCGTGGAGATGAGGTGGTAGGTTTGGATTGTATCAATGATTATTACGATGTCCGTCTGAAATATGGCCGTCTTCAGGAATGTGGATTGTCTGTCAATGAAGGAAATTGTAACTATGGTGCAACCTTTCAAAGTACCCTGTTCCCGAATTATAAGTTTATCCGTTTGGGCATAGAGGACAAACAGGAATTGTTCAAGCTGTTTGAACAGGAAAAGTTTGACAAGGTGATGAATCTGGCGGCACAGGCGGGAGTTCGATATTCCATCAGCAATCCTTACGCCTATATGGAAAGTAACCTGCATGGCTTTTTGAATATTTTGGAGGCTTGTCGGTATTACGGAGTAAAACATTTGATTTTTGCCTCGTCCAGTTCGGTCTATGGCATGAACACAAAAGTTCCGTTTAGTGAGGATGACAAGGTGGATACTCCTGTCAGCCTTTATGCGGCCAGTAAGAAGTCAAACGAACTGATGGCGCATGCTTACAGCAAGTTGTACGGCTTTGCAGTTTCCGGTCTCCGTTATTTTACGGTGTATGGTCCCTGGGGGCGTCCGGACATGGCGCCGATGCTTTTTGCCAAGGCCATCTCCGCCGGTGAACCTATAAAGGTATTCAATAACGGACAGTTGAGCCGTGACTTTACTTATATCGACGACATTGTGGAGGGGACGGTGCGTGTGATAGACCATTTTCCGGTATCGGCAGATGTGCCTGATGGGGTGGCCTATAAAATATACAATATAGGATGCGGACATCCCATGCAGTTGATGGATTTCATCGGTGAGATGGAACAGGCGTTGGGCAGGGAAGCACGGAAAGTGTATCTCCCCATGCAGCAGGGAGACGTGTATCAGACCTATGCGGATACGTCCCGTCTGGAACAGGAAGTGGGATATAAACCAAAAATTTCGTTACATGAAGGGATCGGACGTTTTATAGAGTGGTACAAATCAGAGAAGAATCCTTTGAAATAAAGTAAACGATATGGATATAGCAGTTGTGGGCACAGGATATGTCGGTTTGGTTTCCGGCACCTGTTTTGCCGAAATGGGGGTGAACGTAACCTGTGTGGATGTGAATGAAGAGAAAATAAATTCTTTGTTACAAGGGAACATTCCTATTTATGAACCCGGACTAGATGAAATGGTGCTCCGTAATAACAAGGAAGGACGGTTGCGGTTTACTACAGACATAACGACTTGCCTTGACCGGGTAGATATTGTGTTCAGCGCGGTCGGGACCCCTCCCGATGAAGATGGCAGTGCCGATTTGAAATATGTGTTGGAGGTGGCGCGTACTGTAGGCCGGAATATGAACAAATATCTGGTTCTGGTTACCAAGTCCACCGTTCCCGTAGGTACAGCCCCAAAAGTAAAGGCTGCCATTCGTGAGGAACTGGACAAACGAGGAGTGGATATTCCTTTTGATGTGGCAAGTAATCCGGAATTTCTGAAGGAAGGAGCTGCCATAAAGGATTTCATGAGTCCTGACCGTGTGGTGATAGGAGTCGATTCAGAAAGGGCGAAAGATCTGATGAGCCAGTTGTATCGTCCTTTGATGCTGAATAATTTTCGTGTTATTTTCACGGATATTCCCAGTGCGGAGATGATAAAGTATGCGGCTAATTCCATGCTTGCCACCCGTATCAGTTTCATGAATGACATTGCCAATCTGTGCGAACTGGTGGGGGCTGATGTGAATATGGTGCGCAAAGGCATAGGTGCTGACAGCCGTGTCGGAAACAAGTTCCTGTATCCGGGATGCGGCTATGGAGGTTCCTGTTTTCCGAAGGATGTGAAGGCTTTGATAAAAATAGCCGAAAAGAATGGCTACGAGATGCGTGTATTGAAAGCTGTGGAAGAGGTAAATCAAAAACAGAAAGACTTGTTGTTCAGGAAATTGTCCGGTTATTATGGGGGTGATTTGAAAGGCAGGAGTGTAACTCTTTGGGGACTTGCTTTCAAGCCTGAAACGGATGATATGCGTGAAGCCACTTCACTGGTGATGATTCGGAAATTATTGGACGCAGGTTGTAAGGTCCGTGTTTACGATCCTGTAGCGATGGATGAATGTCGTCGCAGGGTAGGGGATGCGGTGGAATATGCTGTCGACATGTATGGTGCGGTGTTGGATTCAGATGCATTGTTGTTATTGACGGAATGGAAGCAGTTCCGTTTGCCTAGTTGGGGTGTGATAAAGAAAACAATGAGTCATGCGGTGGTAATTGATGGGCGTAATATTTATGATGCACAGGAATTGGCCGGCTGGGGATTTGATTATTTATGCATTGGCAAATCCTTGTCTGAAAAGAAATAGTTCTTTCCGTTAGGATTTTCGGAATAGATTTTATTTCTTTGTAGAAATAATTAGAGAAAAAATTATGGATGGGAATTTAATATTAAAGATTAATGACTCTGTTTTAGAAAAAGCGATGACTTACGCTAATCAGAGAGGTGTAAATTTGTCTGCCGTTGTTGAAGATTTCCTGTTCAGGTTAGCTTCCGGTCCTAATGCCAAGGCGGCAGATGATATTCAAAAGAGGAAAGCAAGCCGTCAGCTTCCGGAACGTTTCAAGAGTTTGAAAGGATCGCTAGCTGACGCAGATAAAGGCGATGTTGAAGATGTACGTTTGAAGTATCTTTTAGAGAAATACAAATGAATACTGTTTTTTTAGATACAAATATTATTTTGGATTTCTTCATGAAGCGGAAGGAATTTGAAGAAGATGCAGAGCAAATTTTGGCAATGGGCTATAATCGGGAATGTAGCCTGTTCATATCTTCATTGTCTTTTTCTAATATAGCTTATATTGCCCGGCAATTATACAAAGGAACTGAACTGTATGAGTTGTTGGATAAAGTACGGGAATTAGTTGAAGTTGCAGAAGTCGATGCATGGACGGTTGACCGTGCCTTGAAATTGCGTGCTAAAGATTTTGAGGATGCACTTCAATATTATTCTGCTTTAAAAATAAATGCAGACTATATAATAACTCGTAACACGAAAGATTTTTTATTTTCGGATATAAGCATCCTCACTCCAAAAGAATTTCTATCTTTGATGTAACAAAAGGCTAAGACGGAACGCTACTTGTCCGCCTTAGCCTTTTGATAAAAATAGATTTACTTCTCCAGAAATTTGTATTCACTTTCCGCATCAAAGCACGGGCACGCCTTCGGAATACTTCCCGGCATGTCCCGATGTCCGCGAATCTTTGCGTCCGGAAAGAGTTTCTTGAGCTTCATCAGTAACAGCAGCAACTGTTCACCTTGTTCTTGCGTCCGTGTATCGGCAGGATGCCCTTCCGCATCCAGCCCGCCCTCGTAACAAATACCGATGGAGCAACGGTTCCAAGGGCGGCAGTGCGCGCCCACTTCCTTCAGCCTCCGGTGCTGGGTCACGATGCCCGAGCGGCGGATATAGAAATGATACCCGATGGT
>CAVJPC010000176.1:0-3433 GCA_963651205.1 Bacteroidaceae bacterium
CAGCCTGGGTGATCTTGCCCTCGGCAATGTAGCCTTCATAGGCCATCAGGTACTGGTCCGCCTCGGCCCGGTAGGCCATTTCCCGTAACTGTTCGGGATCGGGCTGTGGCTCCGGTTCGGCTTCGACATACGAAACGCGGATACAGTCGGTCTCCTCGGCGTAGACCGGGGTCATGTTCTTGGGTCCCTCTGCGACGATCTGTTCCGGATCGCCCGGAGGCTCGGGATAAATCACCTCTTTGTAGCCGAGTTGTTGGAGAATGTCGGGGCCGGGGTTGGAAACGGTATAGCCATCGATCCTGACGGGATTCGGCGCCCACTCGGGCTGGCCGTTAATAAGTTTTGCGTAATTCATTTCCTATAAGTTTTGATCGTTATATTTCGAATTTCAATATATCCGGCCGTCGTATCGTTATACGCTTTGGAAATCCAGAAATCAGTTGCTGAATTGGTTGTGACGGGTGTTACATAGGAGCACCTTTGCCATTCCGGCGTCGTGGATGTGACTTTAATGTAATATAGACTACCACCCACACTAAGGCAAGTCATTGCCTCAGTGATACCCAAGGCTCGAATCTCGAAATCCCATTCTACGGTGTCGCCGGGAGTAGCATTTACTACATTTAGATAACGGCCTCCACCGCCATAACTCCCTTGTTTTTCATTGCTCGTTATTCGCAGTACTCCATCAACAATAGCCGGAGGAACCGTTCCGCCGGGATAAACCGCAAGTCCGTCCAAGGACATCGGAACCAACATGGACCAATCGACAATCATCGTTGGCTTATAATCAATCTCCGGTGTTCCGATGGCTGTCAGGTCGTAACCGTTGATACTCTCCAGCAGAGGCCGCAGGTATTCGTTGTTCAGTGGGAGTTGTTTGGCGGAATCGAGCCACCCAAGACATACGTCTTCCACGACTTCGATAGCCAGCACGCGCATCTCTAACCATGCTTCGGTATCTGCGGCACTAAACATATAGGCAAACCCTCCGATGCCATAAATTACCGAAGCAATTTGAGCGTCGCCCTCATTGGCGTCTATGGCTACTGCATCCGGAGCAGTTGGTGCTGTGGATTGTTGAGATGCGTATATGGTGCGATTGGCTCGATACTCAAAAGTTATCTTTATTGGCAACCGTTTTTCTAAATAATAATACCAATATGCGCAGTACAACGAAATCATTGTTACGGCATCAAAACGCATATATTTACCCGAAAACCCATTGGCTTGCGGTAAATTCATTGATTCGGTGGTTGAAGACAACGAATTTATGAGAAAAACACCAGAGCTCTGGGTGTACCCGCTAATAGGAAGCGTTACCTGCGGAAAGTCCCGTTTGCGGGAAATAATGATGTTCTGCGGCATATATTCAGCAATGCAGCCAATAGGAATCACGCTTACATCCTTTATGTAATACTTGCCGGTTGCAGGTTTGTTGTAGATCGGATAAAACCCAACAAAGTGCATATTATCGGGAAAACCCGGATTCCATGTTTTGTTTGCAAATAACACATATTCCGTGAATTCTGTGGATAAAGTCACCTCCTGGCTGAAATGCAACTCAGCGATACCGCCTCCGACAAATACCCGGATCAAGCTTCTATCAACATCGGCTTTAGCCTTAAAGCGAAGAATAAACCGGTATGACCTGGGAATTACCTTATCAAGCCTATGGTATAGGCCATTTTGATAGCCCTTATTGGCTTCGACGGGATAGGTTACGGCAATAGCCCCATTAACAATCTCAAACGGGACGCTGAGCTGGTATTGCAGCCATCCGCCAGAAGTCATGGGACTCTGTAAATTTACATATGAATTGGTTGTCTGTTTCATGCTGGCCGACAGCACATACCCCGCAGGATCGCCGTTGTTGTCGAGGGACATAACTTCTTCGGCGGTTAATTCGTAGTCGAAATCTCTGTTGAGCATTATAGCCCCTTGAAACGGATATACGGGTTTATTAGCTGATCGGTTATTACCTATTGAAAAATAGCTGCTATAAGTTGCCTCTGTTTCTCTTGGCTTGGATTCTGAAACAAACGCTCCTGCTACATACAACTTGGCCCGCATGGTCGCCTTATTAAAAGTAGCAACAACGTGGTAGGTGGTATTTGCGTTTACGGAGTACCCGCATACCCACATACCCAAAAGGTTAATATATATTTTACCATCGTTTATAACGAAACCCAAAGGTTCCGCATCACGCAACGCTTGTCGCGATTGCACATCTTCTCCGGTACGTACAACCATCTGAAAAGACCTGTCACCATTGTATTGGTCTATATCAGTTGCATCGGACATAAAATATCCTTTTGAGGTATCCGCCCCGATTTGCCGCTCCCGTTCCTGCCGTTCTGCGGCAAGAATGAGCAAGTCCCTTCTTCTCGATGAATCTAAAGCCATAACTAACGCGGATGAACAATTACGGGTGAGCCGTTTGCGATATTGATCTCGTAATCGGTATTGGGAGCAGGAACGGCGTAGCCGATCACCTTGTCGCTAAGTGCTTGCGGCATGGTTAACTGGGTTGCAACGGCTCCCGAACGAAACCAGATCGTAGCCTCGCGGGTAGATGTCTCCACCGAAGAGATGGTCAACGATGTCAGTTCGCCGCATAGGTACTTATGACTGGCTTTGACATCGAGCGTAACCTCCGCGCCCTACGTTGACCACGGTAGGCGCAGCGGCGGCAGCAGCTTCAAGGGCGGCAGTGGCGGCCCCTGTAATGGGTTTGCCGTTAAATATACACCGCCACCAGGTCGTGTCTGTGACCGGGTTTCCGACGTTGTTGTCTTTCTTGGAGATATACGCTGAATCCTTCGTTGTCACGAAGTCAAAAGCCGCGTAAGGCTCCGTGGCCGAGTAGACACCTTTGTCCGCCATCGCCACTTTTCCTAAAATTGCTGTTGTACTCATTATCCTGTTAGTTTACCGTTACACATAAATTTCCCTCTTTGATTGAGAATACGGGCCCGTCACCGTAACCAGTCGGATAAGTTACCTCTAGGCACATCGTCTCCGGGTTGATTCCGAACGTGGCGTAAAGCGGTGACCCGTTGGCTCGACAAGACGATATGACATAATCCTTCGCCTGCTCGTCCCAAAATGCCCAATACGCTGTACTATCAACATCCACGATCTTCGGAGGATGGTCCGCAAGAGCTGCGGCACGGTCTGCTTCATTCTTGGTGTCTTGGATTACTTTTTGGACTTTTGCGGTTTGGACTTTTGATTCATCGGTAGCTTTTTTGGCCTCGACTGTCGCGGTGGTAGTGTTCGTTATGGCCGTTTCAGTATGGTTGATGGCGGTATTGGCCGTTTCTGCTGCTGTTTGCGCGGCCGTTGCTGCTTTTTTGGCGATTCCGGCCTGCTCCTTTGCATAGTTGCCTTGGACTATCGGCCACAAGGCATATTCCTCCTCGGTTCCTTC
>CAVJPC010000177.1:0-3974 GCA_963651205.1 Bacteroidaceae bacterium
ATCCCGACGGCGGGGTATGGGTCGGCACCTACGGGGGCAAACTGGCCTACATGACCTTCTCGGACAACGGCGTCGACTACTTCAAAGCCACCCCGGGAGGCCTTAACCATCCGATTGTCAGCTGTTTCGAGGAAGATACGGAAGGCAACCTGTGGATCGGAACTGAGGGGGGGGGAATTAACCGCTGGGACCGCAAGAACGGCCGGTTCATCTACTATACGCAGGAAAGCAAGTGCGGTCTTACGTCGAACATGATCAAAAAGCTGTGGCACGACGAGAACAACACGTTGCTGGTCTCGGCGTTCAACGGCGGCATGCGGGCATTCGACGAGCGGCAGGGGCGTTTTACCGACCTGCACATGAACCATCCGGCCTCGGGGCAGCCGCTCAGCGTCTACGATTTCGTCAAGGAGGGCGACCGGGGCATCTGGATGACCGACCCGGACGCCGAACTGATGTACAAGGACGCAAAGACTGGGATTATCGAAGCAGTCCAGTTCTCGGACAATCGGGGCAATCCCGTCCGGATTCATATCGAAACGCTGTTTCACGACAAAGAGGGCAGCCTGTGGCTCGTCAGCCACGGAGGAGCTTACATCGTAGATGCCGCCACGAGGCGGATCGTAAAGCATTATTACATCGACGAGGCCCCCTATGCGGTAAACAACCTCTGCTCCTACTGTGTCACATCGGGTTCCGACATCTGGTTCGGGACCCGCGGCGGCGGGGTCAACCTGCTGCGCCGCGACGGCAGTTACGTCAATTTCAAGGACCGGAACGGCGAAGGGCTGTCGGGTAAAACGGTCTTCGGCATCCTGGAAGACACCTCTTCGCATGATGTCTGGTTCAGCACCAACGACGGGCTCTATTACTACGACCACGCCGCCAGGACGATCAACAAATCCCAGATCGACACCCCGAACCACTGCGGCGCCTACTACGTGCGGGCCTGCTACAAGACTTCGAAAGGCGAAATGCTGTTCGGCGGAACGGACGGCTTCATCCTGTTCACCCCGGAAAACATAAAATACAACGATCAGAAGCCGAAGGTTTTCTTCACCGATCTGCTGATCAACAGCAAACCCGTAATTCCCGGCGCCAAAAATTCACCCCTCGAAAAAGCGATCTCCACCCTGTCCTATCGCGAAGGCAAAGGCGATATGATCGAATTGTCACACAGGCAGTCGAATTTCGAAATCCGGTTCTCGGCGGACAGTTACCTTAACGCCGGAAAGAACCAATACGCCTACCGGCTGCTCGGGCTCTCCGAACAATGGTCTCTGCTGCCGCAGGGACAGAAGGGCGTGCAGTTCTTCAACCTGCCTGCCGGAAACTACGTTTTCGAGGTCAAGGCCTCCAACAACGACGGTCTGTGGGGCGACGAAGTCACGGCGCTCGGGTTCAAAGTGCATCCGTCGCCCTTCTTCTCCATCTGGGCCTACCTCGTCTACGCCGCACTGCTCTCGGCAGTGGTCTATTTCATCTGGCGGTACTTCACCAACAAGAAAATCTTCGAACAACGGCTCGAACTGGAGCGGATCAAGGAGCAGAACATGAAAGAACTTACCCGGGCCCGGATCAACTTCTTCACGAACATCTCCCACGACCTCAAGACACCGCTCACCCTGGTCGTCGATCCGCTGAAGCAGCTCAAAGAACACCTGCCCGCAGACACGCCGGGCAACGCCTACGTGCACCTGATCGAAAAGAACGTAGTACGCATCCAGCGCATGATCAGCCAGTTGCTGCAATTCCGCGAAATCGAGAGCCAGAAGATCACCCTCAACCGCCAGCCGGGCGACCTGATCCGGTTTATCGACAGCATCTTCTCGCTGTTCGAGTTTTACGCCAACAAAAAGGGAATCGAAACCGGGTTCAATTCCCAGTACGAAAGTTTTTACACCAAGTTCGACCACGACGTGATCGAGAAGATTTTCACGAACCTGTTCTCCAACGCCATCAAATACACCTCCGAGAACGGCTATGTCGGAGTGAAGATATACCCGGCCCGACAGGAGCAGATACCGGATTCCGCCGCACCGGCCGCCGATACCGAGTACATATCCTTCACGGTCACCAACACCGGGGCCGAAATCCCCGACGACAGGAAGGAGGCCATCTTCGAGTCGTTCAACCACCTCTCCACCCGCCGCCCCGAATTCGAAAGCAGCAGCGGCCTGGGACTGTCCATCGTCAAAGAACTGGTCGGCAACCTCGAAGGAGGAATAACCCTTCATTCCGGGAATTCGAAGGTCTCCTTCACGGTCGTCCTGCCTTTCACGCTGAATGCCGAAAAGACCGACAGTGCGGCCGAATCGTACGAATACACGGTTTCCGAGATCGACAACCTGTTGACGGAAACCGATGTAACGGCGCCGGACGACAAGCACGACCGCAAGGCCTGCAATATCGTAGTGATCGAGGACGACCCCAACCTGAGAAGTTATTTGGAACAGCGGTTGTCGAAACATTACAACGTATACACGGCCGCAAACGGCAACGAAGGCATCGCCAAGGCGGAGAAAATCTGCCCCCAGATGGTCATTACCGACCTGATGATGCCCGAGGCCGACGGCTTCGACGTATGCCGCTCCCTGCGTTCGAACATCAAGACCAGCCATATCCCGGTGATCATGCTGTCGGCCCTGGGCAAAAACACCGAAAATAAAATCAAGGCGCTGGAAAGCGGCGCCAACGTATTTATCGACAAGCCGTTCGATATGGATTTCCTGCTCCGGCAGGTCGCCAACCTGATCAAGAACCAGAAAGAGCTCAAGGAACTGTACAGCAAAAAATTCATCGCCGAACCTTCGAAGATCACCATTTCGTCGATGGACGAGGAACTGCTGAAGAAGGCGATGAATTACATCGAGCGCAACATGGACAACAGCGACTACAACGTCGATTCGTTCGTCACGGACATGTCGATCGGGCGTACGCTTCTGTATCAGAAGATCAACGATATAACAGGCATGTCGATCAAGGAATTCATCATGGATGTCCGTCTGAAACGATCGGCGCAGTTATTAAAGGAGTCGGACCTGACCATCGCCGAAGTCTCGATCATGACGGGATTCGCCAATCCCAAGTATTTCAGCATTTGTTTCAAAAGGCATTTTGAACTGACCCCCTCCGAATTCAAGAAAAAATCGTAATCCGGACCATACGAAGGTAATCTAACATGTCCAATGCATCATGGATATGCGCCTCCGCGTCTGCCGGAACAGGGATGGATTGCATCTTCACCAATGGAGCGTCCCCGCCGTCGTTTTACACGACAACGGGAGCGCTTCATTCTGTCCGGACAAATACCGCCACGGACCCGCCGGGCGTCCGGAACCCCCGGATAGGGTTCGATTTTTTACGTCCCGTACAAAATGGAACCATTTCCGAATAAAAGACGCCCATAAGGTCGCACCCTTTTATTGACCTTTGCAATAAGGGGATAAAGCCTCCGGCGTCCACCTGTTTCTTTGAAAAGATTAAATAACAGTAATAATTAAAACCTAAACCGAAATGAAAAGATAACCTGAAACCCACGAAGAACGGCAAGAGGTCTTCTGCCGGTTCGGCAATCTCTTAACAGACAAGTGTACTAACCAATATGAAACCTTTATATGATAATGAGCATTTACAAAAAGCTTAAAGGCAGCCTGGTCATTCTCCTTTTAACCCTGCTGTCCGCAACACCGTCGTTTGCCCAGCAAAACGATGTCAAAGTGACCGGTACGGTCATCGATGAAAACGGAGCCCCGCTGCCGGGCGTCGTCGTTGTTATAAAAGACGGAAAAACGAATGCGGGAGCCGTCACCACCGTACAGGGCACCTTCGAACTGAAAGCCCCCGCCTCCTCGACCCTGGTATTTTCGTGCCTGGGCTACAATAACCAGGAAGTCAAAATCGGCGTATCCGGAGTCGTCGACGTAAAAATGATCCCGAGCGCACAGTCGCTCGAAGAGGTCGTCGTCGTGGGT
>CAVJPC010000178.1:0-20446 GCA_963651205.1 Bacteroidaceae bacterium
TTGCTCAGGAACTTATAAATAAAGTTAAATCAAAGTGTTGCGGAATTAAGGGAAAGGAGATACAATATGAATTTTAACAACTTCACAATTAAATCACAGGAGGCAGTGCAGGAAGCGGTAAACTTGACCCAAGCCCGCGGACAACAAGCTATCGAACCTGTGCATCTGTTGGCGGGAGTACTAAAAGTAGGCGAAAATGTCACCAATTTCATCTTTCAGAAATTGGGAATGAACGCCCAGCAGATCGCATTGGTCATCGACAAGCAAATAGACTCGCTGCCCAAGGTTTCGGGAGGTGAACCCTATCTGAGTCGTGAAAGCAACGAGGTATTGCAACGAGCCGTACAGTATTCCAAGGAAATGGGTGACGAGTTCGTTTCACTGGAAGCCATCATCCTGGCTTTACTGAATGTAAAAAGCACTGTCGCCACCATTTTGAAAGATGCGGGAATGACAGACAAGGAACTACGCTCCGCCATTGCCGAACTACGTAAAGGCGAAAAAGTAACTTCACAATCCAGCGAAGATACTTACCAGTCCTTGAGCAAATATGCCATCAACCTGAATGAAGCCGCCCGGAGCGGAAAACTGGATCCAGTCATCGGCCGTGATGAAGAAATACGCAGGGTGTTACAGATATTGAGCCGCCGTACCAAGAACAACCCGATCCTGATTGGTGAACCGGGTACCGGTAAAACCGCTATCGTAGAAGGATTGGCACACCGTGTTATTCGCGGAGATGTGCCCGACAACCTGAAAAACAAACAAATTTTCTCACTGGATATGGGTGCGCTGGTTGCCGGTGCCAAATATAAAGGTGAATTTGAGGAACGTCTGAAATCCGTTGTCAACGAAGTGATTAAATCCGAAGGTAACATCATTCTGTTCATTGATGAGATCCATACCTTGGTCGGAGCCGGCAAGGGTGAAGGTGCCATGGATGCCGCCAACATTCTGAAACCTGCCCTGGCCCGCGGTGAACTGCGCAGCATCGGTGCCACTACCTTGGACGAGTATCAGAAATACTTTGAAAAGGACAAGGCATTGGAACGCCGGTTCCAGACCGTGATGGTAGCCGAACCAGATACATTGAGCACTATTTCCATCCTCCGCGGATTGAAAGAGCGTTACGAAAACCACCACAAGGTGCGTATCAAAGACGAAGCCATCATTGCTGCCGTAGAACTGAGTAACCGTTACATCACCGAACGTTTTCTTCCGGACAAGGCTATTGACCTGATGGACGAGGCTGCCGCCAAACTGCGTATGGAACGCGACTCCGTACCCGAAGAACTGGATGAAATCTCACGCCACTTGAAACAACTGGAAATTGAACGCGAGGCCATCAAACGAGAAAAGGACGAACCGAAATTACAGCAGTTGAACAAGGAAATTGCCGAATTGAAGGAACAGGAAACTTCCTACAAAGCCAAATGGCAAAGTGAAAAGGAACTGGTCAACAAGATCCAGCAGAACAAGCAGGACATAGAGCAACTGAAATTTGAAGCAGACAAGGCTGAACGTGAAGGGGATTACGGCAAAGTAGCCGAAATCCGTTACGGAAAATTACAGGCTTTAGAGAATGAGATCAAGGATATTCAGGAAGACTTGAAACACATGCAAGGCGATAGCGCCATGATCAAAGAGGAAGTTACCGCCGAGGACATTGCCGATGTCGTTTCACGTTGGACAGGAATACCGGTCAACAAGATGCTGCAAAGTGAACGTGACAA
Source organism: Bacteroidaceae bacterium (assembly GCA_963651205.1). GTDB lineage: Bacteria > Bacteroidota > Bacteroidia > Bacteroidales > Bacteroidaceae > Phocaeicola. Next base: position 1,734 of record CAVJPC010000178.1, read on the forward strand.
GCTGCTTAATCTGGAACAGGAATTGCATCTGCGTGTCGTAGGTCAGGATGAAGCCATTGCAGCTGTATCCGATGCCGTCCGTCGGAGCCGTGCAGGATTACAAGACCCGAAACGTCCCATTGGTTCATTCATCTTCCTGGGTACCACCGGCGTAGGTAAGACGGAGCTTGCCAAAGCATTGGCCGACTACCTGTTTGATGACGAAAGTCTGATGACCCGTATCGACATGAGTGAATATCAGGAGAAGCACTCTGTATCCCGTCTGATCGGAGCGCCTCCGGGATACGTGGGCTACGATGAAGGAGGGCAGCTGACGGAAGCCGTCCGACGCAAACCTTATTCTGTGGTATTGTTTGATGAAATAGAAAAAGCGCATCCGGATGTATTCAACATCTTGCTGCAAGTATTGGATGACGGTCGTCTGACTGACAACAAGGGACGCACGGTCAACTTCAAGAATACCATAATTATCATGACTTCCAACTTAGGAAGCGCTTACATTCAGAGTCAGTTCGAAAAGATCAATGACGAGAATCGCGAAGTGGTAATCGAGGAAACGAAGAAAGAGGTAATGTCGATGTTAAAAAAGACCATCCGCCCGGAATTTCTGAACCGTATAGATGAAACGATCATGTTCTTGCCATTGAACAAAGAAGAGATAGAACAGATCGTGATGATACAAATTAACGGTATCAAGAATATGCTGGCCAATAACGGTATTACTTTGGAGATGACGGATGAGGCTGTCCGTTTCATTGCCAGCACAGGCTATGATCCCGAATTTGGCGCCCGTCCTGTGAAACGTGCCATTCAGCGCTATTTGCTGAACGATTTGTCCAAGAAGTTGCTGTCACAGGAAGTGGACCGAAGCAAACCGATTATTGTAGAAACAGCCGGTGACGGGTTGAAGTTCCGCAACTAGAATGTTACAGATAACAAAGTATTATTCTTCCCTGAAAAAAGGTATACCCGGTAAATGTTACCGGGAATACCTTTTTCTTTTAGTCTAAATTATTTTAAATGCACCCTGAACACAAGGCCACCGGAAAAATAACGACAACGGCTTAACTCCACCACATATCCATTCTCCCCATTAACAACTATCTCGCTGATTCCTCCCACATTCGAGGCCACTACAGGTTTCCCGGCACTCATTGCTTCCAAAATTACCATCGGAAGACCTTCATAATTACTCGGTAAAATAAATAAATCGGCTATCGAATTATATCTCCCCGCATCAGGAATATTCCCTAAGAAATATACATTGTCCGGATGGTTATCCACCTCCACCTGGACACTGTAACAAAACTTATCAATACTCAATCTTGCATTAGTATTTATTTTTTTAAGCATCTACCGTTATACCGACAGCGTTGGCCATGCCGCCTCTACATGTAAACTAAATTTGATATATTTCCATATCTGATCATCCCTATTAGTGGAGGATATGGAGGGTCTATTTACAACATTTATATATACTAAGAATTATAGTACCTACCTTTAAAGGAAAGAATATATAAGTATTATATTTATATAAGTTATAAAATAAGCCTCCATACCCTCCACTAGGCTGCTCCGGAAACATGCTGGAACTTGTTGCGCCACACCTTTTTTCCGCTAGACGGACATAGACAGACATAAACGGACACTGCAATTTTGCCAGGTTACATCTTTGCAGCGTCAAGAGGATGCAGCAGACAAGGCGGCACTTTCCGGGGAACAAGCATAGCACGTTCGGCGAACAAGGCTGGCTTGTTTCAAGGACAGGCATAGCATGTACCAGAAAATCGTCCGGGTTGCCCACCGCATTCTTGCAGAAAAAACAGTTGTCCAACCGATTAAAAAAACGTAACCATTATGCACAGCAAACATACCCATCCATCTCCATCTATGAAATCAGAACTAATTGAAAAAACTGGTGCCTGTTTCCGGAGTATCATTCTCAATTTGTCCAAAAGTACAAAAAAAGGTCCATGCCATTATCAAACACCTGTTCGACACGGAGGTGACGATTTTCTATTCGGAAAGCATCGACGAGCATTCCGTGCATTGCGGTTCGAAGAATACCCGAATCACCGACCAGTATGCCGTACAGGGGCAATACAGGAAGTATGATGGGATCAACCTCTTGAAACACGCATTAGTCAATACCGTGCCAGATATTACCAAAAGTATCGGACGAACACGGCCACGACATCAAGGTACGGGATAGTGAATCCATAATGCTTGCCAACGCGAAAATTGACGAAATCCGTCACGGTTTCACCGATTGGCTGAACGACCAGTCGCCGGAGTTCCAACAGCAGTTGGAGGAGCAAGGCAGGAGAATCAAAATGTAAAAAAGGTGCCGGACAAATATCATTTCACTATTTTTTTATAACTTCCTTACATACTTTACTTTGCATTACTAAACTTTCCCATCGGCGCGGCTGTTTCAGGGCATACGCATGATGCGGAATTAAAAATCAAAGTATTATGGATGAAAAAGAAAAGAATGCAGAAATGGCGGGAATCACGGTAATACCGGATTTGGCATCTTACATGCAGGCGGTAATCGAACAGTTGGAAGCGAACAAGAAGCGTTCGGCGGTACACACGTACACCTATGCGCTGAAATCCGTTACGGAGTTTTACGGGGGTAAAGGTACACCCATGCCTGTAGACGAAGTCTTTACGCCGGGCAGATTGAAGGAGTATGAGGAATGGATGAAGCTGGAAAGGGAGAGAAAGAAGGGCAGAGAACCGAAAGGGTTGAGCCTGAATACCATCTCGACCTATATGCGTGACCTGAAGGCGGTGTACAACCGGCTTGCCGATGAAAAGGTGCTGCCTTATAACTCGAAGTTGTTCGATGACGTGTACACGAAAGTAGAGTCACAGACCAAGCGGGCATTGAAAGCGGAACAGATGAACACACTGTTGTATGCTGACATGGATGAATTGCCGGAGGGCGTACGATGCGCACTGGCATATTTCCTGCTGATGTTCCTGTTCCGTGGGATGCCGTTCATTGACCTTGCTTACCTGCGTAAGCAGGATGTGAAAGGGAACAGTATTGTATATAGCCGCCACAAGACGGGACGGCAGATGACAGTGCGTATCCCCAAAGAAGCGGCGGGACTGATGGAAGAGTTCAAAAACAAGAACACCGATTCCATCTACCTGTTTCCGATTCTGGACGAAGAAAGTGTGAAAGAGGAACAGAACCGGAACAACAAAAACAGGAAGAAGGACAAGGAATTACATTTGTATTACCTTCGGGCACTCCGCAACTTTAACCGGAAATTGGAGGCCATAACTATGTTGTTACTACCCGGTGTGAAACTCAGTTCGTACACGCCCCGCCATACATGGGCAACGCTGGCATTCCATTCAGGGATGAGTATTGGTATCATTAGCAAAGCATTGGGACATTCGTCTATCAAAGTGACTGAAACCTACCTGAAACCTTTTGAGAATGAAAAGGTGGATGCTGCCAATGACAAACTAATTATGACAATAGCAGGAAGCAATAAAGATAAAAAAGTTGCATAAAAAGCTGAATGACAACATACTTAAAGAAAATAGTATTACTTACCAAGTAACGGATGATTGAGGCAACAAAGGTCTAAAATTCCTCTCATAAATCCAAATAAAAGTTTATTTATCTCGGTTAATCTTATCATTTTTATTTATTAAGCGACACACTTCACAAGAAAAACACATATCACCCCGGCGTGTACTACGAAAAAATACACAAAGCCTCCATCCATTTCTGACATCTCAAAAACGGAATGTGTTTTTTTACGCTTTGCTCTGCTGTAAAACGTCTTTTCTGATAAATAATCGATAAAAAAACACCTTTTTTTATCCCGGAGGGAGAAGCGCAGTCCGTTACTTGGTAAGTAACGGTCTAAAAAACAAAACAGTCATGTTAACGATACACACGCAAGCCGCTATAGCTTTATTGCATGATGTAGCCGCCGGCAACAACTTGCAATCGGCAAACTTCCTTCTGTCAAAGGAGGATTTGAGCAACTTACTCGGGGAATTGGAAGCCGGAGGACTTATTTGCCGACTGCCGGATAAAGAGGAAATAGATCCGTCTTCCTATAAACCGTGCCGTCCCTTGCATGAGATGTCCCTACTGGATGTGCTCCAGGCGACCGACCAGCCCATTCGTTGCAACCAGCCTACTCCCGCCTCTTTCTATGACCATTATGGCATAGTGGCACAAAAGATAGGTGTGTTTAACCATATAGCGCGCAAGTTCCTTTCAGAAATAAAAATGTCCGACTGGTAAATCCTCGACCTTTATGAATATACTTTTAAAATATATCAAACGATTAGTCGTCTGCTGCGGACTGTTATTCTTTCTACCGCTTCAAAACCATGCTCAGCGCAGGAATGCGGAAGGCCTTATTTCCGGCAAGCAGACGATGCTCTATTTTCGCCATGAGCGGGCAGTGGCAGATAGCGGATATACGGACAAACGCCCGCTCTTTGCCCTGAAGACCAACCTGCTGTTTGGTGCCGCCTTGATGCCAAACGTTGAAATCGAAGTCCCCATCGGTCGCCGGTGGTCTGTCAATGGCGAATACATGTTCCCTTGGTGGCTATTCGACGGCGACAAGTATTCCCTGCAAATCCTCATGGGTGGTCTGGAAGGCCGTTACTGGCTGGGTAGCCAGGCGAACCGGCAAAGCCGGGACGTGCTAACCGGGCATTTCCTGGGACTGTACGCCGGGGGTGGCAAGTACGACCTGCAATGGCAGGAGAACGGCTATCAGGGAGAGTTCTTCATTGCCGCCGGCATCAGCTACGGCTATGCTAGGAAGATAGCTCGCAACCTCCGGCTGGAATTTAATATAGGCATAGGCGTGTTGCGCACCGACTATCGGCATTATCATGCACGCGACAATTATCAGACCCTGCTGTGGCAGGAAAACGGCAAATACACTTGGTTCGGCCCCACGAAAGCGAAAATCTCCCTCGTGTGGCTGCTGAACCGTAAAGCAAGGAAAGGAGGCGCAAGATGAAAGTTAGTGATAATTTCAGACAGAAGAACATAAGAACAAATTTTTCTTTATCTGTCCTTTTGTTCTTATGTCTGTCTTTCTTGGCCTGCGAACGCCGCGAGCTGACCTACTATGAAGTGTCGGAAATCAGCATCCATGCCGACTGGAGCCAGTCGGGGCTGGATGAAGAAGAAAGCAATTATGGCGCCACCATCGTATTCTACCCCCGTAGCGGCGAAGAACCGAAAGTGTTTCTGCTGGGCGACCGTTCGGGCGACGTGATACGGCTGCCGGAGGGTGTGTACGATGCCGTGCTCTTTAACCGTTCCTTCAACGACTTCAGCAACATCGCTTTTCGGGGTAACAACGGCTACGCAACGCTGGAGGCTTACGCCCGCAAAATAGAAACGCGCCGGGATGATGACACCCGCACAGAAACCCGCACCATCGCCGCCTCTCCCGACGGGATTGCTGCCGCCACCATCGAAGGCTTCACGGTGACGGAAGACATGTTGGGCAACTACAGCCAGACCGGCTACGGGCGCGTAGAACCCACACCTGCCGCAGAAGGAGAGGAAAGCGACCGCTTCACCATCCGTCTCGCTCCCCGCAAGCTGACCCGCGAAGTAAAGGCCGTGCTCCACGTGGAGGGACTGAACAATATCCGCTCGGCCACCTGCCGCATAGACGGCGTAGCCGAATCCGTCTTCCTCGCCACCGGCAAGGCATCAGCAACTACCGTAACACAGGAGTTCACCCCCGCAAGTCCGGAGTTTACGCCCGGCTCGCCTTTCGACGGGACACTTACCGGCACCTTTCAGGTGTTCGGCTTCAACGCGGACGGCGAGCACCGTCTGCACATCAACGCCCTGCTGGTGGACGGCAAGACGCATTTCACGGAAGATTATGAGAAGGTAAAGGTGACGGAGGAAGACAACGGCGAAGGCATCCTTATTCTCCGGCTGGAAGCAAGCACCGGCAAAATCCCCGACGTGAAGCCCGAAGGCGGCTCCGGCTCCGGTTTCGATGTGGACGTGGACGGCTGGGGAAACGATATCAACACCGAGATACCTATCCAATGACAACGAAAAAAAATAATTAATAACCATTAAAATTCAGAAGAAGATGAGAACAAGAAGGATTAACACAATGATGACAGGGCTAGCGGCACTGCTCATGGCAGGCTGCTCGCAGAACGAAGTGACGGAAGTTAGCCCGGACGCCCATCCGCAAGTGGGGTTCAGCGTATACACCGGCGTGCCAACGCGGGGAGTGGAAGTAAGCACGGAAAGCATGAAAGCCGACCCCACGGTTGCCGATGCATACGGTGGTTTCGGCATTATGGGGTATTTCACCGGACAGAAGAGTTTCGAGGAGGCAAAGGGCACTGCCACCCCCAGCTTTATGCACAACCAGATGGTGAAGTGGGATGCCACGGCAAACAGCGGTTCCGGCGCATGGGTCTACAGCCCGGTGAAATACTGGCCCAACCAACCCGGTGACAAGATTTCTTTCTTTGCCTATGCCCCCTATGAACAAGACTGGGAGAACGGGACGAAAACAGGAGTGGTCGTATCCGCAGCCACTCAACAGGGAATCCCCTACATCGACTTCACCCTCAAGGATAAGGACAATCTGACAAAGATGGTAGACCTCGTGGTGGCCGACAAACGCGATATGACCTATACTCCGGAGAACGGCGGGAAAGTCAGTTTTAACTTCGAGCACACGCTTTCGCGCGTCTCGTTCCAAGCCAAACTGGGCGACGGCCTTTTTAACGATATGGACGGAACGAAGAGCTTTGTCTACATCACCCACATGTGGATTGTGGGCACAAACCACACCGCCCCGAACAGTAACCTGTCTCTCCTGGATCCCGCAGCCGTGGTCAACTCCGGCTCCAAATTCTATACCAAAGCCAAATGGTCGGAATTGCATTGGAACTACACCGATGCCACCATCGCTGCGGCGGATTTCAGCCTCGACAATATCTTGAATTTCGATAACGGCATAACGGAATCCAATCCTACAACCGGGCATGCAGGAATCATCAAGGGAATAAAAATAGACAAGTCTTCTCAGTCTAAACCGGTTTCCTTGTTCCCCGACAAACAGTTTCTATACCTCATTCCCATTGCCGACGATACGGAGTCGGGCAAAATGTCCGGTTGTGCCAAGGGGGACATTAAGTTTGGTTTCCATTACGACATTGTCACCCAAGACCAGACCACTTCCGGTCAATACGTTGCCAGCCATGCCGAAGCCGTGATTGAGATTCCCGCCGGGCACATGAAGCGGAAAGAATCATACCTGTATACGCTGAAAATCAACCTGCGTGAGATTACGATAGAGGCGGCAGAGGTAAAAGCATGGGACAAAGTTCCTTCAGAAGTAGTGATACAATAAAGTTGCTCCCCGAAAGAGGAATGCCGCATACAGGCCGGGCGGGGTTGAATATCCCTTCCCGGTCACCAAAGAAAACGAAGAAAAAAGAGAAGTAAGAAATATGAAAAATAGAACGAAAAAAGCGATGTGCCTGTTACCTTGCAGAAACGGAGTACGTACCGGAATCATTGCCCTTGTCCTACCACTGCTCGCCGCCTGCGGTACGGACGACAACACGCCGGACATGCCGCAGGGAGACCGTTCCATCGACTTCTCCACCACGGTAGAGGATGGGCAGGCCCGTAGCGGAGCACTGACCACCGGTAACATCCTTTCGATGGGCGTCTTTGCCTATTACACGGGAAGCAGCGAATGGAGTACGTCGAACAAGCCGAATTTCATGTACAACCAGGAAGTGAAACGAAGCAATGCTTCAAGCCCCTGGACCTACACTCCGGTGAAGTACTGGCCCAACAACCCGGACGACAAAATCACCTTCTTTGCCTATGCGCCATATATAGAAGAAGCAAGCGGCAGCAACCCTTCCTTCCGTCCGGTGACGGAAAGCGGCTACCCCACCCTCGACTACACCGTGCCCGCCAAGGATAACGACCAAACGGACCTGCTTGTCTCCATCCCGCCGCTGACGAACCTGACTTACGGGACGAATAACGGAAAGGTGAGTTTCACCATGGGACATGCCCTGACAAGAGTGTCCGTCTATGTGAAAAGCGGCGACAACGTACAGGGCAAGCAGGTAACCGCCTTTTCCATGCAGGCCACCAAGAAAGCCACACTCGTATTCCGTACTCCCACGCCGGATAATGATAAATATATCAGCTGGATAAACCCTATAGAAATGATTACCGTATCCCCTTCGGCTGCCCTACCCTTCGCCGTACCCGCCGTGAAGGACGAGAAAAAGCTATTTACTGACTTCTTTTTGTTGCCCGCCACCGGGATAAACGAGGCCGCCCATAAGTTCAGCATCACTTACACCACCGCCGGAACGGCAGGCAACGGACAGTCGGCACCCGTGCAGACCGTGACGCTGACAGACCAGCCCTTGCCCTCGATGGATAAGTGGGGCATAGGCGCATACGTCAGCTATACTTTTGCCATCGAAAAGCAGAAGCTCACCGTCACCACCTCTGTCCATCCCACTTGGAGCGACGCAGGTACGGGAACCGTGACGGGAAGTGTCGTTATCACCTATACCGAAAACGGAACTTTTCCCAATTGGGGTAACGGCGGTTCGGGCTCGGTAGATGGCGTACCCGTGACAACCCACATTGAGCAGGGAGACGTGCTGTGGGAGGATGGCGGGTCGGATATTGTGGTAGTGAACTGATAAAAATATGAGTAGTAAATTCTATATTAACAAGATAACAATGAGATACACCAAGCACTTATTCACACGCATCTTCCACCGGTGCGCCGCTCCTGTCGGTATTGCGTTTCTCTGTACCGGCTTTGCGGCATTGGGCGGTTGCGCCGACGAAACAGGGAAGGAGGGCATTTTGCCCCCGTCAGGCGACCGCATCCCCCTTGCCATCGAGGTAAAGGCGGACGGCTTTGCCGGACAGCCGGATGACTCCCCGCACACCCGCAGCACGGAGCAGAGCAATTATGATACCTACTTTGAACCGGGCGATTCTCTCGGTCTTTTTGCCGTAAAGAATATAGGTACGGCGGATGCCTCGATGATGGATGGGATTGATAATGCCAAGATGATTTTCTTTGAGGCGGAGGCGGCTGACCTCAACCCCACCTGGCAACCGGAAGATGCTTCGGTTACCTTGTATTATTCTGCGGACGTGACCTACATAGCCTACTATCCTTACAAAAACGGTATTACGATAGACCCTACGCAAAGTGCGGATGCCATCCGTGCCTCTTTTGCGGAAAAAACGGAATTGCAGCCGTCAGCCGACCAGTCTACAGCAGAGGGCTATGCTACCAGTGACCTGATGACTGCCGGTGGCAAGGCGGTAGATACCACCGACCCTGCCAAGAAAAAAATCACGCTTTCCCTCACCCACAGCTATTCGCTGCTGGTGGTGAAAACCAACCGGAAAACAGCAAAATATGTAGCGCCTGACGGTGCGTTTAAATATCATTCAGGGGTTACTGCCATAAGTGTGGATACCGATTCCAAAGACCTGACAGTGTGGGGTGTAAAGGCATTCAAAACAGAGGATGGAGTATTCCGCGCCATTGTTAAGGATGTCAGCGGTACTATTTCCGGAAGTTATTCCACAGGCGGGATGCTTATAAAGTATAACCAATCGCCCACCGGTTTGGCAAACCTGAAGAAGGGCAAAGTGTATGAATGCACTGTGAACACCCCTATGTCGGGTACGGCAGGAACCAAGACACGTGCCTTGCAGGTGGGCGACTTCTTTTTTGAGGGTGGAACTATCTGGCCCGGAGGACTGGACGGGGTGGAAGAACCTCAACCGCCAAGGACGAATGATGACGGTAGCATCGGAGTAGTGTTTTGGGCAAGAAACCCAGCTGTGGGCAATGAATACGGATTTAAAGGCGATCCTATGCTGGGTACAGATTACCCCCAATGCAAAAACGGACTGGTGCTGTACAAGCAAACAATGACAATAACTAGGTGGGATGCTGACACCAGCTATAGTGTTGATTATTGGATGAAAAATACCAATCCCTATCCGGGAATCACTTTTGATATCACTCGTCAAGACGTCTGCCAAGGATACTCCAATACCAAAGCGATGAAAAAGTTCCTCACCGATAACCCTTACGGTGTTACCGGGTTTAGTGTCATTCATGCTCTGGGTTCTCAAAATATTACGGGAACCAGCAGCTTCTATATCCCTTCTTTGGCAGAAGCATCGTTGATAATGCACGGAGAAAATAATAACTCGGGGACTGCCGGAAGAGACTTGATGAATAGACAATTGAGCAAACTAAAATATGGAAGTGTAATTAGTCCCACTGATGAATTGGATGCTTTTTGGACAAGTACGGAACAAACGGGCTCGGAGCAGGAGCGAGATGTGATGATTATAGATAATATGGACGGTACGCAGAAATCAATAAGTAAGCAGTCTTTAAAATCAGTTCGTGCTGTGTTTGCCTTTTAATGGAACCGAAACCTAAAATCTCAAAACAACGCTTAAATATAAAGATAACAATGAGAAATATAATCAAACATCCTTTTATAAACCTCGTCTTCTTGGCGGCACTGTTTGCCTTTTCAGGCTGCACGAATGAAATGGAACCGGATATCGCCGGAAACGGCAATCTTCCCGCCGACGGCACACGGCTCACCGTCCGCGCCACGGCAAGCGGTTTCCAAGCCCCGGCACAGGACGGTGGCGGTACTCCCTCCACCCGTACCCCGGTGGAAGACGGGCTTACCACCACTTTTCAGCCCGGCGACGCCATCGGCCTCTTCTGCATTCGGTTGGCTGCAGACGGCAGTACCTCCATTTCGACGGATATGAGAAACCTGAAACTCGTCTACACTCAGGCTGCGGATGGTACCACCGCCTGGAAAACCGAGGAAGGCGCCGATGGTCCTGTTTATTATACCGACGCCCAGACTTACGTGGCATATTACCCCTACAAACCGAGCCTTTCGACAACTGCAAATGACGAGCCGGCACTCAGGACGGAACTGATAGATCTAATCGGACCGAATGAGGACCAGTCTACTCCCGAAAGTTTGACTGCCAGCGACTTGATGATTGCCACCGGTGCCCCTGTGACGGATGCTTCGGGGAAACCGACGCTCACACTCAACTTCAAGCATGAGAATGCACTCTTGGTGATAAGGCCCATGAGCATGAACCGGTGTATTGTTCCGGCAGGGGCCACTTATAGCTATCACGCCGAAGCTAAGGCATGGGGAATAGATAAGAATATAACAAAGACGACAGAGGTGAGCGGAACAAGTGTAAAGTGTAAAATGCTTGTATACGATTTTATCCAAGCCTGCGAAATGAGTGACGGCAGTTACCGTGCAATAATACCCGCTAGTTCTATTATAGAACAGATATTCTGCAATTACACCACCAGCAACGGTACATCGCCTCTCCCTGTCTCTGCCACAGGTACAACTATTGTCGGAGGCATCAAAGCAAATACCTGTTATACATTGGAGATACACCACAATGGGGTTGAAAACGCTACAGAACGTGCACTCCAACCCGGTGACTTTGTATATCAGCATAACGGCAAGATAGAGATTTATCCCTGTAACGGAGCAGTAGATGTGTGGGGGAAAATACCGGATTATCAGCAAGCCGTAGGGATAGTGGTGACCACTGACCCGGCAAGGTTGACGGATGCTGAGTGCAACACAAAAGGGTGGACCCATGCGTATGTAATGGGGCTGGCGGATATTTCCGGAAAATATAGCTGGGCAAACAGCGATATTCTTGTTACTTCAGCCATTGGCATGAACGATGCCGGGAATGATATGAATGGTTATAAAATGACAGAAACTATGTTAGCAAAAACACCCCTCAGTGATTATCCCGCATTTCAAGCGATAAAAGATTACAGAGATAGTCATGCCGTACCGAACAACATAAACCGCAGTCCGTGGTTTATGCCAAGTATAGGTCAATGGTTTGATTTAATGGCGAATCTTGGTGGAAAGTCTCCGACTAAATGGGAAAGTATATCCGATTCAGGCTGGTGGAACGAAACCGATGATGCCCCCAATATGTTTGACAAGATAAATAATCAATTAGATAAAGTGAATATAGATGATAATGTCTTTTTCCCTAATCGGACGGTCAGACAGAATTTCTATTGTAGCACTTCGGAATCTGTTGCGTCTAATGGAACTAATGGTCTGTGGAGTCTAATAACTATGAATGATTCTTATAATAATAGGCGTGTATTATTTGTACAAATTTCTGGGCAGACTAAAAGGGGTGGTTGTAATATCCGTCCCTTCTTCGCCTTTTAACCATGCCATGAACATTGAACATAGAGTTTCAAAATATCGTCTAAAATAACAAGGTAACAATGAACAACAGAAATAAATACTCTTTCAGCAACATCGTTCGATGCACCGCCCTTCTCCTTTCGGCTGCTTGTATTTGGGGTGGCTGCACGGAAATGACAGAGCCGCAAGTCATTGGAGAAGCGGGTAGTGGCACATCCCTTACCATCCGTGCCACGGTAGGGGCTTACACCGCTACCGATGAAGAAAACGCTCCCTCTACCCGTATCCCTGCCGAAGAAGGGTTTACCACAGAGTTCAGCGACGGTGACGCCATCGGTATCTTCGCCCTCAAGAATTTTGAAGAACCGAGCGTAGCTACCATCGATGATGTGTACAACCTTAAATTGGTTTATACCAAGGCGGCGGACGGCACGGGCAGTTGGGCGCCTGCTGCGGGGGATACACGCGTATTGTACAGCTACAACGATGACCTTACCTATGTGGCGTACTATCCTTACCGGGAGGGTATCACCATCAAACAAGACCTTACTTACAAAATCTTTGAAGACCTGGCAAACAACGCCAAGCTGCAACCTGCCGCTGACCAGTCCACCCCCGCTGCCTATACGGGCAGCGACCTGATGGCTGCCGTTGCCAAACCCACGACAGACCCGGCGAATGCGAATAAGAAGGTGCTTACATTGAAGTTTGAACATCTGCATGCGTTGCTGGTACTCAAACCGATGGGATTAGTTAATTGCGTAGCTCCAGAAGGAGCAGGTTATGTGTACAGCGACCGGGTGTTGGGACCGGATGCTGCCGCCAAAGATGCGATCATAAACGGAGTGAAAGCGCTGCGCATGGATAACGGTACGTTCCGTACTATCGTAAAAGTTACTCCGACGGACGATGTTATACCTATCGGCAGCTATACAACCATAGGCGATAAAGAGATTCTCTATACAGGTACTGCACTGGCAGCCGGTATGCTTGTTGCCGGAAAATGTTACACGCAACAAGTGGAGATACAGCTTCCAACAGACGGAAGCGTGACCCGTGCGCTTCGGGTGGGGGATTATTATTGTCGCGACGGAAAAATTCTTGCCTATGAAACTCCCGTCATTAAGAATCCGACCGACTGCGTAGGCGTTGTCACCCTTCTGGCAAGTGGAAGCGATGCCAACTTCGGGGGGAATTGTGTGGATAATAAGATACGCGCTCATGTAGTTTCTGTTTACGAAGTTGCCTCCTGCAAGTGGGGACCTAATGGCGGTGCTCTTGCTCCTACCTCCCATGACATAAACAATGACGTGGGGTATCTGAATACTCATTTTATGAAACAAACTGCGGAAACCGACTTTGGCAGTCTGTCGGCAAGCAATTATGCTGCTGCCTATTATTGCCTTAATTATAGTAATACCGACAAGGGGCGGTTGCAGACGGACAAAAATAGCGGCTGGTATTTCCCGTCGCGTTCATTCATGTGGGCGTTGACAGCGAAACCGGCAGCAGTGATTTCTTCTTTCAACAAACTGGTTGCCGCCGGTTATGGACAAAATCTTAGTTGGGGGCAATACCACTGGACTTCGAGTACTGCTAACTGGACGGGGACTGACAAGGCAAGAATGGTGAAACTGGGCGAGACAGGAAGTTATGGCCCTGCCAGAAGTCAACCGTCTAGGGTCAGAGCCGAACTGACTTTTTAAATCAAAATCCGATAAGGTTTTGAAGAAGGATGAAATTACCTGAGTGCATCAATCGCAAGAAATAAGTATTTAGAAAATTATTTTATAATAGAATAAGATAACACTATGTTGTTGAAAAATAAAACACTCTTGGCTAATCTCTGTCTCTGCGCCTTCCTAATTCTTGGGAGTGGTTGCACGCAAGAGGCAGGTATGGAAAACATCGGGAACACAGTCGGGCACGTTTCCCTTACTATCCGTGCCACGGTAGGAGCTTACACTATTATCGGTGAAGAAAACGCTCCCTCTACCCGTATCCCTGCCAAGGATGGATTTACCACGGAGTTCAGCGACGGTGACGCCATCGGCATCTTCGCCCTCAAGAATTTTGAAGAACCGAGCGTAGCTACCATTGACGATGTGTACAACCTCAAGTTAATTTATACCAAGGCGGCGGACGGTACGGGCAGTTGGACGCCTGCTGCGGAGGATACACACGTATTGTACAGCTACGACGATGACCTTACCTATGTGGCCTACTATCCTTATCGGGAGGGTATCACCATCAAACAAGACCTTACTTACAAAATCTTTGAAGACCTGGCAAACAACGCCAAGCTGCAACCTGCCGCCGACCAGTCCACCCCCGCAGGTTATACAGGCAGCGACCTGATGGCTGCCGTTGCCAAACCCACGGTTGACCCGGCGAATGCGAACAAGAAGGTGCTGACGCTGGAGTTTGAACATCTGCATGCGCTGCTGGTACTCAAACCGATGGGGCTGATTAATTATTTAGCTCCTGCCGGAGCAGGTTTTGAATACAGCGATAAAGTGTGGGGAGTGGACGTTACCGCCAAAGATGTTGTTATAAACAGCACAAAGGCTTTGCCAATGAGTGACGGTACGTTTCGTGCCATACTGAAAGCCGGTGTGTCGGCTTCTACCGTGCTCATCGGAAGCTATAAGACGAAGAACGATAAAGTAGTCCTATACACGAATACGCTGGCGGCAGGTGTGTTCACAGCGGGAAAATGTTACACCCAACAAGTGGAAGCATCGGTCTTGACCGGTGACCCTATAAACCGCGAGTTGCAGGTAGGCGACTACTTTTGCAGTAACGGGAAAATTTTTCCTGCTGATAGTCCCGTTGGCAGTGAAGATATTATCGGCATTGTATTCCATGTAGGTCCGGGTCCGGGCGACGCTATAAGTAACTACGCCGATACGAACATCTCGGAAGATATCCATGGATACGTCATGGCGTTGACCGATGCCTATCCTTCTGATACGGACAAGAAATGGGGAAGACGCCAAGTCTATTTTGGGACGGGGCAAACTACACAATTTGATGGTTATACGAAGAAATATGCAGAACAAACTAACGGACTTTGCCAGGCGGCTGCCGAAATAAGGAACTTCAGAACGGCTGTTCCGGTTCCTTCCACGGCGAGTAATTGGTATATGCCCTCTTATGCCCAGTTACAAACAATCTGGAATGCTTATAAACATTCGGAAGGGAGTGTTATCTACCGTTCCTTGCAGAAAGTGGGTGGGGATTTGTTTGCCGGCCTGCAATACTGGACGGTTACGGAAACGAGCCTGCATGATGTATGGGTGATTAACATGCAAACCGGCGCAACGGCCAGTAACATTGGGAAATGTTCGGGAAATGATATGGGGTGGGGCTATAATGCCTATAGCGGCATCCATCTTACCCGGGTGGTGCTGACGTTCTGACTCTTTTGGGCAAGTCCGGCGTGACAGACATTCCGTCATGCCGGATGCTTTTCATCCGGCGTTCCCCGAGTGTCAGGATTTTTAAATCTGACTTTATTCACCCGCTTACAATATTTTTCCTTTAGCGGATTGAAAATCCTAATATTCAAAACAATCGGATGAAAACATCTGATTGAACGAGGGATTTGGCCTGTTCGGTCTTTCCCCAATCATCACAGAAAATAAGTATCTATAAAAAATTATTTTAAACAAAAATAAGGTAACATTATGTTGTTGGAAAATAAAATATTATCTATTCGGCTGTTTCTTTGCTTTGCCTTGTTCATCGCAAGCGGTTGTTCCGGAGAAGCAGACGTGTCGGACATCGGGAACACGACGGGCGGCACACCTCTTATCATCCGTACTACGGTAAGCGCTTACACTGCTATCGGTGAAGAAAACGCTCCCTCTACCCGCATCCCTGCTGAAAACGGATTGGCTACGGAGTTCAGCGATGGTGACGCTATCGGTCTTTTCGCCCTTAAGAATTTTGAAGAACCGAGTGTAGCCACCATTGACGAGGTTTACAACCTCAAGTTAATTTATACCAAAGCGGCGGACGGCACGGTGAGTTGGGCGCCTGCTGCGGGGGACACACACGTATTGTACAGCTACGATGATGACCTTACTTATATGGCATACTATCCTTATCGGGAGGGTATCACCATCAAACAAGACCTTAAAAGAGAAATCCTTAAAGACCTGGCAAACAACGCCAAGCTGCAACCTGCCGCCGACCAGTCCACCCCCGCAGGTTATACGGGCAGCGACCTGATGGCTGCCGTTGCCAACCCCACGACAGACCCGGCAAATGCGAACAAGAAGGTGCTTACATTGAATTTTGAGCATCTGCATGCGTTGCTGGTATTCAAACCCGGTGAGGGTTATCTAAACTATGTAGCGCCCGACGGTAGCTTTGAATATCGCGATGAGGCGAGAGTACTTTTGAGTAGTCCGGCTACCGAAACCATCCTGAATAATGTGAAAGCCCTCCCCATGGACGACGGCTCCTTTCGCGCCATCATCCCGACGTCACTTTCCGCCACCGCTTTCACGCCTTCCGGCAGTTATTCGCTGGCAGACGGAAAGACATTGCTTTTTTCCGCTCCCCAATTGGCGGTAGGTACACTGACTGCCGGAAAGTACTACACGCTGAAAACGGATACCCGGTTGAGCACCAAGCCCCGGAGGTTGCAAATAGGGGATTTCTTTTTCCGCGACGGGAAGTTCTTGCATCGCGAGATAAGCACCGTGGCGGCTAAGAATGAGTGTGTGGGAGTTGTCTTCTATGTAGGGCGGCATCCTTCGGACACCGGTGTATATCTGGATAAGAACGGTAATCCGATGGAAGTGCATGGGTATGCAGTAGCCTTGAGGCAGACAGACGCATTGGGACATATAGGATGGGGAGGTCCCGGTACATATTCAAACACCTCCACCGATACGAAAGATTTTAATGGATACAGCAATACCCAGAAAATAAAGGAGGCAGCCGGAGGAACACTTACAGGAAACGGTGGAGTGCCTGCCTGTTACAATTGGAGCGCAACCGTGCCCAATACCACCAGCGGATGGTTTTGTCCTTCGGCGGGGCAACTGAACTACATATCCCTCTATTTCTCAAGCCTCATTCAACCAAGTATGAATAAAGTGGGAGGCTCCATGACGGGAGGTGAATATCATCATTTTTGGTCAAGCACAGAGCCTGTAAACGATGGTAGCAAGGCGTATATGGTATCATGGCCCGGAGGCGGTGCCGGTGCTTACGGAAAAGGAGGATGGCTGGCAGCACAGGCGGCGATAGCTTTCTGAAGATATAAATGTGACTTTTATAAAATAATATGAAGAATCGAACGAGAAAAGCAATGCTCCTGCTGCCTTGCAGAAATGGGATACGTACCGGAATCATCGCCCTTGTCCTGCCGTTACTCGCCGCCTGCCGCGCGGACGACAGTGCGCCGGACCTTCCGCAGGGCGGCCGCCCCATCGGCTTCTACACCCATGTGGAAGGAAGGCAAACCCGGAGCGGGGCACTGACCACCGACAACCTCCTCTCGACGGGCATCTTCGCCTACTACACCGGAAGTAGCGACTTTACGACGCCCCACACGCCCAACTTTATGTACAATCAGGAAGTGAAACGGACCGATGCCTCAAGCCCCTGGACTTACTCCCCCATGAAGTACTGGCCCAACAACCCGGCGGACAAGCTCAGCTTCTTTGCCTACGCGCCGTATAATGCCGCAGGAGTAACCCCGAGCGGAAACACAGTGGCAGGTTACCCATACTTGGACTACACCGTGGCAACAGTCGAGGCGGATCAGACAGATCTACTGGCGGCAACACCCTTGATGAACCAAAGCTACAACAGCAACCCGGCTACATCGGGCAAGATAAGTTTCACAATGCAGCACGCGCTGACCAAGGTTAGCATCTATGCCAAAAGCAATGATTTGAGTGCAGGCAAGGTAGTGAACAGCCTGTCTGTCACCGCCCCTAAAAGCGGAAGGCTTACTTATAAGGCAGACGGTTTCAACTGGAGTTCTTCCATGGATAAAAACACCTATACTGCGACAAATACAGATGTAACGATAGCCCCCGCCACAGCGGATGAAACCGTATTATTAGGAACTTTCTACCTCATTCTCAACCGGGCAAACAGCTCGCTCAACATTACTTATACGGTTACGGGAAGCATTTCGGACAATGTGAATCCACCCACGGACAATGTGGTCATTACCGGACAAGCCTTTCCCAATACTTACGACTGGACACCCGGCACATCCATCGTTTATACGGTGAATATTGCCCGCGCAGGGCTTGAAGTAGTAGCGGAGAGCAGCAGCATGGAGTGGTCGGGCGACGTTACGAATAATATTGAGCTTTATGACCCCGCGCAATTGAAATTAGGCGATTATTATTACAGTGACGGAAGTT
>CAVJPC010000179.1:0-2728 GCA_963651205.1 Bacteroidaceae bacterium
ATTCAAATATACGTTCAAAATAGATCTTCTCTTTAATCTGATCTTTCGACAATGAAGAATTCCAACGGGCAGGCTGTTCAGATGGTTGGCTACCCGACTGGCGTGCACGGGACAACACTTCATCTGCCAAATCGATCGCTTTGTTTTTATCACCCAATTCATTATATATGTCAGCCATCATCAACAGCATATCGGCATACCGATATATAAAGATGTTCTTATGACTGTTTTGTGCAGAAACAACCTGATCGATAGGTTTCTTAAAATAAGGCCACCCCTGGTTATCACCTGTATTTTCCAAATATTTCTTAACCAATTCATCCATACCAGCATATTTACCGGAACTCAACTCTTTGGCACTCGGGTTGGCAGGATCAGGCAATTGCTCATAAGGGATTTCAGCAACCAACAATTTTGATTTGCTCCAGCCTTCCGGTGTTTCTTTCGAATCATAAGATACCAACGGATAAGCATACGTCGTATCACGGGCGGAAGGAACCGGTTCTACCTGTGCAGCTACCTGACCATTCGCAGTATAATTTCTCCACTTCGACTGGAAAGTAACTTCCAGACGTGCATCACCCGGATAAGTTCCTCTGAAATAATCATATAAAGCTTTTGAGGCACGTATACGGCTCCAGGATTTACCGGTAGTAGAATTGGTTGGAGCAAAAAGCCAGCTACCACGGTTACGACTTACACCGGATACCGCATAGTTCATCTGAAAGATCGATTCCTTGGAGCCTGTTACATTATTAGCAAACAGATCGCCAAATTTAGGCTGCAAAGCATATATACCTTTATTATATACTTCATCGAAACAAGCTTTAGCTTTTTCCCATGCAGCTTGATCCCCCTGGGCGGCAATAGTATAATACAATTTACCCAAGAATGCTTTTGCCACCCATTTGGAAGCAAAGCCATCTGTTGCCTTTTCCGGCAGATCATTAAAAGCATCCGTCCAGTCCTTTTCCACCTGTGCCAGTATAGTTGCTTTTTCAACACGTGGCAATGCTACGGCATCCGAAGCGGAAGGAGTTGTTTTGAAAGGAGCGTCTCCCCACGTTGTCACGACATTATAATACGCCAACGCACGCAGGAATTTAGCTTCGGCAAGCATACTTGTTTTCACACTTTCATCCAATGGACTTTCTTCCATATTAGCAATAAAAGCATTTGTTTCGCCAATAACTTTATACATGCCTGTCCATGCCATATTGATCAATGTAGAGGCCGGAATAGCACGAAGGGATGTATAATCATCCTGATCGTTACCATTTGTCTGATACCATCCGAAACCGGAAGCAGAAATCATCAGCTCTTGCCAGGCCTGTCCATACCCATTATCGTTTGCCATATAGCCATAACATCCTTGTAAGGCCATCTGGGCGCTTTCCTTTGTTGCGAAAGCCGTGTTCGTATTGATACTATATTCCGGATCTTCATCCAGCCAGGAATTACAGGCTGAAAAAGAAAGAACACCGGCAAATAATAATATATATTTCAATGTTTTCATTTTATAGCAGATTATTTAAATTAGAATGTGACATTTAAACCGAATACATAAGAGCGGGCACTTGGATACGGGCTCATATCGATACCCGGACGCAAACCGTCGAAAGCGAAGCTGTTTACTTCGGGATCATATCCGCTATAGCTTGTGATAACAAATGCATTCTTTAAAGAAGCAAATACACTAATATTTTCAAAGCCGATCTTATTAGTCCAAAGCTTTGGCAAGATATAATTAAGTGTAATATCCGAGCAACGCAAATAACTTGCATCTTCTACATAACGATCCATTACCACACCGTTCGGGATCAGATAACCAGTGCCGGGATACAGATTTGAATGATTTTCGGCCGTCCATGAATTCAGGAATGCTTCCTGCGTCAGATTTCCTGCATTAGTAGCCGGAGTCATATTATAACGAATATTCGTATTTAAACGATCTGCGCCGTAAACACCATTAAACGAAGCCGACAAAGACAGGCTCTTCCACGAAACGCGTGTTTGGAAGCCATAAGTGAAATCCGGATTCGGATCACCGATAATCGTTTTATCATTTTCATCGATAACGCCATCACCGTTCATATCCACATATTTAACGTCTCCGGCATGAGGTTTTACACTACCTGAGCTAGGATCTTTCGTATAATATTTCGTACTTCCGTCCGGTGCTGTATATTTTACCCCTTTACCATCTGCAATGTCCTCTTCCTGAACGATACCGTCGGTCTTATATCCAAAGAACAAACCGGGAGCTTGATCAACCAGGAAGATGTTGGCTATACCAAAATGGTCGCCAATAGAATTACCCAGATAACCTCTCACCTGTTTCAGGTCGCCGAAATCAGCCGGTTCAAAGCCCAGATCACCAATTGTCGATTTATTAAAACCGATATTCGCTCCAATATTCCAACTCCAATCCTTTGAATGAATAATTTCACCATTCAATGAAATTTCAATACCCTTATTTGATAAAGACCCTTGATTAAGCATCACGCTGCCAAAACCGCTGGAAGCAGGTAATGTTCTGGAGATCAAAAGATCGGTTGTTTTCTTTTGATACAAATCAATCGTACCGGTTAGACGTGAACGGATAAATCCGAAATCGACACCGGCATTCCATGATGTAGTACGTTCCCACTTCAATCCGTCGTTCTGTAATTTATCCACTCCCAAAGCCAGCAGACGATCACCTTTGGCGGTAGCATAATCGATTACA
>CAVJPC010000180.1:0-6783 GCA_963651205.1 Bacteroidaceae bacterium
TCCTGTTCTTCGGCGGGCTATCCATCTACTTTACGGTATCATCCATTTACCGGATAGGAAAAGAGGACGGCGAAACCATACGGATAGAGCACATCAGGCAGTTGCAGCTACAAGGTAAAGACAGTACGAACATTTTTAATCAGTCAGACAATGGAAGAAAAAGAAATGAAGAATGAAGTTCCCGCACCGGAAACGGAAAAGGGCAAGGAACCTGAAAAACAGGAAAAGGAAAAAAAGGAACTGACCCCACAGCAGATACAGCAGCGAAAGAAGATGCTGGTTTATCCGCTTATGGGACTGGTATTCTTAGGGTGTATGTACCTGATTTTTGCACCGTCCGACAAGGACGAAGCAAAGGTGGAAAACGTGGGCGGCTTTAACGCCGATATTCCGCAACCCAAAGGGGACGGGATAATCAGCGATAAAAAGACCGCCTACGAACAGGAACAGATGGAGAACAAGCAGGCGGACAAGATGCGCTCCTTGCAGGATTTTGCCTTTTCGCTCGGAGAGGAAAACGAAAAGGGGGACGACTTGAACCTGATGGATGATGCTCCGGCAGAAAAAACGAAAACTGCCGTGATAGACTTCGGGGCGGGTGCTCCGAATAATAGCCGTTCCTCCATCCAATCATCGGCGGCGGCTTACCGGGACATGAACCGACAGTTAGGCAGTTTCTACGAAACACCGAAAGAGGACAAGGAAAAGGAAGAACTCAAACGGCAGGTGGAAGAACTTACTGCCCGGCTCGATGCCAAAGAAAACGGAGCGGGCAGCATGGATGAACAGGTGGCGCTTATGGAAAAGTCATACGAACTGGCGGCAAAGTATATGAACGGACAGAACGGGCAAAGTTCACAATCAGGACAGATTGCACAGGTCACACCATCCGCACCCGTTCAGGGGAGCGGAAACGCCACACCCGTAAAAGCGGTATCGGACAGGACGGTTTCAGGATTGCAGCAGCCCATGAGCAACGCCGAGTTTATCGCCGAATATAGCAAGCCACGCAATTACGGGTTTAATACGGCGGTCGGTAGCGGTTATTCGATGGGAAAAAACACGATTCGGGCGTGCATCTATCACGACCAAACGCTGACGGACGGGCAAACCGTCAAATTGCGGTTGTTAGAACCGTTGCAAGCGGGCAATGTCATTGTTCCAAAAAACAGCCTTGTATCGGGAAGTGCCAAAGTACAAGGGGAACGGCTCGACATACTGGTGTCCTCGCTCGAATATGCAGGCAATATCATTCCTGTGGAACTTGCCGTGTACGACAGTGACGGGCAAAAGGGGCTTTCCGTACCCTCTTCACTGGAACAGGAAGCGGCAAAAGAAGCGATGGCGAACATCGGTGCGGGACTGGGTACGAGCATTTCCTTTGCGCAAAGTGCCGGGCAGCAGGTCGCAATGGATATTACAAGGGGCTTGATGCAGGGCGGGTCGCAATACCTTGCAAAGAAGTTCCGGACGGTAAAGGTTCACCTGAAAGCAAACTATCAGGTGATGCTTTACGCCAAACAGCAATAATCTATTAATCAATTATCAACCATAAAAATTTCAATCCAAAATGAAAAAGTTAATTATCATGTTTGCCCTACTTTTGGGCGTGGTTTCAGTGAAAGCACAAAGTAACGATTTGTATCAGGGCATTACAAAGAAGCTCCCTTATCGCCAAATGGTGACACCTTACGGCGTACAGGTGACATTCGCCAAAACGGTACATATCATTTTCCCGTCTGCCGTTAAGTACGTGGATTTAGGCAGTAACTACATTATTGCCGGAAAAGCCGATGGTGCGGAAAACGTTGTCCGGGTCAAGGCTACGACAGAGGGCTTTCCCGGTGAAACAAACTTTTCCGTTATTTGTGAGGATGGCAGCTTTTATTCATTTAATGCGAAATACGCACACGAACCGGAAATGCTGAACATCGAAATGAAAGATTTCTTGGAGAACGAGGACAGCACCGACTATTCACACACCCGGATGAATATTTATTTCCGGGAACTGGGCAGCGAAAGCCCGCTTTTGGTAAAGCTGATTATGCAGTCCGTCTACAAGAACAATGACCGGGAAATAAAGCATTTGGGATGCAAGCGTTTTGGGGTGCAGTTCTTGGTAAAGGGGATTTATTCACATAACGGGCTGTTCTATTTTCATACACAGGTAAAGAACAGTTCAAACGTGCCGTTTGATACCGATTTTATCCGCTTCAAGATTGTGGATAAAAAGGTAGCCAAAAGAACGGCTATTCAGGAAACGGTTATTGACCCGGTAAGGAGCTATAATGAAATACTGGTTATCGGTGGTAAAAGTACCGTTCGTACCGTGTACACCGTTCCACAGTTCACTATCCCTGACGATAAGGTCTTGGTTATTGAACTGGTGGAAAAGAACGGGGGCAGACACCAAACCATCCGGGTGGAAAACTCGGATGTGGTGGCAGCCAAAGTGATTAACGAACTTAAAATCAAATGAGCATGAAAAGGATATTCTGTATTATATCCCTCTTTGCGCTGTGCCTGACTTTTAACCAGGCACACGCACAAAGATGTCTGCCGGGAATGAAAGGCTTGCAGGTTACGGGCGGCATGGCGGACGGCGTTCACTGGAACAAACAAAGCGATTTCGCTTATTACTTCGGGGCAGCTCTCTCCACCTATACCCGAAACGGGAACCGTTGGGTTATCGGTGGAGAATACCTCGAAAAGCATTATCCCTATAATGATTTGCAAATACCCGTGAGCCAGTTTACGGGTGAGGGCGGTTACTTCCTGAACTTCCTTTCCGACCGGAAGAAAACCTTTTTTCTTTCGTTGGGGCTGTCAGCCCTTGCCGGGTACGAAACAAGCAACTGGGGTGACAAGTTGTTGCCTGATGGTTCGACCCTGACCGATAAGGACGGGTTTGTCTATGGTGGTGCGCTGACACTGGAATTGGAAAGCTATATTACCGACCGAGTGGTATTCCTAATTAACGCACGGGAAAGATGCCTGTTCGGTTCTTCCGTTGGAAAGTTCCACACACAGTTTGGTATCGGTCTAAAGATAATCATGTGATAAACTAACCTATTATATATAATGTATATGAGAAATGTAATTTATAAGATGCTGATAGGGTGCTACATGGTGGCTGCCCTGTTATTAGTGAGTGCCTGTAATGACAATGTGGATATACAGCAGTCTTACCCGTTCACTGTCGAAACGATGCCTGTACCTAAAAAGTTAAAGGTAGGTGAAACGGCGGAAATCAGGTGTCAGCTTCACCGGGATGGACGCTATGAAGAAACAAAGTACTTCATCCGCTATTTCCAACCGGACGGGGCGGGAACGCTGAAAATGTCCGATGGAACGGTATTACTGCCGAATGACCTGTACCCGCTTCCGGGTGAAACATTCAGGCTTTATTATACTTCTGCATCAACCGACCAGCAAACGGTGGATGTGTATTTTCAGGATAGCTTCGGACAGGTGCACCAACTTACGTTTTCATTCAATAATGATAACAGTAAAGAAGAACAGGAGGAATAAAAATGGAAACATGGGTTGCATACCTTGTATTTCTCGCTCTCTTGTGGGCTTACATATCGTTTGAACTGAAAAATGCTCCTACCGATGTGGAACTGTGGGGCGAGGAATTGGAATGAAAAGGGATTTTGTTAAGAATGACTGCCGGGAAAAGCCCGGCGGTCATTTGTTTATTTATAGGGAACTACAAAGGTTTCTTTGCTATCTTTCTTTTCCGCCAACGGCTCACGAAAGAAAGTAGCGGCGGCAAATCTGCCGCCGTTCTTCATTAACAGGCTACAATGTCCCTGACTGGCGTGTTATGTTCCAGCCACTCTTTTACACAGTCCATGTTATATTCACTTGTTATCACCGCCTTATCTATGCCTATGGGGGTGAAACGGGTGCTTTCGTAGCTATCTATCCATCCTTTCAGGGAACAGACACCCCACGTTTTCACATCCTCAAAAATGGCGTCAAGTGTGCCGATGGGTTCCCCGAAAGTAACTATCATTGCATCGAATGTCGTTTTGTCCGGCAGGAGTTCCAAATATTTCAAGGAGCCGAAACCGTCCGATTTACGACCGAAAGACCAGTCATAAGAATAAAGTTCATCACCCCATTGGTGCGGCGTATCAAAATGTACTTTCACCTGCACGGAATATTCGTTTTCTTCTACGGCTTCGATAACACCCGTTACCAGTAATCCGGTAAATATGCACTTGCAGCGTCTGCCGATAATCTTGTTATTTACTTCTGTCGTTTTCATAAATGTACTTATTTTATCGTTATTGTTTCTTTTCTTTTTTCGCTATCCATTCATCCCGCTGTTTGCGGCATTCGGCAAGTGTTTTAGCCACTGTGCTGAACAGTTCCATGTCTGTATGGCGATAATCATACTGAAAATAAATCTGTCCCCTGAATGCGCCTAAACAGCATTTTACATATTTTTCCTCTCCCGGTGTTTGGGTAATACTTACCCCGTTCTTGTTTAAAGTTTCCATATCGTTATAATTTAAAATGAGTTATCAGATAATCAAAAGCGAAAGCAATACAATGAAGATAAATGCCATGCAAAACAGGTAAACGGCGGAGATAAACAGCCGGAGAAAGAACCGGACTATATAAAAGCCTACGATTAGGGCTATCCACGCTCCGGTGGTGCTGGTGGCTACCTGATAGATGATAAAAGCCAGTATTGCCCACCTTAAAACGGTCTTTATGTTATTATATACTTTCATTGTATTGGTGTGTTGTGGGTGGATTGCTCCACCCGGTTAGTAATCATGCACAACGGAAAACAAAACCGTTATCCATCCAGTAATCAGTCATAAATAAATCACGGGCAAAAGCCGAATAATCAAAGTAGGTCTTTGCGAACTCCGGCAGGTCGTAACATTCTTCTACAACTTCATAGGCGTAATCTTCCTCGTCTTTATACTCTCCCTGATAGTCACTCTCAAAGGATGAAACAAGGTCGTCCGCATCTTCTTCGCTTATATCGCTATTGTGGTGGTCGCACCATACGAAAAAGGCTTCCTGCTGGGTTTCGCTTAGCTTCTCGATGGCGTCCCGTACCTCAAAGAACTTTTCAGACAGCCAGCTTTCGGAAATCAGGCTTTCGGGTACGTTCTCGATGTCCTGAAACATAAATTCCGGGTCTTGCTCGTCCTCGTGAAGTTCCCGGCACGCTTCCCAAAACTCGTCCTTATCCGAATAGTCGGACAGGTCTAACCACTTGCCGAAAAGTGACCCGTTGTTATACTTGGCGTAAGTGCCTACATAAACTCTTGCTTCTGATAATGTTACTGTTTCCATAATTCCGTGTCTTTTAAAATTTATGCGGATTTGAGAGGTAAGGGAGTTTAGTTTCATAACCTTTTTTCCTGTTTCTCGTAAATCTGACTTTTTTTTTATGCGTTTCCGGTCGGGGCGGTCGTTTTCGTTTCATATAGGCTTTAAAGGGTAGTGTTTAGGCTTTGCAAGGTTTTAAAGAAAAATACTCTCTGGACGAAGTACAGCAGGAAGATTTTTGTTTTAACCCTTTAGGGCTTGACCTTGCAAAGCCGTTAAGAACACGGAAATACCTTTGCCTATGTGATACGAAAATGATTGCTGCGATTGGTGACTGCCTATGAGGAAGATTTACAATAGGAGAAACAGGGAAAAGGGTTTTATTTTAAAATTTAAGATTTAGTCTAAAAGAAAAATCTAAGATTTATTTCATACCGTTCTGATTATATGTACTTTTGTCCCCTGATAATAAAACTATGCAATCTAATAATTTACAAGGATTATGAGCTATATTCAAAACAATCTACAAGCAGGTGAAGAAATTAAATATAAAGCAGATATTCACTGGTATATTTTCGTACTTCCAGCAGTGTTATTATTGTTAGGTGCTTTCCTTTCTTCCGCACAGACAAGTTTCATTTATTATATCGGGTTACTCCTATTGTTATTAGGACTGTTCCAATTGATAAAAAGAGTTCTTTTAAAGATGGGGGCTGAATATGTTATCACAAATAAAAAGGTCATTCTAAAATCAGGTATTTTAAGCCGGGATGCTCTCGAATTGATTTTAAGTAAATGTGAGGGACTAAGGATTAATCAAAGTATTA
Source organism: Bacteroidaceae bacterium (assembly GCA_963651205.1). Taxonomy (GTDB): domain Bacteria; phylum Bacteroidota; class Bacteroidia; order Bacteroidales; family Bacteroidaceae; genus Phocaeicola. The sequence continues at coordinate 6,129 of CAVJPC010000180.1, forward strand.
TGGGACGTATTTTAGGCTTCGGTTCTATTGTCGTAACCACTGGTGGAGCTACCAATACATTTAAGTTTATTGCTAATCCAATAAAATTCAGAAACGAAATCAATGCGCAAATTAATAGTATTTAAGGAACAAAAAAAGGGCTTAGATAAGCCCCTCGTCTGTAAAACTGTAATAGCTTTCTTCTGTTAGGATGATATGGTCTAACAGGTGTAAATCCAAGAACTTGCAGGCTTCCTTGATTTTTGAGGTGATTATTTTATCCGGTTCGCTCGGTTTGAGATTGCCCGATGGGTGGTTATGTGAGAGGATTATCCCCGAAGCATGAACTTTCAAGGCGGTTTGCAGGATTATTTTCACGTCCATAACAGTTTCTGCCATCCCGCCTTTAGAAATCAGGGAAACACCTAAAGCCTTGTTTGCCCGATTGAGGAACATAACATAACTTTCTTCGTGGTGTTCCATACATTCCGCATAAAACGGTTTCAGATAAGAATAGGATGTTTCGGAAGAGAGTATTTTCACCCTTTCGGATGCTTTTACGTTATCTTTATAAGAAATAGTGATTTCCGGCATGGTAAATTCTGTTGTTTTCATGACTACTGAATTTTAAATTAAACAATAAGAAATTTTGCCGGACACCCACAGTTTGGCGGGG
>CAVJPC010000181.1:0-90519 GCA_963651205.1 Bacteroidaceae bacterium
TCTCGCCCGTCAACGGATTATAGTTTTCATGGATCGGGCCGTCCGTAGTCAGTCCTTGCGCATTGTCTATGAACTTTTCGAGCAAGAAATCTGCTTCCTTGTCAAAACCATAATTGCGGAGTCCGGTAATGCCAAAATAAACCTGGTCTATCCAAACCGGTCCTCTCCAATAGCCACGGATGGGGCGCAGACGGGGATGGCTGATATCCAGCGTGCCCAATGGCAGGGTGGAGTTGAACTTTTTGGGGTCCATCATCTTTTCCATCACTTGTTTTGCCTGTTCCTGAGTGGCGACACCTGCCCATAAAGGCAACCAGCACTCAGCACCCATCACCTTTATATATTCTCCGGTCTCGATGCGGGTATCATAGAAAAAGCCTGTTTCCATATCGAACATCTTTGTCTGGATATGTTCTTTCAGCTTCTGGGCATCAGCGGTCAGTTGGTCTGCCAATTCTTTCTTTCCCAAGATGGTAGCCATTTCTGCCAGAAGATGTTTTTCTGTATACAGGAAAGAGTTGAGACAGATATTCTCCTGATTCATTGACCAGGCATTCTCACCGTTCTGCAACATGACGGCATCGTCAAAACGAACTCCGTTATCCATACCGCTTTCCCATGCTGCGGCAATCAGTGTACCATCTGTAGAACCATATTCACAAATGCCGTTCTTGTCATGGTCGCGATCCGTATACCACCATTGATGAAATTTATAGAGTTTATCGAACATTTCTTCCAAAAATGCGCGGTCGCCCGTTTCTTTATAGACATTCATGGTTCCCCAAGCTGCTACCGGCGGTTTGGAATCACGCCAGTTGTTACGGCTCTTATCATAAGAGATAAAATCGGGAACCATGCCATTCTCTGCCTGGTAATCGAACAAAGTACGCATCTCATCTTTCGCCATTTCCGGGTTATAGAAAACATTGCCGGAAGCGATTTTCCAGGAATCCCATGACCATACACCATTGATGAAACCATTGTAAGAAGGATTGCTGCCTGCATGAAGAATATCTCCGGCGGCAGAACGCCAGTTACTGTTCAAGGTCATCATCGCCTTTACAAGTACCTTGCGATATTTGTTCTCATTCAGGTATTTACTGTCACCGGCCAGCAATGAAGAGATGTTTTGATTCCAACGCTTTGCATTTGCATCAAAGCAGGCATTGATATCGAAACCAGCTACAGCAGCCAGTTCTTTCTGAAGGTCTTCTCCACGAAGCATCATGGTTTGCGTATAGTCTGCCTGGTAGGTTGCATTGGGCTGCAAAACCAATTCTGTCTTTTCTATGGCTTGCAGACTGTCTTTATTGACCAACTTGATCTCATCCGCCGTACAGAAACGAATCACCGTACACGTAGAATCCCGCTGGCGAAGGATGGAAACACCTTTATCTAGGGTTTTCAAATCGGAAGCCTTGTCAAAAACACCTCCATTCCATGCCATAGATACCGTAATAGGTTCCTTGCTGACGTTCTTTATTACAGAACGGACAACAGCCGTACGCGAAGTGTTGAAACATAGTTCGGTCACAAAGTTCAATTGTTCATCATTGAATTCCTGCACCAAACGCCCGGGAAGGTATTTCACTGTCTGCACATTGCGTACCAAATCATACGGTTCTCCATTGACTTTCAAGGTCGGTTGTGCCAAACTACCTGCTATCCAACCGCGTCCGGTCATTGTCATGGGACCGATAAACGCTCCGGCATATTGCCTGCTTTCATTCTCGGGCAAAGCATAGGCTGACCATGCACCTAAATCAGAGAAAACATACGCATCGTAATATCTTTCTTGTTGGGGCACATTCTTGATATTGATCAAATTATAAAATTCATCCTGTTGAGACATCAAATCCCCCGTCTGAACTTGTCCCGAGGGCTGGTTACACGCGCCGAGCAAACACAACACAGCCCCGGAAAGAGAAAATATCTTTACTATCTTTTTCATACATTATCGGATTAGAAAGATTCCTAGAGGATGTGCACCGTTACTTACGACACATCCTCATAGAAACCTTGAAAATGAAAAAATTGATTATTTACTGAAGTTAGGATTCTGTTCCCAAGTCGGATTCATCAGGAATTCGGCATGAGGAATAGGGAACAATGTATGCTTGGTACCTACATAATTATCCATATAAGGCTTATCATGTGCCTTTAATGTGCCTTCTACAATTCCCCAACGCATCAAATCATACCAACGTGAACCTTCCAAAGCCAATTCGCAAGGACGTTCTACATCTTGCAAATGTTTCAACACTTCATCTTTAGAAAGTGTGGCTGGTAAAGCCGGAACATGAACGCGGGCACGTACTTCATTGATATATTGTATGGCTTTTGCAGTTTCCCCTCTGTCATTCAAACATTCTGCATATAACAACAGAATATCGGCATAGCGAATCAGTGTTACATTAAATCCACTGTAATCCCATTCCGGTCCTAACGAGGGATCATAAGTTACAAATTTATGCCAATAGAATTGACCTTCCCCATGATAATCTGCAAATGACTTGCCCTCTTCATAATAAAATGGACGGCATTTAGGATCATCAAATATGATTGTAGACAAAATTCTATCGCTATATTCACCTTCGACAGTTTTATCCGACTTCATCACATCAAATAACCACGGGGTAGGATAAGCCTCTTCATAAGCTCCCAACTTAGAGTCCGGGCCTAAATGGACAGTAAATAAATTATATTCATAATGACCGCCACTCATAAAACCGGTAAACTGTACTTCTAATACTGATTCCTTATTATTCTTATGCAATCCATTAAAATTATCAGCATAGTTTTCCATCAATTCATATTTGCCAATCAACTTTTCAAACTCTTTCTCAGCCTTAGCCGTTTCATGACGGAACATATAGAATTTACCTAATATAGCGGCAGCAGCATAACGGGTTGCACGTCCACCATCCGACTCGGCACTATAGCTTTCAGGAAGTGCACTCTGAACTTCGGATAATTCCGTTTCTATCAAGCTGACCAGTTCACCCGGTTGAGCTTGTTGAGGATAGAATTCTTCGTCCGTACCTTTCAATTCATGCAAATAAATAGGTATTCTTTCACCAAAATTCAAATAGAGTCTATAATAGAAATAGGCTCTCAAGAAACGAGCTTCAGCTATAGATTGCTTCTTTACAGCTTCCAGTTCATCAGTTTCTCCGGGCACATTGGGGATATTGTCGAGACACTGGTTAGCATAATTGATACCGGTATATAAATTGGTCCATTCTCTCTTTGTTACAGAATTATTTTCATCATTAGTAAACATGGCAATACTCATCCATGAACTTACATCCGCACGAAAATCAATCTCATCACTACGATAATTATCTATCACAATGTAGCGTTCATAAGGAATAGCCCAATCAGTATTAGGTTGCATAGCGGCATAAACACTTGTCAATCCTTTCTTGATATCTGCTTCATTCTTCCAGAAAATATTGGGAGAAAGAGAATTCGGATTACGATCTTCATCCAGGAAAGTACCTGTACAAGACGACAAAGTCAACCCTCCCAATACAGAAACACATAATAATATATTCTTTATTTTCATAGCATTCATTTTTTAATCGATTAGAAACCAAATTTAATACCTGCCATATAGGTACGACTCAACGGAGTGGAAGCATAGTCGTAACCAATCTGTCCTACGGTAGAACCGGTAGAAGGATCGTATCCCTTATATCCGGTAATCGTGAACAAACGAGTACCACCAATGTAGAAACGAAGGTTAGCGATACCTAAGTGCTTACAAGTTCTTGCAGGAACATTATATCCCAACTGCAAGTTGTTCAGACGAAGGTAATCTCCATTTTCGATGAAACGGTCTGAAGCACGGTTGTTCTTGTTCGGGTCTCCTTGAACGGCACGGGGTACATCTGTATTCGTATGTTCCGGAGTCCAAGCGTCCAACGCATCCTTACCATAGTTGAAAACCTGATCCATACGCTGCAACTGATATTTAGTATAGTTATATCGTTTCACTCCAAAATTGCCGTAGAAGTTAGCCACCAAATCAAAATTCTTATAAGAAAGATTGATATTGAAAGCTACTGCCACTTTCGGAGTACCACTACCCATGTGAATCTTATCATTACTATCCAACATACCATCGCCATTTTGATCTTCAAAACGGATATCTCCCGGTTGTGCGGATGGTTGCATAGGTCTCCATTCTTTAACAGGCTGTCCATTAGCATCCAACAAAGGATTTCCCAAATTATCCTTTTTAACTTCATAGTAGCCATTTTCCCTATTCCAATCGGCTACTTCCTGTTCGCTTTGGAAAATACCGGCCGTCTTATATGCCCAGAACTCACCGATTTCACCACCGACATAAGTACGTGATGCACCATATTCGTATAAGTAATTAGGGTCAGCCATTGCTTTCAACACACTCTTATAATGGCTCAAGTTCATATCCAAGTCATACTTCAAGGCACCTGCATTTCCATGATAGATTGCCTGCATTTCAAAACCGGTAGTACGCAGTTTACCATCGTTTACAGTCAAAGAACCGAAACCGGTACATAAACTGATATTCTTGCTGGAAAGCATATCGCGTGTATCTTTAATATATGCTTCTGCAGAAAGTTCCAATTTATTGTTCCAAAGACCTACATCTACACCGACATTCTTATAAATCGTTGTTTCCCATTTGATATTGGCAGATGGCAAACCGGTCACTGCATAACCTAAAGAAATATCTTTGCCACCAAACGGATAATTCAAATTGTCTGTATTAGAGGATAATTTGGGGATATATTTATATAAACCTATTGCTTGATTTCCTAAGCCACCATAGCTTAAACGGAATTTGAATGTAGAAACAGTTTCTTTCACATCTTCCCAGAAAGATTCATTCGCGATATTCCAACCTAATGAAACAGATGGGAAGAAACCCCATTTATTACCATCGGCAAAACGAGAAGAACCATCGTAACGGAAGGATGCTGTCAACATATAACGCAATTTATAATTGTAGTTCAAACGACCGAATACAGAACGCAAACCACTACGGGTTTCGGAACCGCCTACTGTAAAATCTTCTTGTGCCTGTCCTAACAAGCCCATATCGTTATTATCAAATTTCTTACCTCCTGCTGAAACCAGTTCATACTTAGTTTCTTCTTGAGACAGACCGAACAATAACTGGATATTATGATCATCCTTGATGGTCTTGCTCCAATTGGCTGTAAATTCCAACAAGTCATTGACGGTCTTATTCCGTTCTTCGTACAAAGAAGCACGCTCATTAATCTTCCTTGCACCCAGTTCATAAGTGGGTACAAATTTACGAGTACTTCCATAATACATATTACGACTAGCTTGAGCTTTCAATATCAAGTCCTTAATCGGTTCAAACTGCAAATAACCAGACGCTGAAATATAGTCATTGGCAGAAGTATATTGTACCAAGTTATTAAAACCTACGAGGTTGGAAGCATCAGACATACCCATTCCGGCAATAGCACCACCATAACCACCATCATTGTTTTCATCGTGAACGAAAGCCAAAGGTTCTATATTTGTCACCTGATACATACTGGGGAAACCGGAATTTGCTTCCAAATCAGCCTCCCAACGGCTATAACTTACCGACTCGCCCATTTTAAACTTACCACGCTTCACGTCAGAATTCAAACGGAAACCATATTTCTCTTCACCTGTTCCGATAACGATAGCATCTGTACTAGAATAGAATGCAGAAAGAGCAACATTGGTTGTTTCATTACCACTTGTATAACCTACATTGTATTTCTGAGTAAATCCACGGCGATAATATTCATCCTGCCAATCTGTATCTGCAAACTGTGACGGGTCCCTTTCATATTCAGAAATATATTTAGGCCAGCGGTTTTCTGCAATACCTGCATTCTGCAATGCCATTTTACGAACCTTTATAAATTCTGCCGAGTTACAAACATCCATCGTCTTGGGCAGGTCATCCATACCCCAATAAGCTGAGAAAGTAATTCTAGGAGTCTGCATAGCTCCACGATGAGTTTCAATCAAAATAACACCGGCAGCAGCACGTGCACCATAAATAGCAGCAGTTGCAGCATCCTTCAAAACAGACATGGACTTAATATCTTCCGGATTCAAATAAGACATATCACCCGGCACACCATCAATAATAACCAGTGGAGCATCTTTCGCTGTATCATCCGGATCGTCAGTCCAGGTAGTCACACCACGAACCTGCAGTTTAGGAGAAGAACCGGCAGCGCCACTACCAAAGTTTACGGCCAGTCCGGGAGCCATACCTTGCAATGCAGCTTCAGCATTCGCGGTAGGCATTTTAGTCAGTTTATCACCGGATACGGTTGTTACGGAACCAGACACATCGGATTTCTTCTGTGTACCATAACCGATAACGACCACTTCATCCAAGGTCTTGGTATCTTCTGCCAACACAATTTTGATGGAAGACTGATTGCCAACCTTCACGGTTTTAGTGGTATATCCCACATAAGAAACGATCAATTCCGCACCACTATTAACTGGCAAAGTAAAGTGACCGTCAAAATCAGTGATTGTACCGGTAGTAGTACCTTTCTCGACTACACTGGCACCGATGATAGGTTCACCTATTTCATCTACGATGACACCCGTAATGGATTTCTGCTGTTTTACGGCAGCAACTTCATCAGCAGCTTTCTTATATAATACGATATGACGATTTTCTACTTTATAGGCTATGCCTGCCTCCGAGAACAAACGGTCCAGAATCTGGCTGACCGTAGTATTTTCTACTTTGATAGAAACCTTTCTATTTATGTTTATCTGATTCAGATTATACGTAAAATAGAAGTCTCCCTGTTTCTCGATAGCGGAAATCACATCACGCACCGTAGTATTTTCCATATCCAAAGACATCTTCACATTTTGTGAATAGGCAACACCTGCCAGGCACGGGATAGTTCCCAATAATAGAAAAAGTACAAAGAATTTCATAATTAACAATGTTTTTCGTGGCCATAGTGATTTTTGCTCACCCAATGGCGTGCATTTCATAATATTATCCATACATTTGTAATTGATTAGTTTGTAATAAATTATAAGGTTACTCATTAATCCGGGTCGAAAGATGGTGGTGCATCTTCGGCCCTTCCTATTTCCAAAGGTTTTACTCCATAGGCTTCAGCTATTTTTTCAGGTTTTACATACTGTTATTTCTTATATAGGTATACCGTTTTCTTTTCAATTTTATAATTTACCCGCCTAGTCTCTTTCAACAATTCCATTGCCTGATTTATGGTCAAGTCTTTCCGGAAATGACAAGTGAAATATTCCTCAACCAATGAACTGTCCATTATTTTGATTTTCACGTCATATCGGCGTTCTATGACTTTTGCCATTTCTTTCAAGGTCTTGTTATCAAATCTTAGGTCACCGGTAGTCCAGCTATCCACATTTGTTTGTGCCGAACTCCTGATTAATACCAAACCATCACTCATGGTATAATATACCTGATCATTGGGAGCCATCCTTTCCCTACTCTTGTTATCCAATGTCGATACTTCTACCGAACCTTCTTTCAAAGTAATCCAACTCGGTTCGTCCTGATAGGCTTTCACATTAAATTTTGTTCCCAACACCCTGACATTCAACATAGATAGCTCCACTGTAAACGGACATTCAGGATTATGTGCCACTTCAAAATAACCTTCTCCTTCCAGTCTGACGGTTCTATACTTTTCTGAGAACTTGGCCGGATAAGAAAAACGACTTTCAGCATTCAGCCATACTGTTGTCCCGTCACTCAACAATAAAGAAACCCGTTGTCCTTTCGGAACTACTATCGTATTATATGCCTCGGGTTCTTCCTTGGTGATATAAAACAAATTAGCTGCAAACAAAGAGACTACAACCAGTATAGCTGCATATTTCAACCACTCTTTAAAAGTGAGCCTCCATATCTGTTTCCCTCTTTTTTCGGCTTGCATTCCGAATCCAAGCTGTCCTCTCAATTGCAGATAAGCCTCATCCATACGTTCTTTATCCGAAAAATGCATCTCTGCTTTCAGTCCCCATACCTGTTCCAGTTCAAATAAGCGCTGACGGTTATCTTTCTCTTTCAACCACTCTGCAATCTCCTTTTCTTCTGCTGCAGAACAACGCTTATTGATATATCGAATTATAATTTCGTCCTTCATTTATCTAAAATTATATACTCTTTTTATTGTCTTACATAATTAAGACAATTAATCAAGAAGGAACTACGGGGTTAAAAAGAAGAAAAAATGCTTTTTTTGCATTTTATTTTTTGATCGCCTTCAAAAAGGCCTTCAGAGATACGGAAATAGAGTATTTTATCGAAGCAAGAATAACAGACAGAATAGAATTTCTTTTAAATCCGTCCTCAAAAACTTAGTGGCTTTCTGAACGTGCTCTTCCACCGTACGAGAAGAAATGTGCATGACCTCTGCAATTTCTTTATAGGTCATCTCTTTAAAATAAGACAGTTCGAAAGCCTGTCGACATTTGGGAGGTAACTTAGCGATGGAAGCTTCCAACAATTTCCGGATATCCCGTTCCACCACTTCATTCCACAATTCATTGGCATCCGAGCCTTCCAACTGAAATGCGACGCGTTCTTCTGCCAAACGTACCTTTTCTTCATGTCCCAGCACGACAGCCTGATGCTTCAAGTAATTCAGACAATTATTCTGTGTACATTTATAAAGAAAAGAATGAATGGCATTAGGTATTAAAGTAGATTTTTGTTCCCAATACATCACAAAGACACTTTGCACAATATCTTCGGCAATATGTTCAGGAACAAAACGGCAGGCTACAGACATCAAACGAGGATAGAAAAGATTAAAAAGAAGACGAAACTCTGCTTCGTCTCCTTTTTGCACTTTATTTATATCTATAGTAATAGCTTGCATCTCCTCCTCCATCTAAAGTTCACAGATACAAAGCTAATTTATTTTTCCAACTCCTGCAAACTTTCTAATTTCTTTGTTTCCAGGAACTCATAGATACCACAGAGGTGTTCTTTTACCTTTTTATTCCCAAATTCATACACTTTCGTCACTAATCCATCCAAAAAGTCACGGTCATGAGATACAACAATCAGTGTTCCGTCAAAGTCTACCAAAGCTTGTTTCAGAATGTCTTTGGTCTTCATATCCAAGTGATTGGTAGGCTCATCTAAAATCAACAGATTTACAGGTTCCAGCAACAGTTTAATCATGGCAAGGCGCGTACGTTCCCCGCCACTGAGCACTTTCACTTTCTTCATGGAAGCTTCAGGACCACCAAACATAAACGCGCCCAACAGGTCTCGTATTTTATTACGAATATCACCTTTTGCCACATCATCTATTGTTTGAAAAACCGTGAGGTTTTCATCTAATAAAGAAGCCTGATTCTGAGCAAAATAACCGATTTGTACATTGTGTCCCAACGTCAATGTTCCTTCATGGTCTATTTCCTTCATAATACACTTCACCAAAGTTGACTTACCTTCACCATTCTTACCAACGAAGGCTACTTTATCGCCTCTCTCGATAGTCAATGATGCATCCTTGAAAACTACATGGTCTCCGTAGACCTTTCCCACCCTGTCCATAGTTACAGGATAATTTCCACTTCGCGGAGAAGGTGGAAATTTAAGACGCAAAGCTGAAGTATCTTCTTCATCCACTTCTATCAGTTGCAGTTTCTCAAGCATTTTCACCCGGCTTTGTACTTGCAAAGTTTTACTATATGTACCTTTGAAACGCTCGATAAAATCAGTAGTTTCCTGTATCATCTTCTGCTGCTCTTCATATTGCTTCATCTGCTGTTCGCGACGTTCTTTACGCAAAGTCAGATACTGGGAGTAATTTACTTTATAATCATAAATACGTCCCATAGTCACTTCAATGGTACGGGTCGTAATATTATCGACAAATTTACGGTCGTGGCTGATAACAATCACTGCTTTGACGCTATTAATCAAAAAATCCTCCAGCCATTGTATAGATTCGATATCAAGGTGGTTGGTAGGTTCGTCCAATAATAGTACATCCGGATTCTGAAGCAATAATTTAGCCAATTCAATACGCATGCGCCAACCACCGCTAAAGTCGCAGGTCTGGCGGTTGAAGTCCTCCCGCATAAAGCCCAAACCGAGCAATGCCTTTTCTACATCTTCCTCAAAATGAGTAAGGTCTATGGCATAAAACTTTTCGCTCATGGACGAAACCTTTTCAATCAATTCCATGTATGAGTCACTCTCATAATCGGTACGTGTCTCCAGTTCCTTATTGATAGCCTCGATCTCGGCTTCCATAGCATGAAGATGTGCAAATGCCTGAGAGGCTTCCTCGAATACTGTACGTCCGTCTTCTGTCATCAGATGCTGGGGAAGATAAGCTATCACACAATCTTTCGGAGCCGAAACCCTTCCACGGCTCGGCTGACGCGCACCGGCCAGAATTTTTAATAAGGTCGACTTACCCGCGCCGTTCTTTCCCATCAGAGCGATACGGTCTTTCTCGTTTATCTGAAAAGATATGTCACTAAACAAGGTGGTACCGCCAAACTCGACAGTCAATCCATCTACTGAAATCATATTAATTCTTTTTCTTTGTTAGTATAATAAAGTAATTCAGGCACGGATAACACGGAAGTTACGGTTTGTCATAAATAAAAAGAAAGAACCGTGTTTATCCGTGTAATCCGTGCCTGTATATATTTCCACTCACTAAAAAGTTAGGAAGCAAGTATCAATATCAATAATTGGGCAGTCAGTATACGAAGGAACATAGATACCGGATATACGGTAGAATAACCTACTGCCGGAGCATTATTACCTGCTGTCTGATTGGAATAAGCCAATGCGGGAGGGTCTGTATTACTACCCGCAATAAGTCCCATCAGCATGAAATAATTCATCTTATAATGCCAACGCGCCACAGCTCCCATTATTAATAAAGGTATCACCGTAATAAGGAAACCACAGCCCACATACAGTAAGCCATCGCCATCTACCACTGTATTTACAAAGTTCGCACCCGCCTTTATTCCTACACTGGCAAGGAACAATGCAATACCAATCTCACGCAACATCAGATTGGCACTCATGGTAGTATAGGTCACCAGTTTCAGTTTATATCCGAAACGACCTATCAAGATGGATACAATTAACGGACCACCGGCCAGACCTAACTTTACCGGAGTAGGGATACCGGGGAATGCGATAGGCAGGCTACCAAAGAAGATACCCAGGAAGATACCTACAAAAATAGTCACAATATTAGGATGATCCAGACGTTTCAATGAGTTACCCATCATATTGGCCACACGTTCCACAGCATCCTGAGGACCTACTACCATCACACGGTCACCTACCTGCAAAGTCAGGTTACGTGAAGCGAAGATATCCATACCCGAACGGTTGACGCGTGTCACATTCACCCCATACATACTGCTGAAGTGCAGTTCACCCAGTTGCTTGCCGTTCATCTTGGGTTGGGTAATCAAAATACGGCGGGATACCATCGGCGTATCCTGTTTTTCCCAGTCCACTTCAATCTTAGGACCAATAAAAGCAATAACAGCTTCCGCATCATCTTCTGCACATACCACAAACAACTGATCGCCGATATGAAAGACCGTATCCCGGTTAGGGATACTGACATGTCCGTTCTGCAAAATACGTGAGCAGACAAAATCACGTCCCATGAATTCTCTCACCTGAAGCAGAGTTTTTCCTGCCAAAGCCTCATTGTGGACTTCCAGATGCATCATACGGGGAGTTAAATGGGGATTTGCAGCTTCCTCCTTGGCAATATCCTCTTCCTCTTTTTTCAAATTGACACGGCAAATGTAACGAATAGCAATGATAGAACCAATGATACCCAAGACTCCCAGCGGATAAGCACAAGCATATCCCATTGCAATCTGCGGACCATTGTAGTTCAACTGGCTTAACGCTTCGTTAGCAGCACCAAGTCCCGGAGTGTTTGTCACGGCACCACAAAGAATGCCTACCATCATAGGTAGCTCTATACGGCCGTTCAAACCATAATACAGAGCCACAGCCACTGCAATATTCAGTGCAACAATGCCTATTGCCACCAAGTTCATTGCAATCCCCCCCTTCTTAAAGGAAGAAAAGAAAGAAGGACCTACCTGAAGACCGATACAGAAGACGAACAATATCAGTCCGAAATCCTGCAAAAATGTAAGTATCTGTGTATTTCCCGTAAAACCGAAATGTCCGCAGACAATGCCGGTAAACAAAACGAAAGTAACACCTAATGATACTCCGAAAAATTTAATTTTCCCCAGCAATACTCCCACTGCAATCACAAAGGAATAGAGCAGCACAATATGCGCTATTGAGTTTTCATCAAATAATAGATTTTGTAACCAATCCATGATATAATACTATGTTTTTATAAAATTGCCGCAAAATTAGTGAATTCCCCTCACTCAACCCAACAATTTGAAAACTATTATTTCACGATTCTTATTTATTTTGCAATATCCACTTTGCAATAAGAACGTCTTTTGTTTTCGTAGCTTAACAAAATGACAGAAACCACCTCTTCCTCTTTATGAAAATAGCTAAAAAAGGAATTCTATTTAAAAGGTTTTAGTATATTTGCCCGTACTATTGAAAAAGTATGTGATATAATTCTTAAATATTAATACCAAATAAACTATGGCAGATAGTAAAGAGAAACTCTTTTCAGACTTCCCGGCCGTTTCTACGGAACAGTGGATGGAAAAGATTACAGCCGACCTGAAAGGCGCTGATTTTGAAAAGAAATTGGTTTGGAGAACCAACGAAGGTTTTAAAGTAAAACCATTTTATCGCCAGGAAGACCTGGAAGGTTTGAAAACGACTGAAGGACTACCCGGAGAATTTCCTTATGTAAGAGGTACAAAGAAAGACGACAACACTTGGTTCGTCCGTCAGGACATCAAAGTTGAATGCCCTAAAGAAGCAAATGCCAAGGCATTAGACATTCTGAATAAAGGTGTTGACTCTTTAGGCTTCAATGTAAAAGCCAAAGATCTGAATGCGGAATACATTGAAACATTATTGAATGATATCTGTGCAGAATGCATTGAGTTGAATTTCTCTACTTGTCAAGGACATACAGTAGAATTAGCCAAATTATTAGTTGATTATTTCCAGAAAAAAGGGTATGACCTGAGCAAGTTGCAAGGCTCCGTCAACTATGACCCTATGGGTAAGATGATGGTAAAAGGCAAAGACCTTAGTGATTTTGTAGCTACAGCCAAAGAATTGGTAGAAGTATTGGCCCCGCTACCCAAATTCCGTTGCATCTGCGTTAATGCATTAGAATTGAATAACGCCGGTTCTTATATTTCACAAGAACTGGGTTATGCTTTGGCTTGGGGCAATGAATATCTGAGCAAGCTGGTAGAAGCAGGCGTTCCTGCCGCACTCGTTGCCAAGAAAATCAAATTTAACTTCGGTATCAGTTCCAACTACTTCCTGGAAATCGCTAAATTCCGTGCCGCACGTATGCTATGGGCAGATATAGTTAAAGAATATCATCCACAATGCAACCGCCAGCCCGAATGTACAAACAAGGCAGAAGACGGTACTTGCCTTTGCGCTTGTAAGATGGCAGCACATGCTGAAACATCTACATTCAACCTGACCCTGTTTGATGCACACGTAAACTTGCTCCGTACTCAAACCGAAGCCATGAGTGCTGCTTTGGGAGGTGTCAACTCTATCACTGTAACTCCGTTTGACAAAACTTACGAGACTCCGGACGATTTCTCCGAACGTATAGCCCGCAACCAACAATTACTGTTGAAAGAAGAAGCTCATTTAAATAAGGTAGTAGACCCGGCTGCAGGTTCATATTATATTGAAAACCTGACTATCGCCATCGCAAAACAATCGTGGGATCTATTCTTGCAAGTGGAAGAAGAAGGCGGCATGCTGGAAGCCATCAAAGCAGGCAAAGTACAAGAAGCTGTAAATGCCAGCAATAGAGCCCGTCACGAAGCGGTTTCAAAACGTAGAGAAGTATTGTTGGGTACCAATCAGTTCCCTAACTTCAACGAACAAGCAGGCGAAAAGACTCCTATAGAAGCAAAATGCTGCTGCGGTGGTCACGACAACTGCGAAAAGCCGTTTGCAACATTGAACTTCGACCGTGCAGCCAATCAGTTCGAGGCACTCCGCTTGCAGACTGAAGCGTCAGGCAAACGTCCGAAAGCATTCATGCTGACTATCGGTAACTTGGCTATGCGCCAGGCACGTGCTCAGTTTGCTTGTAACTTCCTGGCTTGCGCCGGTTATCAAGTGATTGACAACCTGGGCTTCCCCACTGTAGAAGAAGGTGTAGAAGCAGCAATGAAGGCAGGTGCTGATATTGTGGTACTTTGCTCAAGTGATGACGAATATGCAGAATATGCAGTTCCGGCATTCAAGGCAGTGGACGGACGCGCTATGTTTATCGTAGCAGGTGCTCCCGCTTGCATGGAAGACCTGAAGGCAGCAGGCATCGAAAACTTCATCCACGTACGTGTCAATGTGCTGGATACTTTGAAAGAATACAACGCTAAGTTAGGAATTAAGTAAGGAAGAACAATGAAACCGAATTTTAAAAACATAGATATATATGCCGGATTCCAACCGCAGAACGGTATGGAATGGCAGAAAGCCAACGGCATTAGCGCCGATTGGAAAACGCCGGAACACATCAATGTGAAACCCGTATACACCAAAGAAGACCTGGAAGGAATGGAACATCTGGATTATCCTGCCGGCATCCCTCCCTATCTTCGTGGCCCGTACTCTGTAATGTACACTTTGCGCCCTTGGACTATCCGCCAGTACGCAGGTTTCTCTACAGCCGAAGAAAGTAATGCATTCTACCGCCGCAACCTGGCATCAGGTCAGAAAGGTTTGTCAGTTGCATTCGACCTTCCGACTCACCGCGGTTATGACCCCGATCACGAACGTGTAGTGGGTGACGTGGGTAAAGCAGGTGTATCTATCTGCTCACTGGAAAACATGAAAGTGTTGTTCGATGGGATTCCTTTGAACAAGATGTCTGTTTCCATGACAATGAATGGTGCCGTACTCCCTATCCTGGCATTCTATATCAATGCCGGACTGGAACAAGGAGCTAAATTGGATGAAATGGCCGGAACTATTCAGAACGACATTCTGAAAGAGTTCATGGTACGTAACACCTATATATACCCACCTGCCTTCTCCATGAAGATTATCTCTGATATCTTTGAATATACTTCACAGAAGATGCCTAAGTTCAATTCTATTTCTATCTCAGGATACCATATGCAGGAAGCAGGTGCTACCGCAGATATCGAATTGGCTTATACACTGGCCGACGGTCTGGAATACCTCCGCGCCGGAACAGCAGCTGGTATAGACATTGATGCTTTCGCTCCACGTCTATCATTCTTCTGGGCTATTGGTATGAACCACTTTATGGAAATTGCCAAGATGCGTGCTGCACGTATGTTGTGGGCGAAAATCGTGAAGCAGTTCAACCCGAAGAACCCGAAATCACTGGCATTACGTACCCACTCTCAAACTTCCGGCTGGTCACTGACCGAACAAGATCCGTTTAATAATGTTGGCCGTACTTGTATCGAAGCCATGGCAGCTGCATTGGGACACACCCAGTCACTGCACACCAATGCACTGGATGAAGCTATCGCTCTGCCGACTGACTTCTCAGCACGTATCGCACGTAACACTCAGATTTATATTCAGGAGGAAACGAATATCTGTAAAAATGTTGACCCATGGGGTGGTTCTTACTATGTAGAATCTCTGACCAATGAACTGGCTCACAAGGCTTGGGAACATATTCAGGAAATTGAAAGCCTGGGTGGTATGGCAAAAGCTATTGAAACCGGTGTACCTAAGATGCGTATTGAAGAAGCTGCAGCACGTACTCAGGCTCGTATTGACTCCGGCGCTCAGACTATCGTAGGTACTAATAAGTATCGTCTGGAAAAAGAAGATCCGATTGATATCCTTGAAGTAGACAACACCGCTGTTCGTATCGAACAGGTTGAAAACTTGAAGCGTTTAAAAGAAGGTCGCAACGAAGAAGAAGTGAAAAAGGCTTTGGCCGCTATCACTGAATGCGTGAAAACCAAACAGGGCAACTTGTTGGAACTGGCAGTGGAAGCAGCTCATGTCCGCGCTACCTTAGGCGAGATTTCAGACGCTTGCGAAACAATTGTAGGACGATATAAAGCAGTAATCAGAACTATATCAGGCGTGTATTCATCAGAAAGTAAAAAGGATGCAGATTTCGCAAAAGCTTGCGAACTGACCGAGCAATTTGCGAAGAAAGAAGGTCGCCGTCCCCGTATCATGATTGCCAAGATGGGGCAGGACGGACATGACCGTGGTGCAAAAGTAGTCGCTACAGGTTATGCTGACTGTGGTTTCGACGTAGATATGGGACCGTTGTTCCAGACTCCTGCCGAAGCTGCCCGTGATGCTGTAGAAAACGACGTTCATGCAGTGGGCGTTTCTTCACTAGCTGCCGGACACAAGACTTTGATTCCTCAGATAATCGAAGAATTGAAGAAACTGGGCCGTGAAGATATTCTGGTATTTGCCGGTGGTGTTATTCCTGCACAGGACTATGATTTCTTGTATAAGGCAGGTGTGGTAGCTATCTTTGGTCCGGGTACTTCTGTTGCAAAAGCAGCTGTTCAGATTATGGATATTTTGCTAGATGAAGAATAAGATTTATTTTTATATATAAGAGTAAAAGGCAGACTTTGAACAGGTCTGCCTTTTTCCTAAAAAATAGTTTTCACTATGCACCTCAAAACTTTCTTTATACTTCTGTTAGTTACTGTCTTCCATTTATCTGCTCATGCTCAATACTTCAGCGGTAAAGTGACAGATGAAACTTAAAAAGTCCTGTCAAGACTTCTATCCGGACAGGACCTTTATACTGACATGCAGTGAATTAGTCTTTATTCAATCCAACCTCCAGCTACAGTAATCTTAATATTCTCTATTTCATGATCAGTTTTCTCATTTTCCAAGTCCAGTTCATACCAGTCACCAGATGATGTCTGCACATAGTTCACATCATCTATCTTATAACCCTGATACTTAGTTTTTACTGCCTCTTTCACAGCATCCGGCAAGTCGATATAATATACATCCCAAGTCGTTTTTATCCATTCATTTTTGTTGTTGAAATATACATCACGACAAACACGACCATCCAGTATTTCTACTTCGAACATTCCATTTTCACGATCTATTTCAATGATCGATGCATTGGGATATTTTTGACTGATAAAATCTGTAATGTCTTTCACATCAGTTTGGGGAAGAAAGCCATCATAATCATTTTCTTGTCCGGCATCTACAACGGTCTTCACCAATATTCCTGTTGGTGAATAAAACAAGTCGACTTCAGCCTCTCCCTTTTCCACTTCAATGATATAAAGCGTTTCCATTCCCTCACGGGTCAACATATCCACATCCTCTACTCGCCAATCGGCGTATTCACCGGCCTTGTAAGCTGCAAGCACAGATTCGGGAAGATTCTCATAGCGAATATCAGTTTCCGTCATGTACCACACAGCAGAAGAAGGATTGAACCATGCGGAATGTTCTTTACCATCCCAGTCAAAATCCACTACAGCACAGTTACCTTTAAGCTCCCACTCTATATCCTTGGCTTGAGGATATTTTGCATGAAAAGCATCCTGTACTTCTTTGGATACCAAATGAGTGTTTTCAGGAGCATCGTTGTTGTCATCATCACTACAACTACTAAAAGTTAATATAGTAGCAGCTGCAAAAAATAAAAATAAGATCCAGTTCTTTTTCATAATTACTTTGTTTTATAGTTTCCTTTTACGCAAAGATCAAGCAGATTTCTGAAAAGAAACTGAAATAACAAAAAAAAGTTCAGAAATAAATTCTAAAATTAATCATTTGAAAGCGTCAGAAAACGTCCTATAAGTATCTAATTTAAATATCAAGTAATCATAAACCTAAAAAAGTCCGATCTTAACTCTCTAAAATTATTACTATAAATCTCCTCTCCCAAAAATCAGAGGATAAATTTAGTATCACTTTCACCCAAAGAAATACGAATTTCCCATAAATATCATACTAAGCTCTGTTAGAACTTTTTCTGTGCCCTCCCGTGAGACGGCCCTTTTTTTAATTAAATACATTTCTATCTCCGCCTGCAACAATACCGTTTTAATACATCTATTAATTTTGCCTTATCAATAGGCTTTACCAAGTATTCATTACAGCCCGCCTCAAGTGCAGCCTGCTGGTCAGTGTCAAAAGCATGCGCGGTCAGTGCAATAATAGGAAGGTCAGTATTAAATTTACGTATTTCAGCCGTTGCCGTCAGCCCATCCATCACAGGCATTTTCATATCCATCAGTACCAGATCAAAATGCCTGTTCCTGACAGCTTCTACGGCTTCACTTCCATTTCTGGCATTTACCAGATCAAAGTATTTTCTCAACAAAGCCGAAACGAGCAGAAAATTACTTGAAATATCCTCTGCCACCAGAATAACTTTCCTGTCAGCCTCAGCAAGCACTGTAGTGCGGGGGGGCACAACCCTATCAATTTCCTTTCTTTGAACCTCTTTGCCTTCTCTTGTCTTTACATTCTTCAATTCGGGTCTGCACGGCAAAGCGGCCCAAAAATGCGATCCTTTACCATATTGTGATTCAAATCCTACATTCCCTCCCATAGATTCGGCTATCGCTTTACAAATGGAAAGGCCAAGCCCGGTTCCCTGTGCAAATTCATCCAGTTTTTCAAAACGATGAAACACCTTGTCCTTTTTCTCATCCTGAATCCCTATGCCACTATCCTTTACATAAAGACGAATACCTTCATCCGTCAATTCATACCCCATCTCGATGGTTCCTGCCGGGGTATACTTGATGGCATTGGTCACATAATTGGTCATAATCTGCGCTATACGATTCTTATCCAACTTTACCAAACAACCCGGATAGGGGTTGTTTGCAATCAGGCACACGTCCGGATGGGTTATACGTTGTTTCATCGAAGCAACCATATCATCAAAATATCCGGAAAAATCAAATTCCTCATATTTCAGCTCAACCGTTCCGGCTTCTATTTTGGACAAATCCAGAATATCGCTGATCAGCTTCAACAACAACTCATTATTGACATTGATTATTTGAAGGTATTCTTTTTTCTCCTCTGCCGAAATCGTATCGGCCAATAAACCGGAGAATCCCACAATGGCATTGAGGGGAGTACGAATCTCATGACTCATATTGGCCAGAAACGCCGACTTCAGTTTATCAGACTGCTCGGCCAAAGCTTTTGCACTTTGCAATTCTTTAATCATACGCTCCCGTTCCGTCACATCGTCTACACGGATCACAATACCATCCATCGACAAATCTTCACGAAATACCGGAGTTGCAAATATTTCGACTGTATTGCCATTATCAAAAGTAAACTTTGTTTGTTCCATCTGATGCGATTGAAGCGCACGTCTCATTACACAATCCTCACAGGGAGTATTGCGTCCGTGAGCACTCCTGTAACAAAGTTCCCCTTTTTTATAAGCTTCATGTGAAAGACTGGCAGAACATACCGAAATATTTTCCCATTGCACTATATAATCGGTCGTGATGTACGCCAAACCGGAATTGGTATTATTCAAAACCATCTCGTTTTGAAGCACTAAATGGTTCAAATCCTCCCGGTTTTTCAACAGTGTCAGTTCTGTCTGTTTATGCTCGTCAATATTGAGTGTCATACCAAATATATAGGTATAGGGAATATCGTCACGCACGGTTGTTTCCATCATGCCGCGTGTCTGCCACCACTCGTAAACACCATCCTGATTCAAGTCTGCACGGTATTCCACGTTCCAATTGTCGGTTTCATGACGGACCAAGCTCTGAATAGAGTCTCTAAAGTGCTGCTTGTCATCAGGATAAATCCAATGAATAAACTTCTCTAACGTATTGTATTGCGAAGAATCATGGCCAAGTTTATCAGCCCCCTCACCAAAACTGATCTTATCTTTGTCCACCTCGTAAAACCAGGTATAGGCATTCATAGCCTCCATAGAAATATTAAGCACCTTAGCCCGGCGTTCCAGATCGTTCTGCAAACTCTGATCCCAGCGCACATTGAGCAGCAGGCGCTTATTGTCATCATAAATAATACTTTTGCGTACCAAGGTATCGTAACAACGACCGTCTTTCAACTCTATATGCTCCAATCCGAAATAAGGTTGGCCGGTAGCAAAAACTTCTTTATCCGTCTTCTCGATGCGAGCGACCTTATCAGCTTCTAATACATCATAAGTCGTTTTTTCTTCATCCGTACCAAACAACCGCTTACTCTCCTCATTACAAAACACATAACGAAAATTATCATCCACATCTTTTATATGAATAGAAACAGGAATGCTGTTAAGTATATTTTCCTGCAACTGTTTTTTCTTCTGCAATTCTGTAGTATTCTTACGTGTACCAATATATTTCGTCACTTTGCCATTGGCATCTCTTTCGTAAGGAGAGCCGTCAATGGTACAATATAGCCAATCATCGAAACCGGGAATTTTGACACGGGAATCAAACTTAAAAGACCAGTCTTCCCCTTCGCACATTCTATCGAATACTTTGTTTACCTGGTCCCGGTCTTCCGGATGACGGGAAGCCGCATAATCACGACCGGAAAGAGGATGAGAATTATCATAGTCATTCAACGGCTCATTTTCACAGGTAAACAACTGCGTACGCACATCAAACTCCCATAACATTATATCCGCCGCTTTCATGGCCAGTTCCGTCTTATGCTTACGTCGCCGGAGTTCATCATTGATAGTTTTTTCCTGAGTCACATTTTTCTGTGATCCCACGATAATAGCCACTTTACCGTCTGCTGAATACTCTTGTGGCATGGCATGCAGATTCAGCCACACTTGCTCTCCGTTAATGCTTTTAACAAGTACAGTCATCTCCCCACGATCTGCCTCTCCATTTATCAACTTATCAAACAGCTCCGGAAGTTTATGTCGGTGCTCCGGATTTATTTGTGAAAGGAATCCACTGTAAGTCATCCCCTTTCCTATCACCTCATTATCCAATCCGGTTGAAAAGGTCTTCTTTTCAACATCGAATGTCCACGAGCTAATTCCTCCGGCTTTCATGGCCATAGACAACTCATTTCTGATAATACTTTCAGCTTTCATCCGTTCCTTTATCACAGCAGTAATGTTACGAATATGAAAAATGACATACTCTTGTCCAAGCAAAGCACCACCGGCACCAAAATATTCGCCATTAAATTCATATTCAAACTCTTCTGCTTCTGTGGTTTGCAACACTTTATCAAAAGCGTCATTAAACTTCAACAAAATTCCATATAAAGGGAAATCAGGCAAACGGAGCAAATCTACCATATTCAAACCGATGTATTGTTCTATATGATAATCTGCCAAAGAGAAAGAAGTGGGATTAAAAAGATCAACGATTTTTTTATTTCTATCGCATAAGAAAGTAGTAAGCGGCAGTGACTTGAGAATAGATTTATACAATTCCGTAGTCTGATCCGACAATAAAGATGCATTTGTAGGTTCGGTCTTTTTCATAATTATTGAACATCAAGGTTGTTTTCAGTTTTCGGCTATCAATGTTATTCAGCCTTTTCTCATCATGACGGAGCACTCATCGGGCAATCTTCTTGTTGTAACTTCTGTGCTTATGAATCCTGGTACTCTCCTTTCTCAGATCTCCGCCAAAATATTTTTTCCAAAGATAGAGAAATATTTTATATCATTATTAGTTAATATCTATGTTTTTTTAGCATATTTCTTTGATTTTGAAGAAATAATGCACATTTAGTTTAACCCATTGGTTACTATGTCCGCCACAATTACCTGCACAGAAATTACGGAATGTATTTTCTAAAAAGAATGATAAGAATTGAACTAATTAAATGAAAACAAGACCTCTTTCGGCGGTTTTTGTTACCTTTGCATTCCTGTTTAAATAGAACCGAGAAAGAATATGATAGTTTGCATTGCCGAAAAACCTTCCGTAGCCCGTGATATAGCGGACGTACTGGGAGCGAAAACCAGAAAAGACGGATACATAGAAGGAAACGGATACCAGGTGACCTGGACATTCGGACATTTGTGCACCCTGAAAGAGCCGCACGAATATACCCCTTCATGGAAAGCATGGAGTCTGTCCAGCCTTCCCATGATACCGCCCCGTTTCGGCATCAAAGTCATCAGCGACCCCGGCATCGAAAAACAATTCCACATAGTGGAAGGACTGATGCAAAAGGCTGACGAAATTATAAACTGCGGTGATGCGGGCCAGGAAGGAGAACTGATTCAGCGATGGGTAATGCAGAAAGCAGGAGCCCGCTGTCCGGTGAAGCGTCTGTGGATTTCTTCATTGACAGAAGAAGCCATACGCGAAGGTTTCAACAAACTGAAAGATCAGAAAGAATTTCAGCCGCTATACGAAGCCGGATTGAGCCGTGCCATCGGCGACTGGGTATTGGGTATGAATGCCACCCGCCTATATACTTTAAAATATGGACAAAACAGACAAGTGCTATCTATAGGCCGCGTGCAAACTCCCACCTTGGCACTGATTGTCAAACGCCAGTTGGAAATAGAAAACTTTACCCCACAGCAATACTGGGTGCTGGCCACGGTATATCGGGACACTACATTTTCTGCCATCATCCGCAAAAGCGATGAAGAACTGGCACAAGAAGAAAGTGATGCGAAAGAGAATCCCAAGAAGGCAAAAAAGCCCGAAGACAACCGGGGCATTCCTCCTATCACCGACCTTGCCACCGGGCAGGCATTGATGGAACGCATCAAGAATGTCCCCTTCACCGTGACAGAAGTCACCAAAAAACAGGGAAACGAAGCACCTCCCCGCCTGTTCGACCTGACTTCCTTGCAGGTGGAATGCAACAAGAAATTTGCATACTCGGCAGATGAAACCTTGAAACTGATTCAGTCACTTTATGAAAAGAAAGTAACCACCTACCCACGTGTAGATACGACTTTCCTGAGCGATGACATCTATCCCAAATGTCCCACCATACTGGCAGGACTGACACCTTATACGGCACTGACCGCCCCATTGACAGGACAAAAACTGATCAAGTCAAAGAAGGTCTTTGACAACTCAAAAGTAACGGACCACCATGCCATCATCCCCACGGGGCAACCTCCCGTCAATCTGACGGATATGGAGAAGCGGGTATTCGATCTCGTAGCACGCCGCTTCATTGCCGTGTTCTACCCCGACTGTAAATTTGCCACGACCACCGTAATAGGCGAAGCAGACAGCATTGAGTTTAAAGTAACAGGCAAACAGATTCTGGAACCGGGATGGCGGGTTATCTTTGCCAAGCCGCAAACCAATCTGCCTGAAGGTATGACCGACCCTGATGCAGAACCGCGCGAAGGGGATGAAGAACGTTCCTTGCCTGCTTTTGTGAAAGGAGAAAGCGGTCCCCACCAGCCCAAACTGGACGAAAAGTGGACTCAACCACCCCGCCCATACACAGAAGCGACTTTACTGCGTGCCATGGAAACCGCCGGTAAACTGGTGGATAATGACGAACTGCGCGATGCGCTGAAAGAGAATGGTATAGGGCGTCCGTCTACCCGTGCCGCCATCATTGAAACTTTGTTCAAACGCCATTATATACGCAAGGAACGCAAGAACCTGATAGCCACTCCTACCGGAGTAGAACTGGTGGGACTGATTCATGAAGAACTGTTGAAATCGGCAGAACTGACCGGTATCTGGGAAAAAAAACTGCGTGAAATAGAAAAGAAAAGCTACAATGCAGCTACATTTCTGGATGAATTGAAGCAGATGGTTGCTGAAATAGTGCATAGCGTGCTGAGTGACAATACAAATCGTCGTGTCACAACTATAGAGGAAGCGGTTACCAAACAGGCTGCCACCACCGCCAAACAACCGAAAAAGAAAGCCAGTACTCCACGAAAACCCAGAGCGAAAAAAGAAGAACAGGACACAACACAACCCACCAGTCAAGATGCCGCCGTTCCACCCCATGATGACAACTTGATAGGAAAGTCCTGTCCCGTATGTGGCAAGGGAACGATTATAAAAGGGAAGACTGCATACGGTTGCTCGGAATGGAAGAACGGGTGTACCTACAGGAAGCTGTTCTGATTATCGGCGGCTTCCTCTGTACAGATACTCTTTTTCCAGAGATTCACCTGTTGAAATAGAGCCTAAAAAGGACATAAAAAGTGTCTTTTGAAGGGGTATTTTACTCTGCCGCCACTTTCATTAAACCTTTTCTCCGTAAAGTTAACCGGTTTTTGCAGGATGGCTAACCGGTTTTGTCCTGAAGATTAGTACGTCCTGCTACAGCAGGATGTACGTTCCATTGCAGTAGGACATACGTTCCACTACAGCAGGATGTACGTTCCACTGTGGCAGGACGTAGTAATCAAGCATAAGAAATATCTTAGTTTCCTGTAGAAAAAGGCTTAGCCTTCCTGGCAAAACCCGTTAAGCAAGCAGAAGAACCTGAATTATTCAAATCAGCGGACTGAAAAGCAATGGAGGAAATCAAAAATCATTTATTAAAAGGTGGATAATACACAGGAAATAAGTACTTTCTATTTTGTTATCATTGCAAAAATAGAATATGGGTACCAGAATTTATCCTATCGGCATTCAGAATTTCGAGAAACTACGCAGAGACGGTTATGTCTACGTAGACAAAAACAGCACTTGTCTATAAATTGGTGAATACCGGGTGTATTGAAAACCATGGACGGATACATTAAACTGGGCTTCCTGACAGGCGTTACGAAATTTGGATTCCTTCAGTCTGCTCAATACATTCTATTCCATAGCATTCGGCAGTTACTGGCAATCACCATACAAAAGAAAGTTCTTCCGGTAAATACCCACTTCGGATGCGCCACTCCTGCGGATATAAGTTATTAGCCCGATTGCCAATGTTCTTGGCAAATCCCAACGGAACATCTTTATAACTCAAAAGAACGTAGCCGCGAGGAACAGATGAATCCAGCGTCACTGCTTCCTTACGCAAGTAAGCAATGGCTTGTTCATAAGTCAATTCCGAATGAGAGAAAACATCCTTGTTCAGGAACAGGCTCATCGCTAAAGAATGATCCGGAATCAAATCTTTTCCTTTCATTTCACCTACCGTAATTCCAGCATGAATAACTTTTAATGCCTGTTGGAACTGAGCATACTCCGAAGCATAGGCTTTGGGAAATGCAACAACCTTGGTACCTCTCACTTCAAACAGGAAAACCTCCGACTGACGTAACCAACCCTTTGCTTCTTTGGGTACAGAAATGACCTGAGAAGACTTGCCTTTTTCTCCTTTCTGTTTCCTTTTTATCGTTTTCTCTCTGTCATGCTGACTGCTCTTCCTCAGTACAGCCAGGAAAAAACCTTCACCTTTAGTCTTATGAGGTAAGAAACGGTAAACAGGAAAATCCTGCCCTGCTAAATTTCCCGTTATCCCCCATTGCTGTGATACAGGCACTTTCAAAATCTCAGCACCCAGTTCATCCGCAATCCAAGCCACGTTTTCCTCATCCTCTTCTTTATTATATGTACACGTACTATAAACCAGCAAGCCGCCGGGTTTCAAAGCAGGCCATATATCTGACAATATTCTACGTTGGCGTTGCCAACAAATACGAACATTGTCCGCACTCCACTCATCCACCGCTACAGGATCTTTACGGAACATCCCTTCGCCGGAGCATGGGACATCCGTCAGAATCACATCGAACATATCCGTCAGTCCCGTAAAATCTGCCGGATCATTATTGGTCACTATGACTTCAGCATCCCCCCATTTTATCAGATTTTCGGCCAGTATCTGAGAACGGTTACGCATCACTTCGTTGGCAACCAACAAACTACCCGCAGGAAGGACGGAACGTGCATGGGTGGATTTTCCACCGGGAGCAGCACAGAGATCAAGCATTACTACCGGTTTATCAACATAAGTACGCAAAACCTGCTCCACAAACATGGAAGATGCCTCTTGCACATAATAGCAGCCTGCATGAAACAACGGATCGAATGTAAAAGTAGGACGCTGTGACAAATACCCGCCCGTTGACGACCAAGGCACCGGCTCTCCCGGCACTTCCTTATCCCACTTGTTACGGTTTATACGAATACTGACCGGAGGCTCAGTCTGTAAGGCTGTTTCTAACGCACGGTAAGTTTCTTCCCCCATCCATCCAAGGGTTCTCGCTTCAAATTCTGACGGTAATTTCATGTTCCTTCCTTTTTACAGGACAAAAATACGACGATATTTGGGATTATATGAAATTTTTTCCGTCTATTTGCAACCAATCCAATAATTCGTTCCGTCTAACTAGCAGAAAACAATAATAAAGACATAAAGAAATGAAACAGTTACTTTTAATTTTAGCCTTCCTGATGGGAACATGCCTGACAGTTAATGCCAAGACCATAAAGCTTGTACCTTCTGCCCTTGACAGTACCCGAATGGACACAGTCGTTGTAAGCGACTTACAGGATGTAGATGATAATCAAAATGCCTCCGTCCACACAGCCGATTTCGATTTTGATGACTGGAACAGCGGTCCTCCCACTTCCGTAGCAATTGTCGCTATCATCATTTGTTGCGGACTACCTTTCTTTATTGTAGCCATTGTACTTTGGTTCAGATACAAGAACAAGCAGGCCAAATACAGACTGGCGGCAGAAGCCCTGGCAGCAGGACGCACCATTCCTACAGAGTTATTCAATGATCCCGAAGATCAAGGAAATAGTATCATGATAAAAGGTATCAAGAATATTTTCTTAGGTATCGGGTTAGGGGTATTCCTTTGGATACTGACTGACGAAGAAGGATTGGCAGCTATCGGATTCCTTATTTTCTGCATGGGACTGGGACAGGTGTTGATCGCTTACACCACCACTTCACGTAAGAAAAAAGAAAATGATTCCTTCCCTCCTATCGTAATGAGCCGGGATGAAAATGGAAACAGATCCATGAAGGTAGGAAATAGTGAAATGGAAAGAAACGAAGAGGCCGGAGAAAAACATAAATCAACCCATACAGACACCCCACACAACGACGAATAAGAATGAGCCAAATCAACGACATAGCGTTGGTAGCACAAGTGGTGGTCTTTAAAAACACCCGGGCGTTTGATACTTTGGTCAAAAAGTATCAATCGCCCATCAGGCGTTTTTTCCAGCATCAGACATTGGGCGATACGGAACTCAGCGATGATCTTGCTCAGGAAACTTTCATAAAGGCATACACCAACTTGGCTTCATTTAAAAACTTATCCAGCTTTTCCACATGGCTTTACCGTATTGCTTATAATGTATTTTATGACTATATTCGCAGCAAGAAAGAAACGTCCGGCCTGGAAACCTGGGAAATAGACGCTGCCTACCAGACCGAACAAAGACAGGTGGGCGAACACATGGACATATATCGGGGACTAAGCCGGTTAAAAGAGGCGGAGCGTACTTGCATCACCTTGTTTTATATGGAAGATCTTCCGATAGAGAAAATTGCAGTGGTAACAGGAATGCCTGCGGGCACTATCAAATCCCACTTATCACGTGGAAAAGAAAAATTGACAACTTTCTTAAAACAGAACGGTTATGATGGAAAATGATGATAAATTAATCAAGAATTTCATGCTTGCCAACAAACATGAAATAGAGGATAACGGATTTTCACGCCGGGTAATCCGCCAACTTCCTAAACAGGCCAAGTGGCTATCGGATATGCTCAGTGTGATTTGTACCATTATCTGCTGTGCAATGTTCTATTTCTTCAATGGTTTTGAAATCCTGTTCCGGACAATCAGCGAAATCTTCGCTTCGCAGGCTTATTACCTGATAAGTGACACTAATTTCCAATCGCTGGTAATTGCCACGGTGGTTCTTATCATTATCGGACTGCAACGTGTATGCAGTCTCAAATGGTAAAGCCTTAAAAAAGTAATATTCATACTCGGAAAAGCAATAAAATTGCGTACTTTTGCAATCTATAAAATGAATTTCCGAGCATGAAACAATATTTAGACCTGTTAAACCGTATCCTGGCCGAAGGTGTTCACAAGGAAGACCGCACCGGTACAGGAACTATCAGTGTATTTGGTCACCAAATGCGCTTCAACCTGGAAGAGGGATTCCCTTTGATTACCACCAAAAAACTGCATTTAAAATCGATCATTCACGAGCTTCTGTGGTTCCTGCAAGGGGATACTAATGTGAAATACCTGCAAGACAACGGAGTACGCATTTGGAATGAATGGGCTGACGAAAAGGGTGACTTAGGACATATCTATGGTTACCAATGGCGTTCATGGCCCGACTATAACGGAGGCTTCATTGACCAGATTTCCGAAGCAGTAGAAACAATCAAGCATAATCCGGATTCGCGCCGCATCATTGTCAGCGCATGGAATGTAGCTGATTTAACTAATATGAATCTCCCACCCTGTCATGCATTTTTTCAATTCTATGTGGCCAATGGGCGTTTAAGTCTGCAACTTTACCAACGCAGCGCAGATACTTTTCTGGGCGTTCCATTTAATATTGCTTCGTATGCATTATTACTTCAGATGGTGGCGCAAGTTACCGGATTAAAAGCCGGCGATTTCGTTCATACACTAGGGGATACTCATATTTATACGAACCATCTGGAACAAGTGAAACTCCAATTGACCCGCGAACCTCGTCCATTGCCGCAAATGAAAATCAATCCGGATGTGAAGGATATATTCAGTTTTAAATATGAGGATTTTGAACTGGTCAATTATGATCCGTGGCCACATATTGCAGGAAAAGTCTCTGTTTAGTGGTTAGTGGTTAGTGATTAGTGGTGAATAGGCTGCGCAAGGTTATTCACCACTAATCACTAACCACTAACCACTAAACACTAACCACTAATCACTTACCACTATGAATATTTCAATTATAGTAGCCATAGCCCGCAATCGGGGTATTGGTTTCGAAAACAAGTTGTTGTATTGGCTTCCTGATGATTTGAAGCGTTTCAAAGCTTTGACCACGGGAAACACTATCATCATGGGACGCAAAACATTTGAATCTCTTCCTAAAGGCGCACTACCCAATCGCAGAAATATTGTATTAAGCCGCCGGGAAGGAGTTACATTTCCCGGAGCCGAATGTTTTCCGTCGCTGAATGCAGCATTAGCCCATTGCAGTGAGGGTGAAGAAGTATTTATCATTGGCGGCGCCAGTGTATACCGGGAAGCAATGACGCGGGCCAACCAGCTATATATAACTTTTATTGATGATGCATCTAAAGAAACAGATACCTTTTTTCCCGAAATAAAGGAAGAGGAGTGGAAAGAAACAGGCAGAGAGGATCATCAGACCGATGAAAAACATCTCTACCCGTATAGCTTTATCAATTATAGCCGGATAAAGTAAAAATTAATCTTCATCGGCTAAATCAAGGATAGGCATTTGTCTTTTGATAGCCTCGTTGAAAGATATAATAGTTTCTGAACGAGCTAACCCCAGCGGTTGCAGTTTATCATGGATTATGCCAAGCAAATGATGATTATTCTTAGCATAAATCTTGATAAACATATCATATTGCCCCGTAGTGAAATGACATTCCACTACTTCAGGAATACTTTTCAAAGCTTCTGTCACTGAGTCAAACTGTTCCGGATCTTTCAGATAAAGACCTATATATGCGCACGTTTCATATCCGATTTTCTCTGGATCAATAACATATTCAGATCCCTTAAGAATCCCCAGATTGGTCAGTTTCTGAATACGCTGATGAATGGCTGCGCCGGATACATTGCAAGCACGGGCTACTTCCAAAAACGGAATACGAGCATTGCTGGCTATCAACCTCAAAATCTGCTCATCCAAACTGTCTAATTGATGATGTCCCATTCTTTTTAGTTTAATTTCCTGCAAAGATATGACATTTCTCGACAATATTCATGCGATTCATAACTTTTATTGTATAAATACCAATAATTTAATAGAATATCCTATCTTTGTGGAAAATGAAAAAACAATGAAAAAGACACTTATTTTTACCCTATGCAGTTTACTAAGTATAGCTGTAAACGCACAAAATTTCAATGATTATTTCGAGGACAAAACACTTCGGATAGATTATATTTTTACCGGAGACTCCAACAAACAGGAAGTCTATCTGGACGAATTGTCAAACCTCCCACAATGGGCGGGACGCAAACATCATTTAGCAGAACTTCCCTTGGCAGGCAATGGTGAAATCACCATGAAGGATAAAGCGACAGGAGAAGTCATTTATCGCACCTCTTTCTCAAGTCTTTTCCAAGAATGGGTAAGCGAGGAAGAAGCAAGTCATGTAAAGAAAGGGTTCGAAAATTCTTTTCTGCTGCCTTATCCCAAGAAAGAGGCAGTGGTAACTGTTTCCCTCAAAGATGTTTATCACAAAATAAATGCCTCGCTTACTCATGAGGTAAACCCGAATGATATCTTGATCCATAAGCGGGGAACAAGCCGTATCACTCCTCACCGTTATCTTCTGCAAAATGGAAATACAGCTGATTGTATAGATGTGGCTATTATGGCAGAAGGATATACTGAAAGCGAAATGGATGTATTCTATAAAGATGCCCAGGTGGCATGTGATGCCTTGTTCAGCCATGAGCCTTTCAAGAAGTTGAAAGATAAATTTAATATTGTTGCCGTAGCAAGCCCCTCGGAAGATAGTGGAGTAAGTATTCCGGGACAAGGCGAATGGAAATCAACAGCCGTAGGTTCACATTTTAATACGTTCTATTCTGACCGTTATCTCACAACCAGCCGGGTAAAGAGCATCCATAACTGGTTGGCAGGAATCCCTTACGAACATATCATCATTCTGGCCAATACGGACACCTACGGAGGAGGTGGTATCTATAACTCATATACACTGACTACCGCCCACCATCCTGATTTCCGCCCAGTTGTAGTCCATGAATTCGGTCATAGTTTTGGGGGATTGGCAGATGAATACGCATATACGGAGGCTCCCAGTCCACAATATCCATACGAGGTGGAGCCTTGGGAACAGAATATCAGCACATTGGTGGACTTCGACAGCAAATGGAAAGATATGCTTCCGAAAGATATTTCCATCCCTACTCCGGTAGCGACAAAGGAGGCCGATTTATATACCAAAGTAGGCGTTTATGAAGGAGCAGGTTATACCCAAAAAGGTATTTACCGTCCTACCACCGAATGTAGAATGAAGATAAACGAGGCTCCTGCATTCTGTCCGGTGTGCCAACGTGCATTGGAAAGACTGATAAACTTTTATACGGAGAAATAAGTTTTATACTTAACTAAACAAAAACTAAAAATGATCGAGATTAAACAGGTAAAAACACAGGATAAGGTAAATTATGCCTTTGTGGAAAAGTTAATGCATACGGCATTTCCCCAGGAAGAACGCCGTGACACAGCACAGCAGAGAGAATATTCAGATAATAACCCTCTGTTCTGCAATAACATTATTCTGGAAGATAGCAAGCCTATAGGTATGATCAGTTATTGGGCAATGGGAGATTTCTACTATATCGAACACTTTGCCATAGATCCTACCCTTAGAAATGGCGGTTACGGAAAACGTGTGCTGGAAGCTATAAAGGAACAATTGCAAGGACCGATAGTATTGGAAGTAGAAGAGCCCAACGATGAAATGAGCACACGCCGCATCAACTTCTATAAACGGTTGGAATTTGTTTTGCAGGAGAAGCCTTATATGCAACCTCCCTACCGTAAAGGGGACAATGGATTGCCCATGTTCCTAATGACCTTTGGTGACATAGATATGGAAAGTAATTTTGAAAGAGTCAAAAAGACGCTCTATAAAGAGGTTTACGGGCAGGAAATCTAACTACCTCCTGCTTTACTATTGTCATTCCAGTGATATATATCAAAATCGTCACGTGTAGGGGCAGGGGTTGCCTGCCCGAATACACAATATGAATCCTTTTCGAATTTCCCATTTTTCTACCCCGAATGCACAAAGTAAATTGTTTTCGGGCGGGCAAACCCCGCCCCCTACAAGAAAAGCAAAAATGATCTCGCTACAGGCATCAGGATTTTATTTAAAAGAAAACATATAAATACAAAAAAAGGAAGCTGTCATAAACAACTTCCTTTTTTATTATGCATTATATTAACTATTACTGGCGTTGAGTAGCTGAGTAGTTAATTTTCAAAGCGTAAGCTTGGCGAAGAGCCTGCTTTACATCAGTTACGATACCCATCTTTGTGTCTTTGTCAACTTTCAAAGAAACGGTCATAAACGGCTGGTCTTCTTCTTTCATATTCAAACGCTCTTGAGTGATGTAGTCCTGAACTTCAGATACTTCAGCAAACTTATCGTTCAACTGAATACGGCTTTCAGCACCCATTTTCTTTTGGAACTCAGGCAACGGTTTACCCACATAAATAAAGGAAACCAAAGACTTCTTTTCCAATTTTTCCAACTCTGTTCCTTGAGGAACCTGAAATTGAACCTTCAATGTAACCTCACGCATAGTTGTTACAATCATAAAGAAGAACAACATGGTAAAGATAAGGTCAGGCAATGAAGATGTATTCAACTCAGGCATTCCACGTTTACCTGTTTTATTAAATTTTCCCATTACTTACCTCCATATTTTTTAGGTTCAGCTTCAGAAATCTTCTGCGGATAATATTCACGAATTGCTTTTTGCTCATCTTCGTTACATTGAGCATAGGTCTTGCCAAATTTAGCTTTACCCAACTCATCACGTAATTCATTATAAGCGGCAACCAATTCATTCTGAACGTCAATATATGCTTTATAGCTGGTACCAACGTCATTCTGAACAGAGATTACATGCTTTTCCGTAATCATACAATCACCTAGCAAAGGAATATTCTTTCTATGCTTTTCAGGCAATTTTTCGTCATCATACGGATTGACTATAAATTCTTTTGCCTTTTCTCTTAATTGCTTAATGTCAATGTAGTCCTGACCACACATCAGTTGGTCATCTTTGTTCAAACGAACCTGGAGTACATTACGTTCCTTTACAATAATATCATCATCTTTCTGATCCTTGCTTTCGGGCGGAGGCGGAAGACGTCTTGCCAAACCACGGTCAGTATCCATTGATGTTGTAATCAGGAAGAAAATAAGCAACATAAAGGCAATATCGGCAGTTGAACTGGAGTTAATCCCAGGTACGCCTCTTTTCTTTCTTGCCATTTTACTTACTTCGTTTTTTTAATTGTTATATATCAATGTCGATAATATTATTTCTTAAAGATGCCAGACAGGTTAATCAAAGTACCGATAGCAGCAACTCCAAACAAGAAATAGATAGAGTAAAGTAACATATCAGTCATTTTCAACCAGAATGCATCTGTATAAGCACCTGTACCGGTCATGACAGTAGAATCAGAGCCTGCAGCATAAGAAACGACCAATACAATAACCAATAGTACGATACCTAATAGAGACTTGATAGCACTCATTGGATTTTCTTTCAATGCAGCTCCGAACTGTGCAATTGCTCCAATAACAGTTACAGCCACACAGATAGCGAACATACCATACATCAAGTAAATCAATGTCTCTGTATGAGCCGGTTCATTATATTCGCCGACCGGATTATTATATCCCACGAAGTAGAACATGCCGAGCACCACCAAAATAAGCGCGACGCAGACATATAATGCATAGTAGGACATTCTATATGATAACTTAGCCATTGTTCTAATTATTTTTTGTATTTCAAGTTGTACTTCATGATCATGTCAAGCAAAGTGATAGAAGAATCTTCCATCTGGCTTGTGATAGCTTCAATCTTAGAAAGGATGTAGTTATAGAATACCTGAAGGATCAATGCTACAACCAAACCGAAGATAGTAGTGATCAAAGCCACTTTCATACCACCTGCTACAACTGTCGGAGAAATATCACCAGCCTGCTGGATTTTATCGAACGCCATAACCATACCGATTACAGTACCCAAGAATCCCAAAGACGGAGCCATTGCGATGAACAATGTAATCCAAGAACATCCTTTTTCAAGGTAACCTGCCTGAACACCACCGTAAGAAACAACTGAGCGTTCAACTACATCAACGCCTTCGTCAATTCTCATCAGACCCTGATAGCAGATAGAAGCAACAGGACCACGAGTGTTACGACATACTGTCTTAGCAGCTTCTACATCACCTTTTTCCAAAGCAGCTTCGATGTTAGCCATCAACTTCTTTGTGTTCACTTCAGCCAAGCTCAAATAAATGATACGTTCAATACAGAAAGCCAAACCTAAAACCAATGCAATAGCAACCAAAGACATAAAGTCTGCAGAACCTTCAATAAACTTAGTCTTTATTTCTTTGTGAAGACCACCACCTTCTTCAACCACTGCTGCTTCAGTAGTCTGTTCTGTTTGAGCCGGAGCTTCGTCTTGAGCCATAATAGGCTGAACTGATCCTAAAGTAAGGACTCCCATCACTGCAAGAATTGCAAATAACTTTTTCATTGTGTGTCTAATTTTTTAAGATTAATTAATTAATTGTTATTTATTTGTTTTAATTGTCTTCCAGTCCGTTGTGCTTTCCATAGCAACGCGGAGAGAGCGGGATTCGAACCCGCGAAACACTTTTGGCGTTTACACGCTTTCCAGGCGTGCCTCTTCAACCACTCGAGCATCTCTCCTTTTTGGGCGACACAATAGTATCTTCTTTTAAAATCGGCTGCAAATTACAAAGAAAATTGGGAATAGCAAGCGATTTCAGCTACAAATGTATTCTTTTTTTTCGTCTTACGTAGAATTAACCCTGCCAATATTGGAATTACTCCTCAAAATTAATAAACTTTAAAAACTTATTCCGCCATTTTGAACACTTTTAAAGCATTATCGGTAGTTATCCTGTCGACTTTTTCAAAATCCATTCCATAAATTTCGGCAAGCTTCATGGCTACATTCTTTATATAGGAAGATTCATTCCGCTTCCCTCTGAATGGTACCGGCGCCAGATAAGGAGAGTCTGTTTCAAGGACGATTCTGTCCAAAGGAATACGTGTCAATATTTCGGGCAGAGTACTTTTCTTAAAAGTGACGACTCCGTTTATTCCAAAAACGAAACGGGAATATTCCAAGACCTGCTCCGCCTCTTCCGAAGTACCCGTGAAACTATGGAAGATTCCATTCAGTTCAGTATTTTTATAGGGCGCCAACACTTCGAATAACTCAGGAAAAGCTTCACGGCAATGCAAGACCAAAGGCAAACGGTATTCCAAAGCCCATTGAATCTGTTCGTCAAGAGCTTTCTGTTGCTCTTTCAGGTACGTTTTATCCCAATATAAATCCATGCCCACCTCACCTATAGCTATATAAGGATGTTCACCGGACAGCCTTTTTTTCATGTTCCGAATGCGGGGTGCCGAATCAGCGTCAACAGAAGTGGGATGAAATCCGATCATAGGGAAACAATATCCTTTATAAACGGCACAAACTTCCAACATATCCTCTACGGTGGTGTCATCAATATTCGGCATAAGGACCTTAGAGACACCCGCAGCACGGGCACGGTCTACCACCGCCGGCAAATCTTCCGTAAATTCCTCAACAAACAGATGTGAATGTGTGTCAATCATATTACACTTTTCGATTCATCAAATGACAAACAAAAGATTTCAATTCTTCTTTTCTTTCGGAAGGTATAGCTACACTTTCCAGTAATGAAAGTCCTTCGGAATAATAAGCATTGATTTTCTCTTCACAAATTCTGCCGATTCCTATCTTATTATAAAGTTCCGTTACAGCCTCAATTTTTTCTTCCGGACGGAAATCGGTACACGATATCCATTTTTCCAATTCCTCCCGTTGTTGTCCGTCAGCCAAAGTCAGGGCGTTAATCAGCATAAATGTCTTTTTATTGCATAAAATATCTCCCCCTATATTCTTTCCAAATACTTTCGGATCACCATATACATCCAGAAAATCATCTTGCAATTGAAATGCCAGCCCCATCTTAATACCGAAATCATATAATTTCTGCGCATCATTTTCCGAAGCATCTCCCAGTACAGCACCGATTTTCAGTGCGGCAGACAAAAGCACCGATGTTTTCAGACGTATCATCTCAATATATTCGGATACGGTTACATCATTGCGGGTTTCAAACTCCATATCCCACTGCTGTCCTTCGCAGATTTCCAAAGCAGTCCGGCTGAATATATCCATAACCTCTTTCAAATAGCTGTCTGGACAGTTATTCATCAAACGGTAAGCCAGAACCAGCATGGCATCTCCTGAAAGAATAGCTGTGTTTTCATCCCAAACCTTATGTACAGTAGGCTTGTTTCTGCGCATATCCGCACGGTCCATCAAGTCATCATGCAACAACGTATAATTATGATAAGTTTCTATACCTGCTGCCTGCGACAAAATATCATCTACATTTTCCTTATACAGTTGATAGGAAAGCAGCATTAAAACAGGCCGGATGCGTTTTCCACCTAATGAAAGAACATATTCTATAGGAGCATACAGTCCTTTCGGTTCACGCATATAGGGCATCGTAGCAAGATAGGTGTTTACCTTATCTAATAATTGATTTGCAGAAAAAGCCATAAGATAATCTTGATTAAGGGATTACTAGAAAAAGAGGCTGCTTTGGGGGCAGCCTCTCAATTAAGATATTAAAGTATTTTATTACTGTAATTTGAAAGTTACAGGCACTGTATATTTTACGCGTACAGCTTTACCACGTTGCTTTCCAGGTTTCCATTTCGGCATGGTCTTGATTACGCGGAGAGCTTCCTTATCCAAGTAGGGGTCTACGCTACGTACAACCACCGGGTCAACGATAGAACCGTCCTTATTAACAACGAACTGAACGATTACCTTACCTTGCACACCGTTTTCCTGAGAAATAGTGGGGTATTTAATATTCTTACCCAGGAACTTCAAACATTCGCCCATACCACCGGGGAATTCAGGCATTTCTTCTACTACCTGGAAAATTTGTTGTTCTTCTGGTTCTTCTTCTTCAACCTGTACCGGAACGTATTTAACTTCCACAGCCTGACCGGTTTCTTCAGAAGCCTGAATAGTAGTTTCTTCTACTTTAGCATCGTTTTCAACGATTTGAAGAACTTCTTCTACTTTAGGAGCTTCGGGAGGAGGAGGAGCTTGTTTCTGTTCCTGTTCCGTGATAGGGATAATTTCTTCTTCAAATACAACATCAGTTATACCTGTATCCGTTGTCACTTGTTTATCGCGATCAGTCCATTCGAAAGCAACAAACATTAGAGCAAGGATAAACACATAACCGATCAGCAGCCAGGTACTCTTTTTACCTTCAAGATCTGCTTTGGGCGATTTTTTAATTTCCATAAATTGTGTTTTAAAAATTAAGTGTTTCTCACTGAGGGCAAATGTAACACAAATCTTTTAAATAAAAAGTATTTCCACATGAAAAATATGCTAATTCATTTTATTTTCACTCTATTTCATAGACAGACACCTAACTTTTACCTATCTTTGAACCGTTATTTAGTAGTCAACTATACATTAATTATATATATGAAGAAAATTACTATTGCCATTGACGGTTATTCATCCTGCGGGAAAAGCACCATGGCCAAAGATCTGGCACGTGAAATAGGATACATTTATATTGATAGCGGAGCCATGTATCGTGCTGTTACACTATATAGCCTACGAAACGGTTTCTTTACCGAACAAGGTATCCATTCAGAAGCTTTGAAAGCTGCAATGCCTGACATACATATTTCATTCCGTTTAAATCCGGAAACGCAGCGTCCCATGACTTTTCTGAACGGCGAGAATGTGGAAGAAGCCATCCGCACTATGGAAGTTTCTTCTCATGTAAGTCCTGTTGCCGCCCTGGGGTTTGTACGTGAATCTTTGGTAAAGCAACAACAGGAAATGGGAAAAGCCAAAGGAATCGTAATGGATGGCAGAGATATAGGAACAGTGGTTTTCCCCGACGCCGAATTGAAAATATTTGTAACAGCCTCAGCTGCCATACGCGCACAACGCCGTTATGATGAATTGAAAGGAAAAGGTCAGGAAGCCTCTTATGAAGAGATTCTGGCAAACGTGGAAGAACGCGACCGCATAGACCAGACCCGCAAAGTAGGTCCGCTGCGCCAAGCAGATGATGCCATCTTGTTAGACAACAGCTACCTGACCATTGCCGAACAGAAAGAATGGCTGGCCGAAAAATTTCAAACAGCAATCAATGGTTAATATAGAGATAGACGAGGGATCAGGTTTCTGCTTCGGAGTCACTACAGCCATCCGCAAAGCCGAAGAAGAACTGGCTAAAGGGAACACCCTTTACTGCCTTGGAGACATTGTGCACAATGGACAAGAATGCGAACGACTGAAAAAAATGGGGCTCATCACAATCAACCATGAAGAATTTGCCCGGTTGCACAATGCCAAAGTATTGTTGCGTGCACATGGTGAACCACCCGAAACCTACGCCACTGCCCGTACCAACAATATTGAAATCATTGATGCTACCTGTCCGGTAGTACTACGTCTTCAAAAACGCATCAAGCAAGAATATGACAATGTTCCGGCAAGTCAGGACACGCAAATCGTGATCTATGGCAAGAATGGTCATGCCGAGGTTCTCGGCCTGGTAGGACAAACCCACGGAAAAGCCATTGTTATAGAAACGCCTGACGAAGCAGTCCAGTTGGATTTTACCAAAAATATTCGTCTGTATTCTCAAACGACTAAATCACTGGATGAATTCTGGCAGATTATAGAATACATCAAAGAACATATTTCATCCGAAGCCACCTTTGAATACTACGACACCATTTGCCGGCAAGTAGCCAACCGTATGCCGAATATCCGCAAATTTGCAGCTGCGCACGACTTGATATTCTTTGTCTGTGGACGGAAAAGTTCAAATGGCAAGATTTTGTTTCAGGAATGTAAAAAAGTAAATCCAAACTCCTACCTCATTGACCAACCGGAGGAAATAGACCGTAACTTGCTCAAGAACGTCCGTTCTATCGGCATTTGCGGAGCAACCTCTACTCCCAAATGGTTGATGGAAGAATGTAAAAAAGCAATCTTAAACGAAAAATAGACCAATAAAAAACAGAAAATTATCGTAGTCCAACTGATAATTTGTTAACTTTGCGACATAAAAATATTAAAATGGGTATTTATGGGAACGATTAAAAGCATTGGTATTTTAACATCCGGAGGAGATGCTCCGGGGATGAACGCAGCCATTCGGGCAGTGACACGTTCTGCCATCTATAACGGTCTGAAAGTTTACGGCGTTTATAGAGGATACAAAGGTTTGGTAACAGATGAAATTCAGGAATTTAAAAGCCAGAATGTCAGCAACATCATACAAATGGGAGGTACACTTCTGAAGACCGCCCGTTGCAAAGAATTCACGACTCCCGAAGGACGGGCACAAGCTTACGAAAATATGAAAAAGCACGAGATTGATGCTTTGGTCATTATTGGCGGTGACGGTTCGCTGACCGGTGCACGTATCTTTGCTCAGGAATTTGATGTGCCTTGTATCGGTCTGCCCGGAACCATTGACAATGATTTGTATGGAACAGACACAACCATCGGATATGATACAGCTTTGAATACAATTCTGGACGCGGTAGATAAAATCCGTGATACAGCCACCTCCCATGAACGTCTGTTCTTCGTTGAAGTTATGGGACGTGATGCAGGCTTCCTGGCATTGAACGGCGCTATTGCCGCAGGAGCAGAAGCGGCTATTATTCCGGAATTCAGTACAGAAGTTGACCAACTGGAAGAGTTCATAGAACACGGGTTCCGCAAGTCAAAAAGCAGCAGTATCGTGTTGGTAGCCGAAAGTGAACTGACCGGAGGGGCCATGCACTATGCAGAACGTGTAAAGAACGAATATCCACAATATGATGTACGTGTAACGATATTGGGACACTTGCAACGTGGTGGACGCCCCACTGCCCACGACCGTATCATTGCCAGCCGTATGGGTGTGGCCAGCATCCAGGCTCTACTGGAAGGTCAGCGTAATGTAATGATCGGCATTGATGATGACAAAATTGTCTATGTACCTTTCGCTAAAGCCATAAAGAACGACAAGCCCATTGACAGAGAACTGGTGAATGTGCTTCACGAACTTTCTATCTAAGCGCATATATAAACACTGTAGGGGCGGATTGAATCCGCCCGAATACATAAACCAATTGTTTTCGAACGGATTGAATCCACCCCTACAGAAAATGACACTTCTTTATTTCATCGTATCAAAATACGCATCCAATAACTTTTTTGCAGCAATAAACGAAGTCAGCTTTCCATTCAACACTTCATCTTCCTTTTCAGATAGCATTGAATTTATGATCTCATTATTATAGAAGCTGTCACGCAAATGTTCGTTGATCGTTTCATACATCCAATACTTGGCCTGTTCATTCCTGCGGTATTCAAAGTATCCGTTCGCTTTCACAAAAGCGAAATAGTCATAAATCATATCCCAAATTTCTTTGATTCCGATACCATAGAATCCGGAATAAGTCATCACTTGGGGAGTCCATCCCGAATCGGGAGCAGGAAACAAATGTAATGCATTACGGAAATGACTGGCAGCCAATTTAGCTTTCTCAATATTACTGCCGTCAGCTTTATTGATTACAATACCATCGGCCATTTCCATAATTCCTCTCTTAATTCCCTGCAATTCATCGCCTGTACCGGCAAGTTGAATCAGTAAAAAGAAATCCACCATGGAATGTACAGCCGTTTCACTCTGCCCTACTCCTACTGTTTCTACAAAAATTTTATCAAAGCCTGCCGCTTCACAAAGAATAATCGTTTCGCGGGTTTTACGGGCCACTCCACCCAATGAACCTGCCGACGGGCTGGGGCGTATAAAAGATTCCGGATGAACAGACAATTTCTCCATGCGGGTTTTATCCCCCAGAATACTACCTTTAGAACG
Organism: Bacteroidaceae bacterium; assembly: GCA_963651205.1. Lineage (GTDB taxonomy): Bacteria > Bacteroidota > Bacteroidia > Bacteroidales > Bacteroidaceae > Phocaeicola. Next base: position 41,080 of record CAVJPC010000181.1, read on the forward strand.
TTCACTGCTGGGATCAATGGCCAAGACAGCCAGTTTGCCACCTTTTTCAAGCACATGCAATCCAAATACATCAATAGATGTACTTTTTCCGGCACCGGGCACACCGCTGATACCGATGCGCATGGACTTTCCCGAATAGGGCAAACACTTCTCAATCACTTCCTGAGCAATAGCCTGATGCTCCGGTTTTACACTTTCCACCAAAGTGACTGCCTGGCTTAACACAGTCACGTCACCTTTTACAATGCCTTCCACATATTCACCTACGGAAAACTCGCGACGGCGGGGTTTCTTGCGCAGTTTCAGATAAGGATTCACAATAGATGGCTGTTCAATTCCCTTATTTACAGTCAATCCCTTATATTCTTCATTATTTTCAGGATGTTCCATAGCTATTTTTTTGAGGTTACTTTTACTTTAATAATTATCTTCGGATTGTTAGGATCATTGGTTATCATCAAGACACGCGGAGTACCTTTTACTTTCTTCAGATTCTGACCAAAGGCGGTAATCTTTAATTTGGTCGATGCTCCCGGTTTCAGGACACGTTTCTTCAACTGTACGCCTAAAGCAGAATTAAAGACTTGCAAGTCACGAATCTCCAGATTAGATTTTCCTACATTCTTTACAATAATCGTATGCGACTTCTTTTCATCACTCGCTAATGCCCCCATCTGCAATTCTTTGGCAGAAAGATGGATAGCAGGAGGATTCAGGCGTTCCTGCTGGCTGATATGTGAGAAATCCGGCAACAATACGGCAGAAACCGGAATTTCATTTTCTTCTCCTACCTTGTCTCCCGGAAAACGAGACAAATAAACGGAAGCCGTTGTCAAGCCCAGTTTAGGCAACTTCTCCGTATCAAGAGTAACCTTGATTTTACCTGTACGTCCCCTGCCCAATTTCTCCGGAGTAGCAACAGCACTGAGGTAAGGAGGCAGATGCATCAATACAGGTGTATATAGCTTATCCGATGTATTGGCAACCAACAGCTCCATAGTTGGTTTATCTCCCTTATTGGCATCTTCAAACTCTATTTCTTCCTTATTCAGGCGGATAGCGCCAATTTGATAAGGATGGGTGAAAGTATAGTTTTTAGGATCGGCAGTCACTTCCCCACGAATGGCCAAATAGATGGGCTTAGTGGAAGCATTGCAATAAATGCCCACACTCTTTTGAAAACGTCCGATAGCCTTGGCATCAAAAGTAGAACATACAATACCGGTCTTTCCCGGCGCAATCGGTTCTTTAGTCCAATCGGCAACCGTGCATCCACAAGAAGTGGTCACATTGGAAATCACTAAAGGCTTATCTCCTTTATTCGTTATTTTAAAGGTAGCCGTTACAGGATTTTTCCATAAAATAGTCCCAAATTCGTGCGTTGTTTTATCGAATAATGCTTTGGGTTGTGCTTGTACCCCTAAGGTCACAACCAGTAGTAGACTTACTATCAGTAAAATATGTTTCATACAATTATTTTATGCTTTTTAGATAGCAAAGATAGATAAAAAACATCCTTTACCCATTTTTTCAGCCTATAATTTATTTTATCTTATGAATAACATTTATCTTTGTCCCTCATTAAAAATCAGATAAATTATGAAAATAGTAAAACAATACTTGTTCATTGCTGTTGCAATGATTGCAATGATAAGTTTCACCGGATGTCAAGATAAGGATGAAATAATCTATAATCTGACTGATTGTGAATGGAAAGGATACATGTTTGATGATGATATACTTAGTACCTTCACCTTCGCAGAAGATGGATATGGCATAGAACGGCAAAGATTTGTTGATGGGGATCACTATAGCCTTACATTCAAATGGAGAATCAGCAGATCAGGAGAACTAGAATTATATTATCCGGAGGAAGGCTTGATGATTTACATACATTCTTACTATGTAGGCGAATACAACTTTTCCGGAGAATATCAAATAGAAAATGGGCCTAGTGTTCATTTCGAATTAAAAGCTGTCTGGTAAATAAAGGTGTGTTAAAAATCCCCAAAGAGCTGTCTAATCGTCAACTGTAGGGGCACGGTTTACCTGCCCGAATACATAAGGTGAAGCGTTTTCGGGCGGGCAAACCGTGCCCTACAGTAAAGTGATAACAAAAATTACTTTTGACATATTCAATTATAGTTATTACTGTTTCTTTATTCCACCATCACCCGATATCCTCCCGTATGCCCTCCGAATTCCGGAGCATAAGCAGACTGAACAGTCGCAATTCCAGCCTGATATTCTCCTGTCCGGTTCACATACACCTGATACTCTATGACATAAGTTCCCTTTCTCATCTGATCGATAAAGAACTGAGTCGAAGCATCTTTGGTAGCCTGATAATATCCCAGCCCGTTGCTCCAACGGAATCCCGAAACTGCCTGTAACGGTTCCATACAAGCTGCACGGTCATCTTTGATCTGAACAAAATCCATATCACGGTCAGCCTTTACAGTCAGGCGAACGGTAATCTTATCGCCAACCTTTAACGGAGCAGATTCATTCAAAGCCTCATCCCCTTTATATAATTGGCGGCTGACAGACAACCCATTTTCCTGCCCGCTAATTTGATCCATACTTTCCAGATACTGGGCATAAACAGCTCCCCAGCCCATTCCGGTTCCTTCTTTATCCACCCTTACTTTCTTTATATTCATCACATCAGCGGACACCGTCTTCTTTATATAACCAATGGCATCATCTGCCGGAGTCCGGATCACTTCTTTACCTAAAGTAATCTCTACTCCTCCTGTATTTGCCAATAAATCCGAAGCCCCTGTAGCCATCAATGCATACACTGCATCAGCCGTTGCAATCGGCGTTTCCCAAGTCTGTGTCTGTTTCTGCTTCAACAGCCAGCGTTTCATTTCATCGATAGCTTTCGTATCTTTTGTTATACGCTGTATAGCTTCCATAGCAGCCACTTCAGTCGGAATTTTATAACTGAACCATGAATATCGGGCTTTAGAAGTATCAAAGTAACGCCCCATTTCATCCGTCACAACAGAATACTCCATCAATGACTGCATAAACAGCTTGGCTTCTGCCACCTTACCGGCTTGCTGCAAGATGATAGCTCCCAACGCCTTTCCATAAATCGTCAGTTCTTTTCCCTCACCGGACAACTTGTCTATGAAATACTGGTTCACCTTTTTATCAACCGGAGCCTTGCCATCCAAAGCGCAGATATACAAATACCTGAGAACCTGCTCTGACGGACGGAGGCCGACAGCTCCTTTCTTTTCAGCTTCTTTCATTGACTTATACTCTTCGGCTGCCTGCTTGCCTAAATACTCGAACCCTTTTTGAATCATAGGCTGCATCCGGCTGTCAGCATCCTGATGAGTCAATGCATTCAGCCGGACCAGCATTTCCATTACCTGAGTGGTTACATAGCGGCTGCCTTGCATACCTTTATACCAACTCCATGCGCCATCGGCATTTTGCAATTCTCCCAGTTTCTCTACAGAAACAGCCAGTTGGCTATTCATTGTATTCAGGTCAAACAAAGTGGCGATACGCTGTTTTTGTTCGGCTTCATTGGTAGCTTCTGTCAGCCAAGGAGTTTCAGCCAACAGGATATTTTTCAGTTCCTGATTCTTTTGCAGATTGCTCATAAAAGTCTCCTTCGTGCCACTTTGAGCCTTCCAGCTATCAAAGATTTGCTTGATACGGGGATTTTCTTTGACTATACATGCAGCCAATGAATTGGCATAATAAGCGGTAGCCCAGGAAAGAGCATCTTCATTCTGAGGATTAGCCACTACAGGCAAAGCCTGCACGGCATACCAAGCCGGATGGGCAGTAAATTCTACGGTCAACCGCTGTCCGGAAGCCGTTTTGCTATGCTTGTTAAACAGGTTTTCCAAAGAGAAAGTATGTACACCTTCCCCATTCACGTTCAGAGGAACGGTTTCCGTCACCCACTGTTTGTCTGTCAGTACGGGGATGTAACGCTGTTCTCCATCACTGAAGGTATCTCCATCCGCTACCATCCGGCATGCCATTACCGCATATTTGTCACTCACTTCAAAAGTAAAGTTCACATGCCCGGTTTCTCCTCCCTTCACATCAAACTTCTGTTTTTGTGAATAGAATACCTTTTCTGTTTCCGGATTGAACAATTCCATGCGGACAGTCCCTTTCACTCCCTTGTCCGACAGGTTCATCAGTGAAGCGGCAATATTCGCCTTATCTCCCACGCGGACAAAGCGGGGCATATTAGGCTGAAGCATAAACTCCTTGCTGGCAGTAGCGGTAGCTTCTATCTTTCCATAATCCACATTCCGGGTATGTGCCAAGCCCATAAACTTCCATCGGGTAAGGCTTTCGGGCAATACAAAGGAAATACTGACTTCACCTTTTTCATTGGTGCGAAGCTGTGGGTAAAAGAATGCCGTTTCCGCAAAGTTTTCACGTATCTGTATATCACCTGTTTCTGCCAGTTCTTCAGAACTGTCCATTTCTGCATTTTCCTGTGCAGACGTCTCTACCATTTCTTCCTGGAGCACCATATCAGTAACAGCCTCTTGTTTCATCACAGCATTTGCCGCACTCCTGCCTCTTATCTTCAAAGATCCTGTAAGAGCGGCACGAGGGCTACCTCCATAACCTACCACCACAGCCTCCATTCTTCCTGTAGATGGAATGATCAATTCACTATATTCCAAAGGAACTGCACGGAGCCTCTTCAACGGGAAATCAACATACAAATAAGCATTACGCATATAGGATGTATTCCAATAAGTCAATGGAACTACATAATGAAAGTCCACTCCAAAGTCCAGCTTATGTGCACTATAGATCTTATCCAGAGAAGCGTCATACATGGTAGCCAGCATTTCAGCCTCAGCCGGGCGCCCATCCGGATAAAGTACCGTCAGTTTCCATTCCTCTTGCTGTCCCGGACGGAGTTTGTCACGGAACGTAGTCCATTTCAGCTGCAACTTCTTCTCAGGGGCCGGTTTCATAATCTGTGCATTATGACTGTAAAGTCTGCCGTCTTTCACAAATGCCAGACTGACCAGAATGCCGTCACCATATTCTTTCTTATAAGGGAAGCGGAAACAGGCCACCGAGTCCGAAAACTGTATACGTTTGCTTTCCAAGCGCTTATTTCCTGCAAATACATCATAAAGCAGATAGACATTCTTTTCGCTGCTACCTATATATATAGTCGCGGGAGATGCTGCATCAAACTCCAGACCATCCTGATAGAACCAATCCGTTATCACGATGGGCGGACGCTTGTCGTTCAATGAGAACAGAAGGAAATTCTTAGATGCCGTACACTCTCTGCCCTGCGTATCCTTAGCCGAAAGCTTCAAACGATAATTACCGGAAGGCAGGGCATAAATAGCCTCAGGAACAAAACTCTTGTTGGCTTGCACCGTACCGGTCAATACCTTTCTGCCTTCTTTTTCCTGACCGTTTTTCTGCTCCTCCATTTCGACTACCTGATAAGTAACCGGAGTATCTACCGGCTCACCCGAAAGATTCATGGCTGTCAGTTTTATTTCCAGCTTCTTTTCTTTCACCAAATTATCGGGCAGATTATCCATATTCAGCACCATTGAAGTGCTTCCTAAAGGCAATGACAAATTAGCTTGCTGTGTTTCACCTGCACCATCCGTCACATCCGCCTGTATGTTGTACGTATAATACCACAACGGAGATTCTCTCCTGTCCGAGTCTATTTCAAAATGCAACGGAACGCTGAATTTACCGTCCGTATCGGTCATTGCCTCTCCCTCCCAACGGGCTGAACCTCTGCCCATAAACCGCCAGAACCAGGCATAGGAACGAGATATATTATAGTGTACCCTGGCATTCTGCACAGGCGCACCGGCAAAAGTTTTTGCCATACCCACCACTTCTATAGAGTCACCCACTTGATACTCCACTTTCACGGGCTCAAACGTGACATCAAAGGTGGGACGTTTATATTCTTCTACCTTAAAACTGACAGAAGTATCGGCCGCACGCAAGCTAAAATAACCGGTCAGGCAAGGAGAGGGTAAAACAAACTGTCCGCTGAACGAGCCAAAACCATTCGTCCGTACTTCTACTTTTCCTGTTTCATTATTATTCGCATCATATAGGGATACCGTATATTTTTTATCCGTCAGTACACGCGTAGAATCCTTTTCCATTTCATAAGCCAAGCCGGATACATATACGGTTTGACCGGGACGGTAAATGGAGCGGTCGGTAAATAATTGCAAAACTTCTTTCCTCTTGCTCTCTTTATAGTAATAATCGTTTTTCCAAAGATTCAAGATGGGCATCGCATTATCAGCCGCCGTATGTGCATTATACCAGTATTTGTTACTATTCAAGAAATCCAGTTTCAAAGTACCCTGTTTATCTGCCTGGTAGGTCTGTTGGGGAGAATAGCCTCCTCCCTTCTCCGTATAAATGGTTACTTCCGCCTCAGAAACAGGCTGTCCGCTCACTGCATCTACCACCACCAGTTCCAACGTACCATCCGGCAGAGGACGATAAATGGTCTTTAAAGCGGTGACATTCATTAATGTTCCGTCCGAAACGCCCTTCTTACCATCAGGCACTGCCTTTAAGAAATAAATTCCCGCTTGCGGAGCCTGTATGGTCAGGGTGGTATCGACATTCAAATAATCTGTAGTAGGTTTCAAAGAAAAATGCTCCTCGCGTTGCAAACGGGCATATTTACTTTCAAAACGGGTGGTTCTGTTCTGCAATACGGCAGAGGTAACAGGTAAATTCACCTTAAATAACTGCAAGGTGATGCCGGTAAGGTTTTTATAATTTACTTTCACCGACTGCTGTTCACCCGGATAGGCCGTAGCTATTTCCAATGAAAGGCTTGCATTCAGGATTTCCTTTTCTATATTCTTCAGTTGGTTGATACCTTCGTAACGGGGGTATCCGGCTATTCCTTCACGAACTATCCGCAAGCGCTCTACCTGATTATTTTGATACTGTAGGAATTGTGCCAAAGCCAGATAAGCTTCAGGAACTGTTTTCACAGCCGGATAAGTATGAATCCACTTCCGGAGTTCCTGTTGGCATACGTCATTCGAGAAGTTTCCAGAAAAATTGCGGTACAGATAATTCAATGCATCTATCCCGGTCAGCAACCAACCCTCACGCTCCGTTTCCGTATCATATGCTTTCAGCAAGGACTGATAAGTCTGCATGACAGCTGCCGTCAAGTCACAATCAGAGACAGGAACAAACTGATAAGTAACAAACTTATCCATATCCGTCATATCCACAGGCAGACTGTTTGTCTGATTTGCTTTAGCAGCCGCCTGCCACCTGTACTGCTGCATGATTTGTATGGCACGACGTGCCAACAAGTTGTACAGATTATCACGAAAATACCGTTTACTAGCTTCCCCCACCTTCACCATAGGTTTCAATTTCTCAACCGGGACAAGCAATAACTTATCTTTGTCTTTCAAGGATAATTGCAGATAATCAAATCCTTTTTTTATACTGTCAGTCATCGTCATTTCACCCAGAATGGAATACAATACCGCTTTGTCCTCCACACTGCCGGTTTGGGAAGCCCATTGTTCCAAACCATTCATATCTACCTTCAAGCTATCGGGAGTTAAAAGGGAACGGTACTGCATGGCAGTGAGATAGGCTTTCATCATTTGCGGTACATTCTGTTCCGCTTTTGCTTTATCGTAGATTTTCATTGCTTCGGAAATAACCGACTTGGGCAGATCCTTTCGTTCCAATACTTCCAGTTCTTTCCACAAATTGTCATAGGTTTGTGCCTGCATAGGAGCAAATACGCTCATTACCAGTAACACTATCAAAGATAAATAACGAATTTTCATATCTACAATCTTTTAGTTCGTACTAAGTCTTCTTTAACAAAGAAACGAAATAGATGTTTAAAGACTGCATACGTTTTAATTAAAATAACTAAAACAGAAAAGGAAAGATCTTTCAGCGCAGCCAAAACAAACGTTGAAGGAGTATATGCTTCCATACAACAAGACTTACCTCATCATATCATCCAGTCTAGGATAAAAGATTACTCTAATGATTATGCTAATATAAAACTAGCATTCTTTTGAAATGGCTTTCAATATTTCACATAATACTAATCTTTACGTCTCAATTTTTTTATTTCTTTATCAAAATCACTTTCAAATAACTCCATCTCGCGTTTACGATAGGTTTCAAACTCTTTTTCTGCTTTCTCAATAGCTTGTTTATGCGAAATATTACCTTTCCCAATCAAAACTTTCCTTTTATGAGCTATAATCTGATTATCCAGTGCTTCTATCCAGTCTTTCATTGTCATAGGATTCATTTCCAATGCTTGAAATTCTGCAAAATCCAAGAAACTCGAAACAAGTAGATTCAAGCGTTGAAGTTCGATTTCAGACAAGTAGTTTTTAGCAATTCTAACATCATCTTTAGTGACATAGTTGCCTTTGAAATTCGTCATTCCTACAAATGGTTTTTCATTATCCACACGATTATATATGATTTCGGCAGCCGTATTCTCGTGGACGGCATAATGCAACTTGTTTTGTACTGTAGCAAAGAACATTTTGGTCATTCCATCACGTGGGTCATAGTCTGTTGCTGTGGCATATATATCCGTCACTTGTTGATAAAAGTTGCGCTCACTGCTACGGATATCCCTAATACGTTGCAACAACTCACGAAAATAACGATTACCGCCTTGTTTCAACCGTTCATCATCCATTGCAAAGCCCTTTTGGATATATTCGTGAAGCCGTTGAGTAGCCCAACGACGAAAACGGGTAGCCACCTGTGACTGAATACGATAACCAAGGGCAATAATCATATCAAGATTGTAATGGTCGATATTGCGCTTTACTTGACGATTGCCTTCCTGACGAACTAACAAGAATTTCTTGTTAGTTGCTTCCAGGACAAGTTCTCCATCTTTATAAATATTATCCACATGTTGACTAATATTCTGCTGAGTAGTACAATATATATCTGCCAATTGATTTTGTGTCAACCATAAATCTTCATCGGCAAAACGTACAGATATACGAGTTATTTCGTTATCATCTTGATAAAGTATAATTTTATTTTCTTCTTTCATTAGTCTACTTTTCTTTTTTAAAGAATAACAGATAGTAAATCTACCTCTGAAATATGAGTGAATTTATAATACTCATCTGATTTAAACGGACTCAAGAAGTAACCTTTTAAAAGTTCTTTTTAAATCCTTATGATTGCTCCAATTCGCGCACAAAACGAAGACCTCCCCCCACCTTAGCTGCCAAATCCACTTGCATAAGTCCGAACCGCTTGCGCATTTCCTTTCCAAACAATGACAATGAATCACTCATAATTACACCCTTTAGGGTACAAATATAACAAAGATATCTAGGATTACACCCTAATGGATATAATTTGTTAGTTTCTTTCGTATAATATACCCGAAAGGGTGCAAAGCGGTAGTTAGTGAAAGGAGAAGAAGTATATGCGAAGGAATAAGTTTAAGATATCATTGGAGAGTTATCAATGGGCAGCCATACCACTCATGAAACTTCATACCATAGCTTTGAAACAAGTCCTTTTCCTGAAAAAATGTCAACTTCAAAGCCTTGTCAGTCAGTTCTTTTGAACCGGAGAAAGCTCCGAATGTCAAGAGTTTATACTTTCTAAAATATCTTTCAGCCTCTTCGTTTTCCCCTCTCTCTCTTCTAATTTTCCCCAGCAGACACCAAGGAATAGAAAGATTGGGTACCTCTGCCACTGCTTGAGACAACCAATATTCAGCCTCATCCGTTCTTCCCAAGAAGTAGGTAATAAAACCGTATCTCGCGAAATCGGAAGGCATATCCGTATCCTGTGGATGATGCAACAATAATTCTCCGACAAGAGAATGATAAAAACAGGAATCTGTTTTTTCTAACATCCGGACATCTTCCATTCCAAGTATGCGTGGCGACAGTAAAACTGCCTCTTTCAAATGTTCTTTCGCTTCTACCTGCTGCCCTTGGCTGTAAAGCAGTCTGTATAATTTATATCTGTAAAGTACATTCCGAGGATAGCACTCAGCAAGTTCCTGCAAAGCTGCAAGAGCCTGTTTATCTTTTCCTCCCAGCAAGTCCAGTTCTGCCAGCAAATAACCGATATGTACATCTTCAGGCTGTCTCCTTTGTGCTTCGGACAAGAGTTCTCCAGCCTGCTGCAGATATTCTTCCCGTGAAGTGCCCTTGAAACGGTTCATATACATAATTCCCTCATTAATAAGACCGGGAACCGTCTTACCTGCCTCTTCCAACAGGCGGCCAGCCTCCTCATATTCTCCTTTTTGCAGACAGAGAACCGCTTTCTCATTCTTTTCCGTATTGACTAAATGCCGAATTATAAAGCACTCACTAGCGGCAGAGCACAGACAACAAACCACCATGGCGGCATAGTTTATTCTGTTTTTCCCTGAAGCATCTTCCCACCGTAGCGACAGTTCATCCCTCTGTTGAATATAAACTAACAGTACACAAGCAAGCAAAACACTTATAGGGGCAGACAACAAAGTGCTCAGTGTCATTTCTTTCAGGGCAAGAGCCCACAAAGCACATCCGGCTATGACACATACCTTGTTTCTTCGGGCTTTCCATAATTGTACGACTATACAAGCCAACAGCCAAACGAACAACCCTAACCCAATAACTCCTTTCTCTATCAGCATCTGCACCACCCAGTTAGGAGCAAAAGTTGTATAAGCCTGTGTTGTATCCTGATTCAACTCCTTGTCCATAGCCAGTGTATAATTCCCCGTTCCTGCTCCAAACCAAAGATGCAGCGGAAAGACATTCAAAGCCGAACATGTGGCATTCATACGTCCCTGCGTACTTTGACGCTGAGAAGCCGTCTTGTTCATGCTCAGTGTAGTCATCACCTCTTTGGAACAAAACAAGCTGACCGTACCTACACTCAACAGTACGACAACCAACAACTTCAATTTCTCTTTTATCGGCTGAAGAACACCCAATAGTAAAAGAATAAGAATGCCAGAAGCCATAAAAGCCCCCCGTGAAAAGGAAAGCCATGTAGCGACCCATGACAAGGTCAACAGGACGTAAGTCAGCCACCTGACGCCAGTATTACCCGACCGATGAAGCACCAATGACAATCCGGCAAAACCAAGCAACACAGTAGTCCATTCATTCGTATTATGCCCCAAAGGCAGAAAAAGAAAGCGGAAAGAATAAGTGTCCTCAAATCCAGCATCCAAAACAGAACGACGGAAAATGAAGAAAGACAGCAGGGACAGCAAGAGTGCCACCCCCATGACTATACAAATACTCTGCTTTAGAAGACGCGCACTCTTAGGGTATTCCATTACTTGCCTCAACAACAGGTACGCAAAATAGAGAGCAGTGGAATTTCGAACAACACGGACAGAAGCAAAAGTATTAATCGAAGTAAAACAAAGTATTATATCATATACCCACAACAGAAATACAATCCTGTCTATTCCAGTTCTGTTCAGAAAAGCAAAAGGCTTCGCCCAAATAATACACGCTAAAAGCAATATAAGCTTCAATCCGTAAGGGTCATTCACAAAAAACAACATCATACCTATCACTGCAACAATCACAAGAACAATGATATTGCTGCGCACAATCAACTTATTTTCGTTTGGCATACTTTAACAATGGACGGATCAAGTTAACAGCCATAACCCCTATCAATGCCAGAAACAGCATCTGCATCCCGATGTTGCGCAACAGAGCAAACGGCGGAGTTACATTATTGGAAAGATACAATATGAGCTGTTCCATTTCATCAGGAAACGACAGGACAAAGCGGTAGAGAAAACGTGGTATGATATAAAAAAAGTAGTACCCCATAAACAGATTAACCAATATGGAATAGACCAGCAGGCAATATTTCTCCACACCGTTTATCTGCAACAGATAAGGAGTAGTCTTCACCGGCTGCTTGCGTATCCGTCTGAGCAGATATCCCACCAACTCTTTAGAGCGTTTTCTCAGGTTTGGCACACCCAACAAATCGGAAGCTATCCAGTAGCCATCAAATTTGAAAAAAGGATTAAGTGTCATCAGGAATCCGAAATTCATAGTCAGTATCAGATACCTCAGAATATCATTGTACGTCAAGAAGAATGCCACCAACAACCCCAACAGACAATAACTTTGGAAGTATACGCCTGCCAGATTAACCACACAGCGCTGGCTACGTTTTAATTGCCATACTTCGGTAACATCCGTATAAAGTACAGGAATGTTCAGATACAGTCCGAAACCAATCCCTCCATGCTTGATGCCATAATATTTGCAGGCAGAAGCATGGCCTAACTCATGAAAAAGAGAAGATCCCAACATAAACACCAATAATCCCAGTATACTATAAACATTTACGTGACTGCTGAATTGCAACAAATTTTCTGTAGTAATCATGAAAAAGATATCCACCAAAAATCCTATTAACATAACAGTTATCATGTATTGCTTTTTGAATAATAAACGAAAAGCATCAGAAAATTTATCGATAAGAGAGATTGGGAATAGCTCTCTTTCATAAAGGAATGTCTTGTTTTTCTTTTCTCCTCTATTCTTTATTAATATGGGATGTATATATTGTTCTATAACATTCTCGATTTGTTCCGTTGTATATCTCCCCTTCTTTTGTCTCACAAAGGAAGATATACATTCTTTTTCCTCACTGTACTTCTGTAGCATTAACACTAGCTCTGCAACAGAATAGCTAGTTTCATAATACAGCCCATTACATTGTAATAAATATCGGTTATCAACTGTTGATGTAGCCAACTTCTGAACGCTTATCTGTTGGTATTTATTTTCCATTGAGTGAATCATTTACTTTTAAAATACCTGAATGTTTTCCGTTTTCCATCTCCACTTCTTTAAACTGATGCTTTTTCCCCATATTAAATCTATAATTGATATTAATGTAAAAAATATGATTTAAAACACCCGGTTGGTAATTACAAGTAACTTTGCTATATCTATCATTATAGTATTCACTTTTTATAGCACAACTGAAAGGATTTTGTGTACCGGCTTCAAAATGCCAGCAGTTCAAAGTATAACCGACATTGATCTTTAATGAAACAGGTACAGTAAACACACTCCCCCTTGCCACGTAAGAAACGGGAGTAGTAAGCTCCGCAGATGCCATCATATTTTTATGAGTAAAAAGGAATTTAGTCTGAACTATAAAGTTTTCTTTTCTTATCTTTCTCCAATCATACTCTGTATCACAACCGTATTCTGCTGTAACCATCCATTTCAATTTATCCGGAATCAACTTAAATTGGGCTTCCACATCAGAGATTATTTGAATATGATTTCCTCCATTCAAATAATTATGAACAAACAATTCTCGTTCAGAATCATAATCCACTTGTTCGTATATTCTTTTTCCATCTTGGCGGTATTTAAAGAAATAAGATAACGTCCCCCATTGAAAGCCTTTGGTATAAGTCAAAGAAGCGTCCCAAGAATAACTGGTCTTCAAATTAGGATTGCCTTTTATTATTTGATAACGATCTATTATTTGTTCCGCATTATTTTGATAACGCATTTCGGGATCAAAAACTCCTGAACCGAACTGGATATTAACCGTATTTTGCTTGGGTAAATACAAACTAAAGAAAGCTGAAGGAGATAAATAATGCTTGAACAATGAATTATCTCCATTGCCTATAGACACTAATCTGTCCGCCCATTGCAATGTGACAGAAGCAGTTTTCTTTATACGAACATTATATCCAGCCGTAATAATAGCTTGCTCATTCTTCAATTTACTTTTGGTCACCTCATCCTTATAACAATAGGTGTTATCAGTCTGTTTATAACTATAATTAAGATCAAGAAACAAGCTGTGTTGTTTAATGGTTTTTACATAGAACGCTGTTGGATTGAAATAATAAAAGTGCTCGCGTGTATTGGACAAGAAGGAATTAGACGGAAACATATCATTAAAATTTTGATAGAATCTGTCATACGTATTTCTATTGTAACTTCCAAACAGTTTGACACGAAGAATTTGCATACCCTTCATTCGCCTGTTATAATTCAGTTGAAAAGCGGACAAAGCGTCGTCTGAACGAGTCTTGTCCATTACAGATTCGTCTGCCGAATGGTTGCTGTACAATTCCGTCCTCCGATGATTCTCGTGATTGTTCGCTTTTTCTATTCTGGCACTGGCGGACAACTGGCTGTTAGTGTCCTGATACAAATAAGACAACGTGACATTGAATGTATTTCCATCAATCGGTGAAGGAAGTGTCCGTGTAGTTCTGGTGATAACTTCGTCAGGGAAACCAAACTGTATATCAGTTTCTTCTCCTCTATCGGGAGTGTAATGATCATAATTACCATTCATATACAATGAAAATTCCGACTTCTTATGATATATTTTAGCACTGACAGCCGCATTACCTTTTGCGTAATTCAAACGTTGGTTGATATTACCCACTATAGCAGCTCCATAGGTACGCACCGTTAAAATATAGTCTATCACTGAAGAAGCGGTAGGGTATTCAGGATGATGACTTTCATAGAAATCAATCCGAAGAATATCCTTAGGATTCAATGCTTTTATTTCTTCCATACTTGCTTCTCGCCCATTGATACATAATAAAGTATTTCCCTGTCGTGTGGTGACAGTTTTATTGAAAGGATCCACATTTAAGTTGGGAATCATCATAACGGACAAGGCCGAATAGCCATCATATGCATGATGCTTTTGACTTTTTGAGGGGAAAATCATCAACTTATTATCTTTCCTTACTGTTTGGTTTGCAGTGATTGTTACTCCCTCCAATTGTTTGGGAACGGATTTCAACACAATATTCCCTACATTTACATGCTCAGATAATTGCAAATTCATTTCATAACTTTGATAACCCAAGCATTTAATCAATAACCTGCATAGCGCATTGCTGGAAATTTGTTTGATGATAAACTTTCCGTCACCTTCACTTATCGTTCCTGCTATAAACTTTTGATTTCCGTCATAACATTGAATTGTAGCTGAAGGTATGGCCTCATTTTGTTCATTAAGAATACGCCCTTGAATTTGGCTTGTCTGTGCATATATACAATTAGAAATTATACATATGAATAAAATCAGAATGAATCGTAACATGTTTTACAAAGATTAGTTATGTATTAAAAACTTAGACGGAAAAGCAGGACAAGATAGTTGCAATTAATAATTTTATTTTAAAAAAAGGGATGTCCTTAATCAATTTCAGCACACCCCTCTTAATATTTCAGGACTAAATTAACCGTTGTTAGCCCAATTACCAATGTCCAGTGCAATTGTGTTTCTCACCACACGTTCCATCAGGATTGCATGAACTTTCAATAATGCATCCATCACTTGCTAGCTCTGTCTTAAACAAATTACCAATCGCTAAAGGATCTGTTTCCAATCTTTCTTCAAGATCTTCAAGATAGAAATCCGGTAATGTCTCATTAAGAGGCATTATCTTTTCATCTTTCATTTCATTTTTCTTCATAATCTTTCAATTTATAATTATTAAATGCCACATTGGCAGTATAGTTTATTAATTCTGGCATACTATTACATTTATGTTTGTTCCAGTTGAGAGCCAAACAGCCTCCTCCACATATTAATGCATATTTACACATACTACATGATTTTACAGAAGTAATATTATGTTCTTGCCATAAATTAAGCTGCTCGTAATCCCATTTAATAGGAAGTTGCGAATAATTACCCACTTCAAATGACTTTTTCCCCACAAATTCCCAACATGTATATATTTTCCCCAATGGGTCAAAAACATAACTTCCAGTTTGAGCACCGCAAAATGTTGGACGAAATTGAAGTGGCTTTTGCTTCATAATAGCATGATAGATATTGGAAAATACACCAAGAGTATTGCAACTGTATTTAAACTTGAGTTTTTGATGTGCTTCTACAAATTCCTTTGTCGTGAAAAAGCTACTTCTTTCTTCTTTTGTCAAACCTTCATCATAGTTTCTCAGTACAGCAGAATCCATAGAAAAATTCGGATTCTCCGTATAATGTAGAGAATCAAACATTAATTTCAAATCATTGAGTTCATCAAAATTACTTTTGTTTGTATTGATACGCACTGTAACCCCTATTCCATTATTTAAAGCCAGTCCTATATTATTGACTATTTTTTTAAATGTCAAATGATATTCTTTATGCACCCTCGTTAAATTATGCCTATCTTCAGTTCCATCAACTGTGATTAATAAACGATTGAAATTTTCAGATGACAATAAATCTTCGTATGCATCCAAATCATATCCATTCGTAACAGCATCGAAACGAAAACCTAGCGCTCTCCCTTGCTCTATTATGTATCTAACAATTTCTTTGTTCTCCTTTAAGAGAGGTTCACCTCCAAATAAAGTAATAATTGCGGGACGTAATTCTTTATCAGGCTGAATTTCTTGAATTGACAAATAAGCCTTGTCTACCATTTCTTTTGTAAACACAATGATTTTATGTATATTCTTAGTCGCCTCTTTTTCAAAACAATAAGGACATTTAAAATTACAATCATACGTTACAACAAAAGTAAAGAAACTATTGACTATTTTTTTCTTCTTATGCAAAGCAGAAGCCAACCGTTTCACGTATTCATACTCCTCGTTTTCTGACTTTGTTGTTAAATAACCTCTTTGAATTAAATACTTTCCAGTTTCTTCATCAAAAGATGAATCATCTATAAACTCACTTTGATGATGCGCTAACTTTGTCGCAACATCCTGTTCTACAATATCAATAGCACCTGTATATCCATGCATAAGCATGTATTTATTTATCTCATCTTCCAGTTTTATAGGAATGACGTATGATGATACTCTTAAATTCTCCATTATTAATGCCAAATTACAACTCTATTTTTAACTTCAAATATTCTCTCTTCCTGTCCTTTCGTATGGTCGCACAACCAATATAAAGCCCCTTTCGGAACTTCATTATAAATTATCTCATCATCTTTGGTTGCTATCTGTTTATCTAGTGACATCCATTGTCCGTTATTCATATAAAACAACTCGTATTTATGTCCTTTACGAATACCATTGTCATCATTGCGAATGATATAGCGGATTCGGGAAATAACTGTAGGCTGTTCCAGTTCCAGTCCTCCCCAGCTCAAAGTATCATTGCTATGAAAGAAAGTCAACGGATCACCATCAAACATATTGGCTACGCCATTTTGTGGATAATATATACTGGGAATATACTTCCCAATTACTTTTCCTTTTAGCGGCAACTCTGAACCTTCTGCATAAAATTCTACTTCACTCATGTTTCCCCATGTTTGGTCGGAAGACTGATAGCGTACATATTTCACTGGATGAGGATCGGTCACCGACACCGTGGCATACTTGAAATCCGGTTCTTCCATTATAATATGGAAAGTAACGGCATTTTTAAATTCCGTATTATCCGCGCCTTGAAATCGACTTCCTATCATAAGCGGAGGAAGATAGGCTAAATTGCCGGCTTTGGGATTTTTCCGCTCTAAAGCTAAAGAAATCTTTTCGCACTGAGGGGTGAAAGAAGTAATACATCCTAATGTATCCAGTAAAAAGGGATGTCCCGTCAATTGAATTTTTCCTTTGTCAAAAAAAGCTGCATGATAGACTATGTTAGGTCCCATATTCTTGAATACAGCCTGTCCATTCTCTACCCGTGTCCATGCCACGGGAAACCAACCTTGCGGATTGAATACACATAAATAGGCAAATGATTTATTTCGAAGATTCTGCAATGTAAGCTCTACATCCTTAGCTTCGATAAAAGGATATTCCCCCGTAGCGTCCTGCTGATAAGGATTCCGGAAATTGGAAGGGATATCCTCATTTCCATGAATCATAACCAATGAACCTTTTTGTTTGCCAAAAGTCTCTCTATACACTTTTGGCATTTCATGACGAAAACGTACCAAATGCTCATCCGGATTTTGTTCTGCTCCCGAAAAATCATGCCATGTTCCATCATTATCACAGACAACATTGAACACGTGCCCTCCATTACCTCTTCCCCAATGAGAGACGCTTTCTATTGCCACTGGAATACCAACTGCCCGCATAGCATAAAGTGCTAATTCTGCATAATCGCCACATACACCGAACTTCATATTCAGCAAAGTTTTAGGGCGCAAACTTATTGGTAACACCGCATCTAAAGCAATATGAATAGGAAGTTTTATCAACTCATTATTGATAATCTCACAAGCTTGTCTGGCGGTTTGAATAGTATCCGACTGCAACAAAGGCTCAAAACGTTCCCGATACAGTTTTCTCCATGATTCAGGTATCTCCGTACCTACACGATAAGGTAAAACCCATTCACAAAACTCATCAAAGGTAAGATGCTTGTTCCACGGACGTCCCCATACGGCAAAAGCTTCCTCAATATTCTGAATCAAATAATCAGCGGACAAAGTCTGTACGTCTAAATTTACTTGTGGTTTTTCCTTCAAATATTTTGCCTTACTTCTGAATGCACCGTAAATAGTGGGTATATCATATTCCGGCTGCTTTATTTGGTACACGGAATCTATAAAAGTATAGTATTCATCAATCACGTTACCGGTCAGGTAGTATTTATCTGCCATATTCTCTATCAAAAACAGAGCCGCTTTCAACTTCAACGAGTCACCACTATCCTGATAATGCCGAATCACTTGGAAAAGCTCTTTCCTGTTACCTCCGGCTTTCGACAATGCTTCCTCCACTCCCGTTTCCGCAGTCTGCATCTTGCAACTGCAAAGGAATAGCACGGTTACTGATATTATATAGAGAAGAATACGATACATAACCTCCTTTTAACCCACGTGAAAATATCCTATCACATAATTAGCACCCTGCATCACAGTGATGCAGTAATTGCCTGCCGGAAGCAAGTCAATGGGGATAACGTATGCTGTGTCAACTGTTACATTAGACAATTCCAAATACACTTGCCGTCCATCTTCACTTGTAATGGCAATGGATAGATTCTCCAAAACTTTATCCGATAAAACCAAAAGAGCATTTCCTTCTTTTATTAAGGTAGGACATGAAGATAGAGATCGGTTATCAATTTCATTTGCCCAACCATCTTTTATAGATATCTTTTCAGCATAAGTCACCGTACTAAACAGAGCCAGTACAAAACAGCATAAAATCACTATTAATCTTTTTGTTTTCATCATTGCATTATCATTAAATTTGATGATGCAAAGCTAGATAAAAAGATTCAAAAAGGTTCAAAAAAAGATTTGACAGATATTTGACAGATATGAAATACTCACTAAATAGCTATAAATCAACAATTAACTTATCCAAATCTTCTCCTGTACCATCTCGTCCCGACATCTTTTTATAAAGCCGTTTACGGGCCTGGGTAATGGCAGAAGGAGTACATATCAAGATACGAGTCATGCTCATGCAGTTTAAAGACAACTTGATGAGGTAGCAGATATAGAGTTCTCTTTGCGACAGTTTGGGACAAAGTTCATACAGGCGGTCAGTGAATTGAGGATAGGCAATATCAATAGCTGTGCGAAGCGCATCCCAATCCTCTTCCTGCACTTTCAGTTCCTCCTGCTCTGCTTGATGAAAGAAAGCATAAACATCAGACCGACGGAAAGCATCTTCCAGTAACTCCCGGTTGGAAAGCAAAGCGGCACTTTGATGCCCGGAAGTTTCCAACACCTTCCGCTGAGAGAGCAACAGCTCCTGCCGGAGCGTGTCATTCTGTTTAGCCGCTTCCACCAATTGCCTTTCCACTTCCTGCAATTTCCGCTCGTTCTCGTGCATATAGGCAAGCTATGCTTGTATTGTTCTTCCTTCATCAACCGCAAACGCTTTTCCTGCTCTATGGCTTTCTGCTTCCTGATGCGGATACGCTGAATGACAATAACACCCAAGGCCATGGAAAACAGCAGAACAAATAGAAGCAGATAGATTCCCCTTAAATAGCTTTCATTCTTCAAATCCAGCTGATGGTTCTTCTGTTCTTCGTGCTGAAAGCTATAAGACAGATGCAGTTTCTCTACCGCATCAGTTCGAGTTATAGCATTTATAGAATCTTGTAATATTCTATATTGCTTGTCATAAGCTAATGACAGCACCTCATTTCCCTGCATCTTTTCCAGTTCCGCCAAGCAAAGATTAGCGTAACACTGCTTATGAATATTGCCATATTTCAACGTTTCTCCCCAGTAATAACGAGCAGAGTCCGCCAATCCTTCCTTGTTATATATACGGCCCAAGCATAACAGTACATTGTCAGACTTATACTGAGTAGGCAACACTTTCAATAAAGTCTGCTTTGCCAACACCGTTGAACCTTTCCTATAATAAAAACATCCAATTTCTCCGGCTACCGCATCCACTTTTTTATACATCTTGAATTTTCGAAGTATCCGGTAAGACTCCTTATAATAATAAAGAGCACTGTCCTTCTCATTTTTCCCATCATACGTCCGAGCCAAAGTAGCCAACGTATTGGCATACCGCACCGAGTCCCCCAACCCTCCATAGCAACACAACGCCTTCCGAATCATGTTTCGCGATTCATCATAAAGTTCTTGATAAGCAAACAAGATTCCCATCTGCCCGTAAGTCATTCCCTGCAAAAGAGTTTGCTCCGTGTCCTCGCCAACCTCTACAGCTCGGTGGTACGCCTTCAGCGCCCTTGAAATATCGTTCATGTCCCGATACGTTCCTCCCAAATAGTAATAGGATTCAAACAAGCGTTCCTTATCATCCTTTTTCTGATAATAATCAACGATGGAAAGAATAACGGAGTCCGTGGTATGCGGCATATAAAGTTTGTCCTCTGCTTTTATAGTAAGCAGACGATAATACATTTGTGTTTCCTGAGGAGCATAGGTTATGCTGTCCGCCAAAGTCGCCAACCATATCAAAGCGCTGTCGGGACGGGCATCCATGCAACTCATAGCCTGTTTCATAGCTATAGGATAATCTTTCTCCGATGTACAGGAAAACAGATACATGCATCCTGCCAGCAAGTATATAAGCATTGCATTTTTCATAAAGCCACCTCTTTTACAAGACTTAATGTCCCAACAGGTTGCAAAGGTAGTATTTTATCTTGAATTGTGAAAAGCAGAATCAAGAAACCCATATCAGATTCAATACCTTTACGTACATGCCGACAATTGGCACGAACCGGCGCATTACGGAAAAAACCAGAAGTGTTTAGCAAATTGGTGATACAAAGAAAAGGAAAGATCTTTCAGCGCAGCCAAAGCAGACGTTGCAGCACCAGTCTTTTATAGGGTTTCTTCATGTCTTCGGGCAGGAAGGAAACATCTATCAGTTCCATCCATTTAATGATGGAACGTCGGAATTTCCGGGCGATGTTCTCTATTACCTTGCCACTGACCCCCGATGCGATTATCGACTTCTCGAAGTCGCTTCTCCATATTTTCCTTTTTTTCCCATTAAGAGTCAATGCCAATTCCTCCGTATCCTCGGGCATGACAATAACCGTGGACAGCAAATCATATGCAGGCGTCAGACTATAGCCCATCCCCGTGTCATACAATGAAAAGTTCTTCAAGTGCATATCCGAGTTTCCCACAATCCACGAGAACACCACCACTTCCCAGAAATTCACCAAATCAAGCTGCGGCACTGCAGAATACTTCTTGATAGTCTTGGCTATCTGCTCATACGAGCCCTTATATTTGTATTCGGTGAGACGTTCCGTCAACTGGCACATGTCCTCCATGGCAATCTTTCCACCATCCGGGCGACGGTCTATGCGCCGGGTGATGTACCCCAATTCACCATCGGCAAAACGCACCAGCCCATGGGGAACCACCGCTATTTTGGCTGCTTCCGCCATGTGCATGGTCAAATCCTCCAGCTCAGGTAATGCCCGGTAAAAATCAGTCTGGGGCTTCAAAATAAACTTTCCCCACAAGCCCACAATAGTAAAACGGTCCGGCTCGTTCTTTCCGCCGGGATTCACATCGAGCGACAATTTGGCCTGCACACCCGTCAGCGTAGTCTGTGCCCTCACTACCTGTTTGGCCAGTTCGCCTATTTCACTCCGTACGTAAGGCAACTGAGGCGCCTGACGAGTACCGAAAAGTTTCCGGGCACAAGCCGGATGATAGTCCACCTGCCCTTCCTTCAGTTCCTTATAACAATACAAACATCTTTCCATCATGTTTCCGGTTTATCAGGTTCATCCTCTACTACACTTACTGCCCCGATGCAATCCTTGCAACAGGCCAGCAACAGCGACATACGGTCGAGCCGGTTTATCTTCCAACTGTTTTCGGCAATGTTCAGCAGCCATCCTTCGGGTATCAGGCCGTCAAAGAACGGGAACAAGACGGTGTCGTGATAGGGTTTGTCTGTCAGCGGCAGTGTCAGACTGACGGCTTCCGCCTTGCCGGAACGCAAAAATCCGGCATCATAAACAAAGGTGAAACCATTTTCGTCTTCCGTCAGCGTCCCCGCATAGATATCATTCAGGTATATTTTTCCCCTTCTCATACGCTATGCTCCTTTCCTGCAGGCACAGCCCCTACTTCATGTCCGAAGAGGGCAAGCACCTGGTTTACCTTGTCTATTCGCAAAGTTTGCTTTCCTTGCTCCAACTCGCGCACAAAGCGAAGCCCCACTCCCGCCTTAGCTGCCAAATCTACTTGCGTAAGTCCGAACCGCTTACGCATTTCTTTTACAAACAATGACAATGAATCACTCATAATTACACCCTTTAGGGTACAAATATAGCAAAACCAACGATAATTACACCCTAATGGGTATAATTTATTAGCTTCTTTTGCATAATATACCCGAAAGGGTGCAAAGTATTAGCCCGGGCCGGCGCATTACGGAAAACCAGGAGTATTCAGCAAATTCGTGATACAAAGAAAAAGGAAAGGAAAATTCCTTCAAAAGCTTCAGCCTCTCCGCAAACCCTTTGCCAGTGGGCATTCCGGCTGAAGGATTACACCTGAAAATGCTTCAGCCCGAAGAAAAATCCTTCAGCCGCACCCTCTTGGGGTATGCATACTCCGCACAGATTGGTTCCCCAATGCTTCAAAAGTCCTATATCCAGGCACTTGTCACCGTATTGCACCCCTAAATGAGCAAACTGACACAACCGGAAACATATTCTTTTTCATCAGGATAAGTTTGTATTTTCTGCCGTTCAAATTTATCGTTTCACTCTAGTGATGAAGTTTCATCACTAGAGTGAAATAATTTGATCACTAAAGTGATACAACTTCTTCACTAAAATGAAACGATAATTTTGAAAGGCAGTCAAAGCAAACTCTTCCTAATAGTAACATCATTTCCAACAGGCATAAAAGCACTAGAGAAAATAAACTTCCACAAACACATCCCGAACAGCCAAAAACTGAAGCTTCCATAATCGGGCTGAAGAAATTTCCAAAGGCAATCCTTCAGCCGCTTCGCCCTATTGACGGGCTTTTGCGGAGAGGCTGAAGCTTCTGAAACAAAAAACAGGGCAATGTCCCCGGAGGCACTGACAATCATCTCAACGGTAGCAGAAACCGACAAATGTACACATGAAGCGGCAGTTTCCGAATAAAATTAGCCCTCTCCCGCAGTATACAGCCGGAAATATTGTATATTTGCTCTGTACAAAAAGAAATAGAACCACTATGAAGAAAGAAGAATTAATGCGGAAAGCCATTGAGCTTTCTATAGAAAACGTGGCAAACGACGGCGGTCCTTTCGGAGCAGTTATCGCCAAGGACGGAGAAATTATCGCTACCGGAGTCAATCGTGTCACTTCACAATGTGACCCCACCGCTCATGCGGAAGTCAGCGCCATCCGTGCAGCGGCAACCAAACTGGGAACATTCAACTTGAGCGGATGTGAAATTTATACTTCGTGTGAGCCGTGTCCTATGTGTCTGGGAGCCATTTACTGGGCACGACTGGATAAAATGTATTATGCAAACAACAAAACGGATGCTAAAAATATAGGTTTTGACGACTCTTTTATCTATGATGAGTTAAGCCTGAAACCTTCGGCACGCAAGCTGCCCTCCGAAATTCTTTTGGCGGAAGAGGCGATAAAGGCCTTCCGGCAATGGACAGATAAAAGTGACAAAATGGAGTATTAATAGAAGGGCGCGGACGAAATCCATATCATCCGCGCCCGAAATCTTTATAAGATCTTAAAGACTATTCTTTTACCGGCGTATTTTCCAACGTAGCTACCACGAAATCATAGAATTTGCCTACAGAGGGAATAAAGCAGCGTTCATCCGGTGAGTGAGGAGAACGCAAAGTAGGACCGAAGGAAATCATATCCAATCCCGGAACCACAGCACCAATGATACCGCATTCCAAGCCGGCATGAATCACTTTCACAGCAGGTTCCTTACCGAATTGTGCCTTATAAGACTCCTTCATTGCTTTCAGGATAGGAGAATCCACATTGGGCTCCCAACCTGAATAACCACCGGAACGGGTTACTTCCATACCTGCCATAGAGAAACAGCTTTCCAGTGCAGTGTTCAGATAATCCTTCATTGAATCGCGTGAACTGCGGGCCAGGATTTTAATTTCCGCCTTGCCACCACCGATAGTAACGATAGCCAGATTGGAAGAGGTTTCCACGGTATCGGGAATAGTAGGAATCATACGCATCACCCCATTCTGACAAGCATAAATGGCATCCACCAGATTATCTTTGATTTCATCGGGAACCATCATCGCAGGCAATTCCACCCGTTCTGCCTTGAAGCTGATCGGAGTTTCGTGTACATGATATTCTTCATTCCACAATGCTTCGCACTCCTGCACAAATTCCAGTACGTCCGCTTCTTCTTCAGCCGGAACCGTAATGACCACTTCACATTCACGAGGAATAGCGTTACGCATGTTTCCGCCTTGCCAAGACACCAGACAAGCCTCATCGTAAGTAATCACCTGATTCATGAAACGAGCCATCAGCTTGTTGGCATTGGCACGTCCTTCATTTATTTCCAATCCTGAATGACCACCGCGCAGCCCTTTCAAGGTAACCTTCAAAGCAATGTCAGCCGGATCTGTTTCCACTTCCTTATATTCCAACACTGCTGTCAGGTCTTCGCCGCCTGCACAACCGATATACAATTCTCCTTCTTCTTCCGAATCCAGATTCAACAGAATATCACCGTCTACCGTTCCCGGTTTCAAGCCGAATGCACCGAACATGCCGGTTTCCTCGTCAGCGGTAATCAATGCTTCCAAAGGACCGTGTTTCAGCGTCTTATCTTCCATGATAGCCATGATAGCGGCAACACCCATGCCATCATCAGCCCCCAGCGTAGTACCTTTGGCCTTTACCCAATCTCCGTCAATATAGGTTTCAATAGGATCCTTTTCAAAATCATGCACTGTATCGTTATTCTTCTGAGGCACCATATCCATATGAGCCTGAAGAATTACCTTCTTACGGTTTTCCATACCCGGAGTGGCAGGCTTGCGATAAATGATATTACCGGCTTCATCCTGGAATGACTCTACGCCTACACTTTTTCCAAAGTTCAGCAAGAACTCTTGAACTTTCTTCAAGTAACCCGAAGGACGGGGAACCTGAGTCAATGAATAGAAATGCTTCCACACATTCTGCGGAGCGAGAGAGAGAATTGTACTCATAACTTCTTAGTTTTATTTGTGAACGGCAAAGCCGCTAATCCATATATACCCAACAAAATTAATAAAAAAGTTTGTATTCCATGCACTAATAAGGCAAAAATTCCTGCATCTTCTTTTCCTACTCCATAGAGCATCATCATCGTTATGACAGCAAAATGCCACGGACCTGCCCCATTGGGAGTCGGAACTACTACCGCAATGCTACCTACAGCAAACATGACCAGTCCCGCCATCACTCCCAAGTTATCGGAAAAATCGAAACAAAAGAA
Organism: Bacteroidaceae bacterium; assembly: GCA_963651205.1. Taxonomy (GTDB): domain Bacteria; phylum Bacteroidota; class Bacteroidia; order Bacteroidales; family Bacteroidaceae; genus Phocaeicola. Next base: position 67,010 of record CAVJPC010000181.1, read on the forward strand.
GGAAACATAGAATTGCAGGAAATAACAAGTCCAAATGGCAATGGTGTAAAGAATGAATAGAGGCATCCGCTTTACATGGCGCAAAGACAGTACACCGACCCATACATTATGGAGAATGCCTTTCACTTTGGCAAAAACCGTCACATTCCTGATCAGAAAAAAGGCCAGTACCAATACGGCCAGCACACAGACGATAGTGATATAGAAATGCCCGGAGGTAAAGACCTGTGACAAGACCGTGGTATCCGTGCCGGTTTCTTTAAAGAAAGTATCGAATACCCTTGCCTGCATAATCAAGGTTACCCCTGTAATCAACGCTACGCACAGCGTATCAATCAGCCGCTCCGTAACCACCGTACCCAGCGATTTGGAGAAAGACGTGCCATCGTACTTCGCCAACACACCGCAACGGGAAATCTCGCCTACACGGGGAACAACCAAGTTGGCGGCATAAGACACAAAGATGGCATACACACAATCGGATGTTTTGGGATGCTCGCCCAACGGAGCTAATGTCAGTTTCCACCGCCATCCGCGGAATATGTGGCTGAATACACCAAACACCAGCGACAACAACATCCACCCATAGTTCATTCCTCCATCCAAAACCTCCCATACCCGGGAAAAATTGAATCCGTGATACATCCATATCAGTATCGCGGCTCCTAAAAATAACGGAAATGCAATCTGCAAACCTTTATTTATGATCTTTTTTAATCGAGTTCGTTCCAAAATCTGTGTATATTAATTTAGAATGTTTACCTTTGCACGATGCAAAGATACTATCTTAGCGAAATAAACCTATTTATTAACGATAGAAAAATAACGGAATGGGATTAGTAAAACCAAAAAAGTTTCTAGGACAACACTTCCTGAAAGACCTCAGCATTGCGAAGGATATAGCCGACACCGTAGATGTGTGCCCCGATCTGCCAATTCTGGAAGTAGGGCCGGGAATGGGCGTACTGACCCAGTTCCTTATGCAGAAAGGCCGTCCGGTAAAAGTAGTGGAGCTGGATTACGAGTCCGTAGCTTATCTTCGTGAAAACTTCCCGGCTCTGGAAGGTAATATCATTGAAGATGATTTCTTGAAACTGAACCTTGAAAAGCTGTTTGACGGAGAGCCTTTTGTCCTGACCGGCAACTATCCTTATAATATATCCAGCCAGATATTCTTTAAAATGCTGGATTACAAAGACCTGATACCTTGTTGCACCGGAATGATCCAAAAGGAAGTGGCCGAACGCATTGCCGCCGGTCCCGGAAGCAAGACATACGGCATTCTCAGCATTCTGATACAAGCCTGGTACAAAGTAGAATACCTGTTTACCGTGCACGAACATGTATTCAATCCGCCCCCCAAGGTGAAAAGTGCGGTAATCCGCATGACACGCAATGAAACCACTGATTTGGGATGCAATGAAAGACTGTTCAAACTCATTGTAAAAACAACGTTCAACCAACGTCGCAAGACCTTGAGAAACTCCATCTCTTCGATTCTGGATAGAGAGAATCCCTTGAGTGCAGACCCTATTTTCAACAAACGTCCGGAACAGTTGTCCGTACAAGAATTTATTGAACTGACCAACCGGGTGGAAGCGGCGCTGAAAAACAAGACGGATATTGTCTATAGCAATGATATCGCGCGTAAAGGAACAAACAAGAAAGAATAAACACCTGTCTATATTAACGGAAGAGTAGGATGAATAAAGAGGAATTAGAAAAAGTAGAACAGCTAATCGAGCAAAAAGACTCAGAGCAATTGAAGAACTTTCTTGCCGATCTGCATCCTGCGGACATAGCCGAACTGTGCAATGAACTGGATGCGGAAGAAGCACGGTTCATATACCTGTTACTGGATAATGAAACGGCTGCCGATGTCCTCATCGAGATGGATGAAGATGCCCGTAAGGAATTTCTGGAAATCCTGCCCTCCGAAACGATTGCCAAACGGTTCGTTGACTACATGGATTCGGATGATGCCGTAGACATTATCCGCGAAATGGACGAAGAGAAACAGGAAGAAGTCCTTTCACACATTGAAGATATAGAACAAGCAGGTGATATTGTCGATCTGCTGAAATATGACGAAGACACCGCCGGTGGGTTGATGGGTACCGAAATGGTAGTCGTGAACGAGAACTGGAGTATGCCCGAGTGCTTGAAGGAAATGCGTATCCAGGCGGAAGATATGGATGAAATCTATTATGTATATGTAGTAGACGACGACCAGCGGCTGCGCGGCGTATTCCCTTTGAAGAAAATGATCACCAGCCCCTCCGTTTCCAAAGTGAAACATGTGATGAAGAAAGACCCCATGTCCGTGCATGTAGACACTCCTATAGACGAAGTGGTTCAGACGATTGAAAAATATGACTTGGTTGCCGTCCCGGTAGTAGACAGTATCGGCCGCCTGGTAGGACGAATCACCGTAGACGACGTGATGGACGAAGTTCGTGAACAGGCAGAACGTGACTATCAATTGGCATCAGGTTTGTCACAGGATGTAGAAACAGACGACAGTGTGTTCCGCCAGACCACGGCACGCCTGCCCTGGTTGCTTATCGGCATGATAGGCGGGATAGGCAACTCCATGATTCTGGGTAACTTTGACAGCACTTTTGCCGCACATCCCGAAATGGCACTCTATATTCCCCTTATCGGTGGAACAGGGGGGAATGTGGGAACACAGTCCTCGGCACTTATCGTACAAGGTCTGGCAAACAGTTCGCTGGATGCACAGAACACCTGGAAGCAAATAGTGAAGGAATCTGTAGTGGCTGTGATCAATGCCACTATTATTTCCATGCTGGTATATATCTATAATTTCATCCGGTTCGGAGCAAGCGCCACCGTAACCTATTCGGTTTCGCTCAGTTTGTTTGCCGTGGTCATGTTCGCTTCCATCTTTGGAACCCTGGTTCCCATGACACTGGAAAAATTAAAAATAGACCCGGCCATCGCCACAGGTCCGTTCATTTCCATTACGAATGACATTATAGGTATGATGCTCTATATGGGGATCACTGTCTTGTTATCCTGAACTATTTCAGCACGGAATTACATGGGGTCGTTCGTGAGGAATACCGTGCAGCCTCCCCCTTTTTAAGCGACTCTTTCTACACATCCCATTTAACATTTTCAGTAACGCTCTCATCCACTGTAGGGGCAGATTGAATCTGCCCGAAAACAGTTTCGTTGATGCATTCGGGCGGATTCAATCCGCCCCTACACCGAAATGAGAGCGTTATTGAAAATGTTAACGAAGATGTATAGAAAGAGTAACTTCCCCTATTTTCTTCACTTTTAAAGATTTTCCTAAAAAAATCGGGAAAAACAGTATGAAGTTCTAATTTATTTCTTTTAATTTGTAAATTGTTGTTATAACAAGAACGCTTACTTTAAAAATCTATACGATGGACTCGAATGAAACTAACCGCCCTTTAACCGAAGTTCCAGTGGAACAAACAGCTGAAACTTTGGTATCATCTTCCACTACTGTGGAAGAAAATAACGCTACGCATGTACCTAAACAAACGAAAGAAGAGGTCATCGAACGTTTAACAGAAATCAATGAAGACGCCTGCAATGCAGACAAACAGGAGTTGGATTTGTTGAAACAGAACTTCTACAAACTGCATAAGGCGGAACAAGAAGCCGCCCGTAAAGCATTTATTGATGGTGGAGGTGCTCCCGAAGCATTTATTCCACAAGCAGATGATGCCGAAAGCCGTTTTAAAGATATCATGAGTTCTATCAAAGAGAAAAGAAGCGCTGTACAAGCCGAACAGGATAAAGAAAAAGAAGATAACCTAGTGAAGAAACTGGCTATTATCGACCGCCTGAAAGATCTCGCCGAATCTCCTGAAGATGCCAACAAAGCCTACAATGAATTCAAGAAACTGCAACAGGAATGGAACGAGATAAAACAAGTTCCGGCAGCCAAAGTCAATGAATTATGGAAGAACTACCAGCATTATGCAGAAAAGTTCTATGACTTGATAAAACTGAACAACGAATTCCGCGAATACGATTTCAAAAAGAACCTTGAAATAAAGAATCATCTTTGTGAAGCCGCTGAAAAGTTGATCGACGAAGAAGATGTAATCTCTGCTTTCCACCAACTGCAAAAACTGCATCAGGAATTTCGTAATACGGGTCCTGTTGCAAAAGAATTGCGCGAAGACATCTGGACACGATTTAAAGCAGCCTCTACAGCTATCAACCGCCGTCACCAGCAACACTTCGAAGCATTGAAAGAAAAAGAGCAGCGCAACCTGGACGAAAAGACTGTAATTTGCGAAATTGTGGAAGCAATGGAATACGATACTTTCACCACTTTCCAGGATTGGGAAAATAAGACTCAGGAAATCATTGCTTTGCAAGCCAAGTGGAAAACCATAGGTTATGCACCTCAGAAAATGAACGTGAAGATATTCGAACGCTTCCGCGCCGCTTGCGATGAATTTTTCAAACGCAAAGCCGAATTCTTCAAGTCCATCAAGGAAAGTATGGCAGGCAACCTGGAAAAGAAAAAAGCATTGTGCGAAAAAGCAGAAGCATTGAAAGACAGTACCGACTGGAAATCAACGGCTGATGTTCTGAGCAAATTACAAAAGGAATGGAAAACCATTGGTCCGGTGCCTAAAAAATACTCGGATGCCGTATGGAAACGCTTCATTGCCGCATGTGACTATTTCTTTGAACAAAAGAACAAAGCAACGTCTTCACAGCGCTCGGTTGAACAGGAAAACATGGCTCAAAAGAAAGCAATCATTGAAAAACTGAATGCTATTGATGCACAAGAAACACCGGAAGAAGATGCAGGCAACACCATTCGCGAGTTGATGAAAGAATGGAATAACATAGGTCATGTGCCATTCAAAGAAAAGGATAGATTGTACAAACAGTATCACGGCATTATCGACAAACTGTTTGACAAGCTGAATCTTTCCGCTTCACAGAAAAAACTGAGTAATTTCAAATCAAATATCAGCAAGGAAGGCAATCTTTATCGTGAACGTGAAAAATTAGTTCGTGCTTACGAAAATATGAAGAACGAAATTCAGACTTATGAGAACAATTTGGGTTTCCTGACCAGTTCTTCCAAAAAAGGTAGCAGTCTGGTTACTGAAATGAACCGTAAAGTAGAAAAGTTGAAAGCTGATCTGGAACTGATTTTGAAGAAGATTGAAGTGATTGACCAGTCAATGAAAGATGAATAAAGAATAAAGCTTAATAATAGAAAAGAGTTTAGTGCATGCGCATTAAACTCTTTTTTATTTCCCGACTGGAAGTTTAGTATAATAAAAAAAAAGAGATCTGCTTACGCAAATCTCTTTTTTAAGTTGGGATACCAGGATTCGAACCTGGAATGACAGGACCAGAATCTGTAGTGTTACCATTACACCATATCCCAATTTTCCTGATCAAACACTCATTTTGTTTTTGACGCTGCAAAGATACGGCTTTTTACTTAACTGACAAACTTTTGAGATGTTTTTTTCTAAAAAATCAGCACTTTTTAGTGAAGAGATGATTGACATGGCAGTTCTATTGCTATCCGACAACCGGATTTATAGGTGGAATCATTTTTTATACACCCTCCTAACTTTTTAATAATCAGCCGGCAAAGGCATAATCCAAGCCCGGTTCCGGGAACAAAAGCAGTCTTTACTTTCTTCTGCACGCAGACTTTACTTCCACATTGGATTTGACAAGTTTATCTTGCACAACAATTCAAAAGGAACTGCTTCATTCAATTCCTGATAAGCCCCATTCAATACCGATCCACGATCTATAGATAAAGCTGTGAGAAACTCCCACTCTGTTTGTTTTCAAAAGGTGGAGAAGACTGCCTACAGGATTTTCAAAAGCTCGCAAAAGCAAGAAGCAGCAAATCTCCGCCAGCAGCAATCAACAGATCCATCCAGCAGTCAATCGACCAGCCATATATCAGCTATTTTTTACAAAGATAGACATAGAAAAAATTCGTCTCAAACTATTAACATAATATTTAAAAGATTCTCTAACTAAAAAAAACAAAAACGGAATATATTTAATGCACAATTTTTCGTTGGATTGAGAAAACCAAGTATCTTTGTGCTTTGTTGTAAATACATGTAATAGAATAATAAGTTGTTAATAACATAATAATGAACGAAGCAAAGACTTTAGTAAAAAAAATAACAGAAGGTATTCAAGAAAAGAAAGGTAAGAACATTGTAGTAGCGGACCTCACCGCCATTGACGACACCATTTGCAATTATTTCGTCATTTGCCAAGGTAATTCCCCAAGCCAGGTTACAGCCATTGTTGACTCGGTAAGGGAATACGTGCGTAAAGAAACGAATGACAAACCGGCCGGAATAGACGGGCTGCGGAATGCAGAATGGGTGGCTATGGACTACAGCGACGTGCTAGTACATGTTTTTTTGCCGGAAGTGAGAAACTTTTATAATCTGGAACATCTGTGGGCAGATGCCAAACTGACTCAGATACCTGATTTAGACTAACCCCTATACAGAAATAAAATGAGTGAAAATACAAATAATAGCAGCAAGCCTAAGATAAACATGCCACGCTTCAATTTGAGTTGGCTGTATGTTATCATTGCCATGAGTTTTGCCATCCTCTATTTCTCCAATCAAGAAGGAGGTGTGGACAAGCAAATAACATATACCGAGTTTAAAGATATGATAAACAAGGGATATGCCAATAAAATTACCGCTTACGATGACAATACGGTAGAGATGTATATCAAACCGGAATTTGTCAAAGAGGTTTTTAAGGAGGACTATAAAAAAGTAGGACGCAACCCGGCTCTAAGCGTGGAAATTGGTTCTATGGAGTCACTGGATAAATTCATGGAAAAGGCACAGGAAGAAGGGCACTTTACAGGGTCCATCAGTTACGAAAAGAAGCGTGACTATTTCGGTGCGTTATTTTGGAATATTGCTCCATTCCTGTTGCTGATCGGTATCTGGATGTTTGCCATGCGCCGCATGAGCGGTGGTGCAGGTACCGGAGGCGCCAACCCGTTTAATGTGGGCAAAAGCAAAGCTCAGGTATACGAAAAAGGAGACAAGACCAACCGGATTACCTTTAAAGATGTAGCCGGACAAGCAGAAGCCAAACAGGAAGTGGAGGAAATCGTTGAGTTTCTGAAACAACCGCAGAAATATACCGAACTGGGAGGTAAAATACCTAAAGGCGCCTTGCTGGTAGGCCCTCCGGGAACCGGTAAAACCTTGTTGGCAAAAGCTGTTGCCGGTGAAGCAGATGTTCCTTTCTTTTCTCTGTCGGGTTCCGACTTTGTAGAGATGTTTGTGGGAGTAGGTGCATCCCGTGTACGCGACCTGTTCCGACAAGCCAAGGAGAAGGCACCTTGTATCATTTTTATCGATGAAATTGATGCTGTGGGACGTGCCCGCGGTAAAAATCCAAGCATGGGTGGAAATGACGAACGCGAGAACACATTAAACCAGTTGCTGACAGAAATGGACGGTTTCGGTTCAAACAGCGGTGTTATTATTCTGGCGGCTACCAACCGTGCAGATATATTGGATAAAGCCTTATTGCGTGCAGGACGTTTTGACCGCCAGATTCATGTTGACCTGCCCGACCTGAACGAGCGTAAAGAAGTATTCGGAGTACACTTGAAACCGTTGAAACTGGATGAGAGTGTAGATCTGGACTTGCTTGCCCGCCAAACACCGGGATTCAGCGGTGCAGATATCGCCAATGTATGTAATGAAGCAGCATTGATTGCTGCCCGTCATGGCAAGAACGCAGTCGGGAAACAGGATTTTCTGGATGCTGTGGACCGTATCATCGGTGGTTTGGAAAAGAAAACCAAGATTATGACCACAGAAGAAAAGCGTACCATCGCCTTGCACGAGGCCGGGCATGCCACTCTTTCATGGTTCCTTGAACATGCCAATCCTTTGATTAAGGTAACTATTGTTCCCCGCGGACGTGCATTGGGAGCCGCATGGTATCTACCTGAAGAACGGCAGATCACAACCAAAGAGCAGATGTTGGATGAAATGTGTGCCACCTTGGGTGGACGTGCCGCCGAAGAACTTTTTACCGGACATATTTCTACCGGGGCCATGAATGACTTGGAACGCGTAACCAAACAGTCATATGGTATGATTGCCTATGCCGGAATGAGCGACAAGTTACCGAACTTATGCTATTATAACAACGATGAATATTCTTTCAACAAGCCTTATAGTGAACGTACTGCCGAGCTTATTGATGAAGAAGTGAAAAAAATGATCAATGAACAATATGATCGTGCAAAATCCATCTTGTCCGAGCACAAAGACGGACACAATGAGCTGGCGCGTCTGTTGGTTGAGAAAGAAGTAATCTTTGCAGAAGATGTGGAACGCATCTTTGGCAAACGCCCCTGGACTTCACGTTCGGAAGAAATCATGGCTTTGGAAGCTCCTGCAAAGGCAGTGGAAGTGACTGAAAGCTTTGATGAGGGAGAAGAAGCGTCCGAAGAGAAAAAAGAGGAAAAAAAAGAAGCATAACACTGTAGAGAGATCTCTAAATTCTATAGCCTGTCATCACCTGTCATTCTGAGTGAAACGAAGAATCTGTAAATCGCAACCATGTGTCCGGATTCTTCACTATCGTTCAGAATGACTAAACGATAGACCTATTAACTTTTGATTTTTTAATCACTTAAGACTAACGACCGTGAAAAGCAATTTCTTACAACGTGCCATAACCGGAATTATTTTCGTTGCAGTATTAATAGGCTGCATATTGGGAGGTCCTATCTCTTTCGGTATCCTATTCGCTATCATCAGCGCATTAGCTATCAATGAATTTTGTAATCTGGTGAATCAGGTAGAGGGGATAAAAGTAAACAAAAGAATATGTATGCTCAGTGGCATATTCCTGTTCTTATGTTTCTTCTATTTTGGAGTCGATCCCTCACAAACCGGTATCTTTATTCCTTATCTGGCGTTATTCATCTATCTGATGGTCAGCGAACTTTATTTGAAGAAAGAGAACCCGCTGAACAACTGGGCTTATGCCATGTTCAGCCAGATGTACATTGCACTTCCGTTTGCTTTGTTGAACGTATTGGCTTTTCATTCGGATGAAACCACCAGCATATCGCAATACAATGCGATTCTCCCTTTGTCCATCTTTATTTTTAACTGGGTGAATGACACGGGTGCTTATTGTACAGGCATGCTGTTCGGCAAGCACAGGCTGTTTGAACGCATTTCACCTAAAAAATCATGGGAAGGTTCTATCGGAGGTGGGGTCTTCTGTATCATCGCTTCCTTAGTGCTGGCTCATTTTTTCCCTTTCATGTCTGTCGGCGTATGGATCGGACTGGCGTTGACCGTTGTCGTATTCGGAACATGGGGAGATTTGACAGAATCCTTATTGAAACGTCGTTTGGGGATTAAAGATTCAGGCCATATTTTGCCGGGACACGGTGGAATGCTTGACCGTTTTGACAGTGCAATTCTTGCTATCCCGGCAGCTGTAGTCTACTTGTATGTAGTTTCTTTATTTTAATTCAGCCAGATCGAGGGGATTAAAATCAGGCGCTTCTTTCTCGGTAAGCGGATAAGAAAAAGTATAGGTCTTTTCTTCTCCGCCTACAGGATTGACCAAGATCTTTAATCCTTTTAATTCACTGTTTTCCGATGAATAATCACCCAATTTGAAAGAAACCATACCGGGAACCAGTCGTCCCTGACTTCCGTTATTGTTATAACGGAGTTCCAAATGCGCATATCCGTCATTTACCAAAGGAACCATCTCATTCACCACCAGATTAAGAATAGGTCTTTGCGGACTGGGAAAATTCAACATAAAACGTACATTCAGATAATCGCTGGAAGGCCACATGTCTCTAATCTGTACTTTCGTATTTCCTATACTGTCTACGTTATCGGGATTTAAGTCAATAATATCCTGAACAGGGACCATGGTGTAGTCATTCAAACGGATATTATAAGCAAATCCACTCTCGCCGGTTTCCAATAAAGTGTAATTACCAAAAATACGTTCTCCTGTCTTCAGGTCCCGATAGGGTACAGAAGTCTGCACTACCCATAACTTCTCTCCATTATCCAGCACAAAATAAGGAGCATCATACTGAGGTTGGTTTTCTACGGTAGCCATAGCTATTGTCACCGTACTATTGGGATAACTTTCGTCATTGCCACAAGCCGAAAAGGCGAATACTCCGCTCAAAAGAAGTATCGCCCCTGCCATTAATTGAAAAGAATATTTCATATACTTTCGGGGTTTAGGTTATTTACCCGAAAGAACAAAAAGAGATAGTGAAAAGTTTACTTTTTCAGTAAAGCCACCATTTTACGGGCGGCCTCTTCCGAAGCACCTGCCGGACCTAAAATCTGAATGATGCGCTCATACTCCTCCAGCATTTCATTTCTATATACCTTATTATATAAGAGAGCCTCCAGTTCAGAACGGACATTCTGCACAGTCATGGTATCTGCTACCAGTTCACGGACTACTTCCTTGTCTGCCACCAGATTTACCAACGAAATATATTTCACCTTCAGAATATGGCGGCGAAGAAAAGCAATGAACTTCCCCACCGGAGTATAGTAGCACACCACTTGAGGGACACGAAAAAGAGCCGTTTCCAATGTTGCGGTACCCGAAGTCACCAATGCCGCCTGTGCTTGTCGCAACAGCCTGTAGGTCTGTCCGAAAATGATTTTAACCGGTACATCCGAATTTATATAATTCGCATAATAGGCAGGGTCCATTCCCGGAGCTCCCGCCAGCACCAATTGATAATCTTTAGTGAACGGAGCAGCAGCTTCCAGCATCATCGGCAGGTTGTCTTTGATTTCCTGTTTCCGGCTGCCGGCCAATAATGCGATAACCGGCTTGTCGGACAAACTATTATCCGCTGCAAATTTCGGAAATTCATCCTGATGTTCCTTACGATAGGCTTCCACTGCATCTACACAAGGATTACCCACATAATGAACAGGATACTGATGCCCGGCAAAGAAACCGATTTCAAAAGGCAGGATGGAAAACAGTTCGTCCACATCCCGTTTGATATTTTTAATCCGATACTCTTTCCAGGCCCATATTTTAGGAGAGATATAATAGTAGACAGGTATTTGTGTCTGTTTCTTAATGTATTCAGCAATTTTCAGGTTAAAGCCGGGATAATCCACCAGAATCACCACATCGGGAGCCCAACGGACAATATCCTGCTTGCATTCCTTCATATTCCGGAATATAGTACGCAGGTGCAGCAACACCGGGATAAATCCCATATAAGCCAGTTCCTTATAATGCTTTACCCTCGTTCCGCCAACTGCCGTCATCAAGTCCCCGCCAAAGAAACGGAATTTTGCTTCCGGATCTTCCTGCTTCAAGGCACGCATCAAATTGGATGCATGCAAATCGCCTGATGCCTCGCCTACTATCAAATAGTATTTCATACTTCCAGATTCCAGTTCCTCAACTCATTCATAATGCCATAAGCAGTCACATCAATCCTGGTCGGAGTTACTGCCACATACCCATGACTCAATGCCCAATGATCCGAATCTTCCGCTTCCGGCTCGTAATTATCAAATTCTCCGGTCAGCCAGAAGTACTCTCCCCCCCGGGGATGCTGGCTACGTTTCCACTCATTTATCCAGGCCCCATTCGTCTGGCGACAAATGCGTACCCCTTTAAAGGTAGAAGTATCCGGGAAATTCACATTCAAACAAATTCCCAAGGGCAGACCACGTTCTACAACCTCCTCGGTAATGCGGCGTATATAAGGCAGCAACGGAGCAAATTCAGCATTGGCAAAATGATTGCACAATGAATAACCGATAGAAGGGATTCCCTTCAGGCAGCCCTCAATCACCACCCCCATCGTACCGGAATAATGCACGTTCACGGATGAGTTGTCACCGTGGTTTATACCACCTATCACCACATCGGGCCGACGGGGAACCACCGTATGCAATGCCAGTTTTACACAATCCACCGGTGTACCCGTACATTTATACACCGTCAAATCCTCTTCCTCGCGTACTTTATAATATCTGACAGGGTGCTCGGAAGTAATCGCTCCCGAAGCACCGGAACGCGGTCCGTCCGGTGCCATCACGATAATCTCGCCTATTCCACGCAGTCCGCGTATCAGTTCATTCAGTCCTTTAGCTTCCACGCCGTCATCATTTGACAGCAATATCAACGGTTTTTCTTTCTTCATATTTTTCTACTCTTTTTCTCGGAGCGTAAAGATACAACTCTTTACCGGAACTATCTGCCGCCAGAAAAGAAAATTATCTTAATGTTCTACAACCCAGTGCTAAAAATAGAATAGATTTGAATGAAAATTTCTATCTTTGCCGCCGTTGAGTTATTAACAAAACCAATGAGTTATCAACAGTTTTGCTAATGTCTGCCGTTTTTTATAGGTGCAATCACCTATTATTTGTTACTTCGCAGCGAGAAAAACTGATTAATATGGGAAAAATTATTGCTTTAGCCAATCAAAAAGGTGGCGTAGGTAAAACTACAACAACGATTAACCTTGCAGCTTCTCTGGCAACGCTGGAGAAAAAAGTACTGGTTATTGATGCAGATCCGCAGGCCAACGCATCATCAGGATTGGGTGTGAACATCAAAGAGGTAGAATGCTCTATCTATGAATGTATTATCAACGAAGCCGATATACGGGAAGCAATTTATACCACCGACATTGACGGACTCGACATTGTATCTTCACACATCGACCTGGTTGGCGCAGAAATAGAAATGCTGAACTTGGAAGACCGTGAGAAGATCATGAAAAAAGTATTGGCCCCCATGAAGAATGAATATGACTACATCCTGATAGACTGTTCACCGTCACTGGGACTAATAACGATAAATGCACTGACAGCAGCTGATTCAGTGATTATCCCGGTTCAATGCGAATATTTTGCATTAGAGGGTATCAGCAAATTGCTGAATACCATTAAGATTATTAAATCGAAACTGAACCCTTCGCTGGAAATAGAAGGATTCGTACTGACAATGTTCGATTCACGCCTGCGTCTGGCAAACCAGATTTATGACGAAGTGAAACGCCATTTTCAGGAACTGGTATTCAAGACAATCATACAGCGAAACGTCAAACTGAGCGAGGCTCCCAGCCACGGCATTCCTGCAATATTGTATGATGCCGATTCTACCGGAGCCAAGAATCACTTGGCGCTGGCACAGGAAATTATAACACGTAACAGTAAGTAAACAATGGCAGTACAGAAGAAATTTGCTTTAGGACGCGGACTTGACGCACTGATCTCGACCGAAGAAGTAAAGACAGCCGGCTCATCTTCTATCAATGAAATAGAGTTGGGCAAAATCTCCGTCAACCCCAACCAGCCGCGTCGTGAGTTTGACCCGGTGGCGTTGCAGGAACTGGCTGATTCTATTGCCGAAATTGGTATCATACAGCCCATTACCTTGCGTCAACTGAGTGAAGACTCCTACCAGATCATAGCCGGAGAACGCCGTTACCGCGCTTCCATACAGGCAGGACTGAAATCAATCCCCGCATACATCCGCACAGCCGATGACGAGAATGTGATGGAAATGGCGCTGATTGAAAATATCCAGCGTGAGGACCTGAACTCATTGGAGATTGCGCTGGCTTATCAGCACTTGTTGGAACAATACGAACTGACACAGGAACGACTGAGTGAACGTGTCGGCAAAAAACGTACCACCATAGCCAATTACCTGCGCCTGTTGAAGCTACCGGCACAGATTCAGGTGGCACTGAAGAACCGGGAAATAGATATGGGACATGCCCGTGCCTTGTTGGCACTGGATGATCCGAAAACCCAGATACGTATCTTTAATGAAATACAGTCCCAAGGCTACTCGGTCCGTAAAGTGGAAGAAATAGTAAAAGCACTGAGCAGTGGTGAAACGGTAGACAGCGGTGGCAAGAAGATCAAGCCGAAAGGTTCCAAGCTATCCGAAGAGTACACCATGCTGCAAAACCATCTATGCGGTTTTTTCGGTTCGAAAGTACAGCTTTCATGCACAACCAAAGGAAAAGGCAAGATCAGTATTCCATTCAACAACGAAGAAGACCTGGAACGGATCATGGAAATACTGGACTCGCTAAAAAAGAAAGAATAAAGCGTTATACCCACATTGAAAAGAAGAATATCCACATATAAACTGTTCACTTTCGTGCTTTTGTGCCTTATTTGGGGCGGAAGCATGAATACTTATGCCCAAAAGGCACGCAACCGCCGCATGGGTATAAAAACAGATTCCATCATACAAGTGAAAGACTCACTTCTTACCGACAGCCTGAAACTGCTGGAGGAGAGACAAAAGATAGAAAACATGGAAGCGCCTGTTGATACGGCCGCCTTGGTCCGCAAAAACGACTCCATACAGAAAGCAATGTCTACCGAAACAAAGCCGCGGTTCATTCCAAATTCAAACCGCGCCATCTGGATGGCATTGGTGATTCCCGGAGGGGGACAGATATACAACCGTAAATATTGGAAATTGCCCATAGTATATGGTGGTTTTGTGGGCTGCGCTTACGCACTGACCTGGAATAACAGAATGTACAAGGACTATTCACAGGCTTATCTGGATATTATGGATGATGATCCTAATACCAAAAGTTACGAAGATTTCCTGCCACATGGGGTAAGCGCCGAAGGCATGGAAGACACTTTCAAGAGAAGAAAAGATTTTTACCGCCGGTATCGGGATCTGAGCATTTTCTGCTTTATCGGCGTATATATACTGTCTGTCATAGATGCCTATGTAGATGCAGAATTATCAGATTTCGATATATCCAAAGACTTAGGTCTTCAAATACAACCTGTTATTTTTAATGATGGCCGCAGCAGGATGCCTAATACCATTGGCCTGCAATGCAGTTTCAAATTTTAATCGCATGAAAAACTTTTTAATTGGTTTATTTACATTTATAGGAACAACGGGAATCAGCGCACAAACCCAAAGTATTACCGTTCACTCGCAAACTACAGGAAAAGAAGAAATCATTGACATTCCTGAAAGTATGCAGTCAGAAATGGACAGTCTTTACTGGGACTGGCAGTCGAAGAACTATATCACATTGGGAGAGAACTGTAAAATGGCCTCTACCAACCCCATTGTGAGCGATTCCATCTATATGGACCGCTTGTCACGCATTCCTTCCATTATAGAAATGCCCTACAATGAAGCTGTACGCAAATTCATTGACATGTACGCTGTCCGTCTGCGGAACAAAGTATCCTTTATGCTTGCAGCAACCAATTTCTATATTCCCATTTTCGAAGAAGCACTCGACTTATATGATCTTCCGCAGGAACTGAAATACTTGCCGATCATAGAATCCGCACTGAATCCTGTTGCCGTTTCCCGTCAGGGAGCTACCGGTTTGTGGCAGTTCATGCTGGGTACAGGGAAAATATACGGTCTGAAAAACAATAGCCTGATAGACGAAAGACGCGACCCCATCAAATCTACCTGGGCGGCTGCCCGCTATCTGAAAGACCTTTATGATATCTATCAGGACTGGAACCTGGTATTGGCGGCCTATAATTGCGGTCCCGGCACTATCAACAAGGCTATCCGCCGTGCCGGAGGAGCTACCGATTACTGGACCATCTACAACTATCTGCCCAAGGAAACCCGCGGATATGTTCCTGCATTCATTGCAGCAAACTACATCATGACCTATTATTGCGAACATGACATCTGTCCCATGGAAACACAGCTTCCCAATGCTACAGATACCATCCATATTGACAAAGACCTTCACTTGCAGCAAGTGGCAGAAGTATGCAATATCAACCTTGACCAGCTTCGCAGCCTGAATCCGCAATATAAAAAGGATATCATACCCGGCAACAGCGAATTGTGCGTGCTTCGTCTGCCTAACAATTTTGTCAGCACCTTCATTGAACGTCAGGACAGCGTATTCGCCTATAAACCCAATGAATACCTGACCAAGAGAAAAACGGTGGCTATCAAAGAGGTAGCAAATACCGGAAGCCGTTCATCCAAAGGCACTCTTTATCATAAAATCAAACAAGGAGACACGTTGGGAGGAATTGCCGCCAAATATCATGTATCTGTCAATCAATTACGTAATCTGAATGGTATAAGAGGTAACAATATCAGAGCCGGAAAGAGTTTGCGAATAAGATAATTGATAAAAAATACCGATTTAACACGATACATTTACTGAAAATGCTTGTTTAAATATGTTTTTTGTATATTTTTGCAGTATAGATTATAGGAGGCAAAGATATGACGGATGAAAAACAGATTCAGGAACAGGCTGATGAAGAGATGATAAACCAAGGGTTTCAGGAACTTTTGGACAGTTATCTCGCTACCAAGCACCGTAAAAAGGTAGAAATCATTACAAAAGCATTCAATTTTGCCAAGCAGGCACATAAGGGAGTGAAACGCCGCTCGGGTGAACCATACATCATGCACCCCATCGCTGTTGCAAAGATTGTGTGTACTGAAATAGGGTTAGGATCGACTTCCATCTGTTCGGCTCTGCTGCACGATGTAGTAGAGGACACCGATTACACCGTAGAAGATATTGAAAACCTGTTTGGTCCCAAAATCGCTCAGATTGTAGACGGACTAACCAAAATATCCGGTGGCATATTTGGTGACCGGGCATCGGCACAAGCAGAGAACTTCAAAAAGTTACTGCTTACCATGAGTGATGATATCCGGGTGATCCTGATCAAAATAGCCGATCGACTGCACAATATGCGCACGCTGGGTTCCATGCTCCCCAACAAGCAGTACAAGATTGCCGGAGAAACCCTATATATCTACGCCCCGCTTGCCAACCGTCTGGGTCTGAACAAGATAAAGACAGAACTGGAAGATCTCAGTTTCAAATATGAGCATCCCGAAGAATATGCCCAAATAGAATCCAAGTTGCAAGAAACGCAGGCCGAACGCGAAGAAGTATTCCGTGAATTTACGGCGCCTATCCGCGCACAACTGGACAAGATGGGTATCAGCTATCAACTGATGGCACGAGTGAAATCCCCCTATTCCATCTGGAACAAGATGCAGACCAAACATATCACCTTCGAAGAAATATACGACATTTTGGCCGTCCGCATCATTTTCAGCCCCAAGAACCCCGAAGAAGAACTCAACGAGTGCTTTAACATATACGTATCCGTATCCAAAATCTATAAACCACATCCGGACCGCTTGCGGGACTGGGTAAGCCATCCCAAAGCCAACGGCTATCAGGCACTTCACGTAACCTTGATGAGTAACAAAGGCCAGTGGATAGAAGTGCAGATACGCAGCGAACGCATGAATGATGTGGCTGAACAAGGCTTTGCCGCACACTGGAAATATAAAGAAGGTGGAGGTAGTGAAGACGAGGGCGAACTGGAAAAATGGCTGCGCACCATCAAGGAAATCTTGGACGATCCGCAACCGGATGCTATGGACTTTCTGGATACCATTAAACTGAACTTATTTGCTTCCGAAATATTTGTCTTTACCCCGAAAGGTGAAATAAAAACGATGCCGCAAAACTGTACGGCACTGGATTTTGCATTCTCCATCCATACCTTCCTGGGCAGCCATTGTATCGGAGCAAAAGTCAACCACAAGCTGGTTCCCCTGAGTCATAAACTGCAAAGTGGCGACCAGGTGGAGATTCTTACCTCCAAATCACAGCATGTACAACCTTCATGGATAAACTTTGCTACTACCGCAAAAGCAAAAGCCAAGATTCTGGCTATCCTGAAACGTGAACAGCGGGGCATGCAGCAGGCCGGTGAAGAAATGCTACGGGAGTTCTTCGCCAAAGAAGGAGTGGAACCAACCCCTGAAAATATCCTGAAGATTTGTGAACTACACAATGCCAAGAGCCAGGAAGAGTTGTTTGCCGCCCTCGGATTGAAAACCATTACCTTGGGGGAAAATGACAAGAACGAATTAAAAGACAAACCCACTTCCAGCAACTGGAAAAAGTATATTTCTTTCGCCTTCGGAGGCAGCAAGGCCAATAAGGAGAAACCGGCAGAAGAGAAAGAACCGGTACAGAAGATAGACAGTAAAAAGATACTGAAACTGACTCCCGAAGCCATTCAGAAGAATTATGTGATAGCCGAATGCTGCAAACCCATCCCCGGAGATGATGTATTGGGCTATATAGATGATGACAACCGCATCATCATCCACAAACGCCAATGCCCGCTGGCCACCAAGTTGAAAAGCAGTTATGGAAACCGCCTGCTGGCCGTCCAATGGGAAACCGGAAAGACCTTGTATTTCCCCGTAAATATCTATATAAAAGGTATTGACCACATCGGCTTGTTAAATAAGGTGACAGAAATCATTTCGCAACAATTGAATGTGAATATTCACAAGCTGAATATTGAAAGTAATGACGGTATCTTTGAAGGAAGGATACAGCTGTTTGTGCATGATGTGGACGATGTAAAATCCATCACCACCAATTTGCGGAAAATAGATGAAATAAAGACGGTGACCCGTATTGAGAAGTTCGAAGATCAACCGAACTGATGGGGAATGACTGGTCTGCTGTAGAGACAGATTCAATCCCGTAGTTGTCCGGCCAAGACAGTAAATGGCCCTCACATCCACCGTAGGGGCGGGGTTTGCCCCATAGCCGTCCGGTGGTCAAGCAGGCCAATGGCGTTTTCACCCACTGTAGGGGCGGAATGCTTCCGCCCGAATACATCCACAAATGCACCTTTCAGAGTGTTATCGGGCGCATTCAATGCGCCCCTACAGTGGATGGGAACGTGGTTTATCTCTTTAGCTGGACAGCTGCATTATTTACCGCATATCCATTTCCTACGTCAAATAATCCAGTTCTTTGCGCATGCTGACCAGTTCCTCACGTATCACTTTCAGCCTGTCCAAAATCTCCGTAGTACGAATAGTGGTTTCCTTATTCATTTTCAGCTTCTGTTTGGCACCTTGCAGAGTCATCCCTTTCTCCTTCACCAAATGATACACCAGCCGGATATTCTCAATATCCTCTTTCCGATACTGACGGATATTCCCCCCTGCCTTCTTAGGCGAAATGATCGGGAACTCCTTTTCCCAATAGCGCAACAATGACTCGTTTACATCAAACATCTTTGCCACTTCCCCTATGGAATAGTAAAGCTTCAGTTCTTTATTCGGATTATAAGCCATAGTAAATTAAAAATGGAGAATTAAAAATTAAAAATTCGCGGCTAGTCAAATACCTTGCCGTGGTTGGCGGCAATCTGTATCATCTTGTCATAATCTTCGGCACTCAAGTCCATGAAATAATAATTGACGGGGTTCTGAACCTTTCCCTTCACATGTACCTCATAGTGCAGGTGGGGTCCCGTACTTTTACCTGTACTCCCCACAGCTCCAATCACTTCACCGCGGACCACCTTCTGACCGGGCCTTACCTTGTAAGCACTCAGATGCGCATAGCGAGTCAGATAACCAAAACCATGATTCACTTCGATGGTATTCCCATAACCGGTTTCCCACCCGGCTTTCACCACGACACCATCACCGGTAGCATATACCGGCGTACCCGGGCTGGCAGAGAAGTCCATCCCCGCATGGAACTTGGTAGTCTTATAAATAGGATCGATACGGACACCGTAACCGGAAGCCGTTTTCTTCAAATCTTTGTTGGACACAGGCTGGATAGCCGGAATACATTTCAACATCTCGTCATGGCTCTTGCACAAATCCACCACCTCATCAAACGACTTGGACTGGATATAAAGCTGGCGGTTCAACATATCCAGCTTCTGAGTGGTATTGATGACCAGATCGGCATTCGCCATATCCCGTAACTGTTCATAACGGTTCGTCCCTCCGTAACCGGCCTTACGGATAGCATCCGAGATGGGATCGGCCTGCAAAACCACTCGGTAGAGGTTATCATCACGCTGCTGGATATCCTGCATAACGCCCATCGCCTCGTCCAGCCGATGGGACAATACATTGTACTGTGCCAGCAAACGGGCATTTTCTATACGGAGTTCCTTTTCCGACGGCGATCCAAAGATGAACAACAAGATGATGAAACTGCCTGCTCCCAGGCCCATTCCCACAAACAAACGGCGCAGGATGCTCAGGGCGCGTTGCCTCACTGTGGGGTAAATGCGGTCATAAGTTCGGGTCTTAGGGTTATAAATATAGTAGACTTTACGCATCTATTTCTGCTTTTTGAAGTTTTTAATGCACAACACATCAATATTTTGCACAATTCTTGTCGACAAAAATAATAAAACCAATTATCTTTGCAAATCCTTTTTGAGAATATTAACTAGAAGACAATATATAAGCGACATGATGACAGCTAAAGAAATTAGAGATTCTTTCAAAAGCTTTTTCGAGTCGAAAGGACACCAGATTGTTCCGTCGGCTCCGATGGTCATTAAAGATGACCCCACATTGATGTTCACCAATGCAGGTATGAACCAGTTCAAAGACATTATCCTGGGCAACCACCCGGCCAAATACAAAAGAGTCGCGGACTCACAAAAATGTTTGCGCGTAAGCGGCAAGCACAATGACCTGGAAGAAGTGGGACACGATACCTATCACCACACCATGTTCGAAATGCTGGGCAACTGGTCTTTCGGAGATTACTTCAAGAAAGAAGCCATCGGCTGGGCATGGGAATATCTGGTAGATGTACTGAAGATCGATCCTAAAAACCTGTATGCCACCGTATTCGAAGGAAGCCCCGAAGAAGGACTGGAACGGGATAACGAAGCAGCCGGATACTGGGAACAATTCCTGCCGAAAGACCACATCCTCAACGGAAACAAGCATGATAACTTTTGGGAAATGGGCGATACAGGCCCCTGCGGCCCATGTTCTGAAATCCATATCGACTCACGTTCGGAAGAAGAAAAGGCCCTGATCCCCGGCAGCCAATTGGTAAACAAGGATCACCCGCAAGTGATTGAAATATGGAACCTGGTATTCATGCAGTTCAACCGCAAGGCCGACGGTTCATTGGAAGGACTTCCCGCCAAAGTAATTGATACCGGTATGGGATTCGAGCGTCTTGTACGCACACTTCAGAACAAAACATCCAATTATGACACCGATGTCTTCCAGCCGATTCTGAAAGCCATTGCCGAAATGGCCGGAACCACTTACGGACAGGACAATCAGAAAGATATCGCCATGCGCGTTATCGCCGACCATATCCGTACCATTGCCTTTTCCATTACCGACGGTCAGCTGCCCGGCAACGCCAAGGCAGGTTATGTCATCCGCCGCATCCTTCGTCGTGCCGTTCGTTACGGATATACTTTCTTGGGGCAGAAACAAGCATTCATGTACAAACTGCTGCCCGTACTGATTGAGAACATGGGTGAAGCCTATCCTGAACTGAACGCACAAAAGGCGCTGATTGAAAAAGTAATCAAAGAGGAAGAAGAATCATTCCTCCGCACACTGGAAACCGGTATCCGTCTGCTAGACAAGACCATGACCGAAACAAAGGCTGCCGGAAAGAAAGAAATCAGCGGCGTGGATGCCTTTACCCTATATGACACCTTCGGTTTCCCGCTCGACCTGACCGAGCTGATTCTCCGCGAAAACGGCATGACCGTCAACGAAGAAGAGTTCAACGCCGAAATGCAGAAACAAAAAGAACGCGCACGTAACGCCGCCGCCGTTGAAACCGGTGACTGGATTACTGTAAAAGAAGGTGACACCCACTTTGTAGGTTACGACTTTACCGAATATGAAACCAACATTCTGCGTTACCGTCAGATCAGGCAGAAAAACCAGACACTCTATCAGATTGTATTGAGCGATACTCCGTTCTATGCAGAAAGCGGTGGTCAGGTAGGTGATACCGGTGTCATTGTCAGTGAGTTCGAAACCATTGAGATTATTGATACCAAGAAGGAAAATAACCTTCCCATCCATATCACCAAGAAATTGCCCGAACATCTTGATGTTCCGATGATGGCTTGTGTAGACACAGAAAAGCGTGCCGCCAGTGCCGCCAACCACTCTTGTACCCACCTGCTGGACGAAGCACTCCGCCAGGTACTGGGTACTCATGTAGAGCAGAAAGGTTCATTGGTTTCTCCGGAGTCTTTACGTTTCGACTTCTCTCACTTCCAGAAAGTGACAGACGAGCAGCTTCGCGAAGTAGAGCACTTGGTAAACGCCAAGATTCGTGAGAATGTTCCTTTGACCGAATACCGCAATCTTCCTATCGAGAAGGCAAAAGAGCTGGGAGCCATTGCTTTGTTCGGTGAAAAGTACGGTGATGAGGTACGCGTTGTCCAGTTTGGTAATTCCATCGAATTTTGTGGAGGTACGCACGTATCGGCCACAGGCAAAATCGGTATGGTTCGTATCATCAGTGAAAGTTCAGTTGCTGCCGGTGTCCGCCGTATCGAGGCTATCACAGGCGCAAAAGTGGAAGACCTGATGGATACGGTTCAGGATACGCTGAATGACCTGAAAGCATTGTTCAACAACGCTCCCGACCTGAAAGTCGCCATCCGCAAGTATATTGATGAAAATGCAGGCTTAAAGAAGCAGGTAGACGAGTTCATGAAGGAAAAGGCTGCCGCCGTAAAAGCCCGACTGGTAGACAGCGCTAAAGAAATAAATGGCGTAAAAGTAGTGAAAGCCGTTATTCCGATGTCTGCCGATGTTGTGAAAGACATCGCTTTCCAGCTGAAAGGCGAAATTCCCGCTAACCTGTTCGTAGTAATAGGCAGTGTAGACAATAACAAACCGATGCTGACTGTCATGATCAGCGAAGATCTGGTAAATGCCGGACAGAATGCAGGCAAACTGGTTCGCGAAGCTGCCAAACTGATTCAAGGTGGTGGTGGCGGTCAGGCTCACTTTGCAACCGCAGGCGGTAAGAACCCTGACGGTCTGAATGCTGCTGTTGATAAAGTGATAGAACTGGCAGCATTGTGATTCATTAAATTTTCGTCCATATTTGAATAAATGCCAGCTCCGCTATTCCGGTATAAAAGCCGATAGCGGAGCTTTTTTTTCAGGTCTTCATCCCACGCGAACCTACGGTGCATGACCTTACGAGTAATGCATCTACCAATATACTTATCAAAATATTTTCAGATAGCGGTCTCCATAGCCGTTAAGCTAAACTTCTTCGTACAATGTACCCCCAATTTATTCTGCCAAAAGGAAATAGTTCTTTTTTGTAAATATGACTTTGGTCATATAGTACACTGTATGTCAGCATTTTGGTTGCCTCGAATGTTTTACAAAAAAAGGGTTCTCTTAGTAAGAGAACCCCAATCCACTGCAAAAGTAGCCATAATACTTTAATTCGCAAAGTTTTTCATAAAAAATGAGACTCCGGATTAGGAAAGAACAACAATTGTTTGTAAAACTCATATAAAGTAGGAGCCGTAAGTTCCACTGTATCAGGTGTTTTTTAATTTATGGGGATCTCTTACTAAGAGAACCCC
>CAVJPC010000182.1:0-2288 GCA_963651205.1 Bacteroidaceae bacterium
GCTCAGTCCTAATTCCTTGGCCAGCGTATTCATATCGAACTCCATATTGTTGAGGTTCTCCTCGATGATCTTGTTGACCGTATCCATGAATTTCTGGTCGATCGGGTTGCTGGCCAGCGATTGTGTATCGAAATCCCTTTGTTCGTTGAACTTCTTTTGCAGGATGATGCGGTTGCGTACCAGGTTGTTGCAACGGGCAAGCAACACCTTCGCATTGAAAGGCTTACTGATATAATCGTCCGCACCACGTTGCAGTCCTTCTATACTCTGCTCTGCGGAACCGAGTGCCGTGAGCAGGATCACCGGAATATGGCAGATATCGAAATCGTTTTTGATCTTCAGGCACATCTCCGTCCCCGACATTTCCGGCATCATAATGTCGCTAACGATAATATCCGGCTTCTCGTTTCTCGCCTTTTCCAATCCCTCTTTGCCGTTCCGCGCCAGCAGGACATTGTAGACCGGAGAGAAAAGCGAGTTCAGTATCTGAAGCAATTCCTCATTATCATCGACCAACAGGACGGTATAAGTGGCACCGGTTTCGGCCAGCGACAGTTCGGAAGTCTCTTCGGGAAGGTCGTTCATAATCGTCTCCGGCTGTATTTCGTTGCGTATCATTTCATTCTCCGGCTCGACGAACTTGCATTCATCCGCCTTGAAGTGCGCCCGGCCTTTGGGTAGGCGGACGATGAATATACTTCCGTATCCCGGCGTACTTTCCACCTGTATTTTACCATGATGCAGTTCCACGATACTTTTGGTCAGTGAGAGGCCGATGCCCGTGCTGGGTTGCGACAGTCCCGGAGTGTTGTTGCCCGCCTGGTAAAAACGGTCGAATATTTTGTCGATATCCTCTTTACTGATACCGATCCCGTTGTCGATGATTTTGACAATGATCGTTTGTTCGTCTTCTTCGACAACCATTTCGATGTCGGCACCCGGCTTCGAATATTTGAATGCGTTCGACAGCAGGTTGTAGAAGACCTTCTGCATCTGCTTGGGGTCGAACCAGCACCTGATATCTTCCTGCTGCGTACTGAAATGATACGTCACCGAACGGCCGGATGCATATTCATAGAAAGACAGATAGATCTCTTTCAGGAACGGGATGATATTCTGTTCGCATACTTTCAGTTTCACATGGCCTTGCTCCAGTTTGCGGAAGTCGAGCAACTCGCTGATCAGTGTCCGCATGTTGTGCGTGTTCCTGTATATCTTCAATAGCTTGTTGTAGGTCGATGGTGCCAGCGAACTGCTCTGCAATAACAATTCGATTTGCGAGATGATCAGTGTAAGCGGTGTCCGGAACTCATGCGAGATATTGGAGAAGAACTGTAATTTCGCCTGGTTCAGCTCTTCGATCCTGTCTTTTTCCTTCCGTTCGAACTCCAGCGATGTCCGGAGGAGCAGCTGCGATTGTTTGAAACGGAAGAAACCGTAAATCAGTCCGCCGCCAACCAATACGTACAGCAGGTAGAACAGCGGAGTGGCGTAGAACGGCGAATGGATAACGATGCCCATCCGGATCGTTTGCGGTTCCACCTTGGGATCATATTGCTTTTCGCGTACAGTCAGCGTATATTTGCCGGGGTTGAGGTTGGTGTATTGGATGCTGTTGTCGTAGTTGCTGATCCATTTGTCGTCGAACCCTTCCAACATATATTCGTAGGCCGTCTCTTTCAATGTGTTGATATAGTTGTTCGAGTTGAAAGTCACGATCAGGTTGTTCTGGTTGTGGTTCAGGTCTATTTCAAGGGTGTAGGGCAAGGCCTCGGACAATATATGTGTCCGGTCGCCCGGCCGTACTATCTCGTTGTTGATATACAGATCGGAGAAGTATAACCGGTAATCTTTGGCCAGGCGAAACAAATCCTGTTCGAAGAACGTGCTGACTCCGTCTATGCCGCCTACGAATATCTCGCCGTTCCTGCAAACCAGCAGGCCGCACCCTTTATTGATACCCGACACAGGAAGAGCCGTTCCCAGTTCCACCACCTTAAACTGCTCCTGCCCGGGATCGAAGAAAGAGAGCCCTTTGTCTCCGGAAATGATCAGGTAACCTTGTGTCGACTCTTTTACATCATAACAATAATCGCTTAGTATCAGGCTATTGTCGGTCGTGTACCCTTTGAACGTATTATTCTTTTCTTCGAATTTATACAAGCCTGATCCTTGTGTCCCGAAGAATAACCGTCCTTCCTTGTCTTCAAAAATAGAAGATATCGGTTGTTTGCCGAGACCATCCTCACCACAACGGTACACGCGCAGATCTTGCTCGTTATTCATTT
>CAVJPC010000183.1:0-2122 GCA_963651205.1 Bacteroidaceae bacterium
CTGAGAAGCCTGAGCTGAATATGGCTACCGGTGACCAAACTACAAGTAGTGACCATACATGGTGGGCTGTAGCAGGTTTCTTCGGCCGTATAAACTATTCATATAAAGACCGTTATATGGTGGAACTGAATGGCCGTTACGACGGTTCGTCACGTTTCCCTTCCGGACAACGTTTTGCTTTCTTCCCTTCTATGTCAGCCGGTTATCGTATTTCTGAAGAACCTTTCATGCAGGCTTTGAAACCTTATTTGAGCACATTGAAACTGAGAGGATCTTGGGGAACCATCGGTAATCAGGATGTCGGTACGGACCGTTTTGTTTCTACTCTGTCTACCGCCCAAGATAGTTGGATTATTGACGGGCAGAAGGTACAGTCCACCGGTATGCCTACAATTGTATCTTCCGAATTGCATTGGGAAAAAGTTTCTACTCTTGACTTCGGTTTTGACGCGCGTTTCTTCGATGATGTTTTGGTGGTAACTTTTGACTGGTATAATCGTAAGACAACTGATATTCTTACTACTGCGAATGTACCTTGGACATTAGGAGCTACCGCCCCCTATCAGAATATGGGAGCTATTGAAACTCCGGGATGGGAATTGGCGGTTGATTATCGCCATAGCTTTAAAAATGGTCTTACAATCGGTGTTGGAGCTTCTGTTTCGGATTACACGACTAAGGTTACCAAGTGGACAAATAACACTCGTATGCCTGCTTATGGTGGCGATGGTACAGGCTGGTGGAGTACTACTTACTATCAGGAAGGTATGCGACTCGGAGATATTTGGGGACTTCAATTTGACCGTTTCCTTACTGATGCCGACTTCAATGCAGATGGAACTTTGAAGAGTAATATCCCCGACCAGACTCAGGTATTCCCTAAGAATTATCGTTTTGCTCCGGGTGATGTGCTTTATAAAGATCTGCCTGGAAAAGATGGAAAGACGGATGGAAAAATAACCAAAGGAACTGCTACTGATGATCCGGGTGATATGAGTATTATTGGTAATGCTTTACCACGTTATCAAGTAGGATTTAATTTTGATGCTGCTTATAAAGGATTTGATTTTAATATTTTCTTCCAAGGCGTATTGAAGAATAATCTTTGGGCCGCAGGTAATCAGGTTTTACCGGGCTTCACCAGTGGTGAACCTTATTATGAAGGCGCGGAAGATTATTGGACTCCCGAAAACCAAAGTGCATTTTATCCACGTCCAATGACCTACGGACAAGCAACTACGGGTAACTATCAGATAAACGACCGTTATATGTTGAATATGGCATATTTGCGATGCAAGACATTGACAGTAGGCTATTCACTGCCGAAGACACTGCTCAGCAAAGTAAAGATACAAAATCTACGTATCTATTTTACCGGTGAAAACTTATTCACTATTAGTGGCGTCAAGCCGGATATTGATCCGGAAATTGGTGTTCGTTATGTAGGTACTGCTGCCGATCAACGTAATTTTGGACGTAGTTATCCGTATCAGAAATCAATTTCATTTGGTTTACAACTTAGCTTATAATCATTTATAATATACAGATTATGAAGAAAAACATATTATATATTAGTTGTGCCCTGTTACTGGCAGCTTTTACTAGTTGCGAGGATTTTCTTGACAGGGATCCGCAGAACAAACAAACCAATGATACTTATTGGTTAAACGAAACGTCTCTGCGTACGTATGCACAGGATTTCTATTCACACTATTATACGGGTTATGGAACTGATTATACCATTTTCGGTGGATACTTTTCCGGTGATAACTTTACAGATGATTTTTTAACTCTTGGCGGTGGTTATCGTAACTTCCCGACGTCAGCTACTACTGATTCGAATGCGGAAGGGAGTGAGAAAACAAATCCTTGGAGTGCAGGTTTTGATGTAGTGTATAAAGCTAATGTCATGATTGAGAAGATTCAAGGTATGAACATATCTGATGAAGCCAAAAATCATTGGACAGGTATAGCACGTTATTTCCGTGCCATGGCTTATAGTACAATGACGAAACTTTATGGTGGAGTACCCTTTATAGATAGAGTGCTTGATCCGTTTAAAGATGAGGCAGAACTTTATAAGGATCGTGATTCATATCTGACTGTTGCCCAAAAAATATTG
>CAVJPC010000184.1:0-5410 GCA_963651205.1 Bacteroidaceae bacterium
AACTTTTGGAGAAGTATCAAGCGGATAATGAGAAGTTGCAAAAGGATATACCTGTACTGAAAGAAGTAGTCGAAGGTACTTGGCGTAAGGAGCCGGAACTGAAAACCCTGAAAGACGAGTTAATAAAGTTGGATAGGGAAATTCAGCTCTCACTTACTCCAATCAGTGAAACTGAAGGACAAACGGAAACTGTACCTGATAAGACTGTTTCTACTACCAATCAGAACCAGTCGCAAAGCAAGACCGAAACATCGACTGTTCGGGATGCACCATTGCCAAATACTTTACAGGGAGTTAAAGAAATAATGGGGGACAGGCTTGTTATTGCATCGGTGGGTGGTAGTCCGCCGAAAGTGGATAAAAAGGATTCTTCTAAAAATTTCAAACTGTAAAAATAAAGCCCGTGCCTGTCATCACGACGGTACGGGCTTTTGAATATAAATTCATAAAAACTATAAATATGGAAATAGTAATGCCCTCACGGGTTTTTCTTATTGTTGCCCCTTTTCTTGTTAAAATTTTCCCTGATGAAAATATGAACATCACTTTCTTTGTAGTAGGTCTTATGATAAACTGTCTGAAAAGGCAGTTCTCCGGTACTACGATAGCGTTGCAGGGTGCGTTTACTTACATTAAGCAACATGCACAAATCCTGATTATCAAGCAAAATTTCTCCATCTAACATATTCCTACGTTTACTCATTTTATCAAGTATTTTATCTATTTTGTCGAAGCGATCCATGATACGCTCCATCCATGCTTCAAAATTTTCTCTATCTATATACATAGTATTTCGTTTTTAGATGATATGCCCTATCATAAAGTAGTTTTGATTGGACGGATCTTTTATAATTATATCTTTCTCTCGCATATATTTAATATAGCTTTTGGCGGTACGTTCCTTTACATCCATTATCTGCTGTATGCGGTCGCATAGGTCTATATAGGTCAGATGCCTTTGTGAATCAAATATCTCACGGGCAACTGTCGCCAGTTCTTTCTCTTTCCTTTTTTCTTTTTCCTCTCGTGGTTTTTCTCCGATATATATGTGCATACCTAATTCTTTATCCCACGAAAACTGCATTAAAGGAACGTCGAGAGGACTGCCGTCCCTTACTTTGAGCGCCTTCACCACTGATATTGACGGATCGCTGTCAAGTTCTATACTAAGGATTGCAGCAGCTTTGCGTTGTAATTCCGAACCAAGATGCCCACGCAATTTCAAGCCATTGGGTACATAATGAAGCACACATATAATACAGGTACGGTATATTCCTGCCAACCTGTATAGTTCATCCATAATCCTGATGCTTTCAACTTCGTCATTTGCCGATGACACTAAATCTGCTATCCCGTCAATGACAACCAGGCGAATACCCTCATATTCGTAATGGTATTTATCCATACTCTGAACAATAGCTTGTAACCGTTCTTTTCGGGACATTCCCGTAAGAGAAAAAGCTCGTAGTTCTTCCGGTTTTTCTTCCAGTTTAGCACGCTTTAAAAGATTTGATACGTTTTTGAAAAGCTGTACTTCCGATTGTTCCGTATCATAGAGCAAAACCGCTTTATGGTCGGAATTATCCCGTACATCAACGCCTAACGTATCAATGGGACGATTGTCGTTTCTTATCGAACCTGCAATCAGGGCAGCAACATAGTTGCTTTTTCCTGTGCCTTCACCGCCAGTAATACAAAGTATGTTACCCTGTGTGCCCAGTGGTACGTCGCCGGCAGATATTACTTCTTCTGCTTTTGCCGGAGGATTGTTAAAATCAATTTCGCATGATTTCAGCATGGTCATTGTTTCATTATATAGGTTATCAAGAAAATCGAGAAATAATTGTCGGAATTCTTTCCGGCTATTACCCTTACTGAAATAGTCGGTAATATCTTTGTCCTTTTTTTCTCCCGAAAGTGGGAGTACAAGACGTTTAACACCATATTCGGATAATGCCTTTTCATGCTTCGTTGCACTATCTGTTCCTGTTTTGTCCGCATCATAGAGCAATACAATATGTTTAAACCGGAATGTCAGTTTGTAGATGATCCCTGTCGGGATTATAGAGGTTTCACTATTAAAGCAGATAGCGTGGAATCCATGAGCGGCAAGTGTCATCACGTCTTTTTCTCCGCCGGTGATAAACAGTGTATCTCCTTTGGCGGGTAATTGCTCCAGTCCGAAACAGTAATTCTCCCCGATATTACCACCATATAAAAAACGGACTTCCGAAAATGGACGGTAAATCTTCACATACCGTTTACTCATATATCCGAAAATAGGCTCATTTTCTGATGAAGTATAGTAGAATGGTTTATTGTCTTTATTTTCGCTTCTAAATTCTTTCAGGGAAACTGTTTTGTAGAATTTCAATATTTCGGGTGTAATACCTGATTGCTTCCAAAAATCCAGTTCTTTTTGAGTGAATTTTTGTTGAATGATATTATACGGTTTGTTTTTTGGCGGTTCCGGTACAGCTTGTTGTCTGTTTGATGCGATTGGATGCGGAGTATGTGAGTAATCTGAATCACCCAGTCCTAACGCCATATCCCTGTTTATTGTCTTTAATATTTCGACAAAATCAGCTCCATTGCTACAATCCAACCCGTTCAATCTTCCAACGAAGAAAAAGCAATCGCCACTGTAATCGTCATTGCCGAAATCCTTAATTTTATAAACGCCATTACGACGGTCAAAATATACATTGCACGATGCTTTACGGTCTTCATACAAAGGATTAAGGAAATTACGTCCTGTTTTCCATTGGACTGGGATATAGTGTTTGAATACGTCCAAACCGTTATTCGTCCGTCTTAATAATTCGTCTTTGTTGAGCATGGAGTTTATGATTATTTATAAGGTCATTCATACATTCATCGGTGCTGCGGATTCTTTTCTCAGTAAGCATCCGTTTTATTTCAGCAATGGTATAATATGATTTGCCGGAGATAATGGAATAAGAAATCATCCGGTTACTTCGCAAACGTTGAAGTGTTCGTTCGCTGATTTTGAGAAAGGTGCAAACTTCGTAACTGTCCACCCACATTTCGTCCGGGTTGGTGGTATCATCCTCCTGATGATCTATCACGAATTTTGCTATGGCATTAATTTTGGAAACTAATTCTTTGTATGCCTGTGATTCTATTGTAATGACATCCATAATTGCTACTTATTGAATTGATGCAAAGTTCGGAAGTTGCAAAAACGTAGAATGACAAGTTGCTATAACTATTTTTGAAATTTCATTCTAAATATCTAATAATCAGAATGTTTTAGTTTTGTTTTTTTAGGAATGTAAAGTGAGAATCTTTACATTGGGTATTTTTGGAAGAAAAAGACGTAAAAAAGCCCTGAAAATGATAGTTTTTCAGGGCTAAAAGAGGGAAAATCCGTTAAGATAAACTTTATATCATCTTTATATTGATTTTCTCATAACTTATTGATAATGAATTGATTTTTATAATTACTTCTGCTGTTTTTTTATTGACCACCTGACATTTTACCTGTTATCGTCATCATCCATTTTTTTGTTAAGGCTATCTCGCAATGAATCAAGATATAAAGTCCGGCTTTCTTTCCGGTTTCTGATATTCAAATAGATTCGGTAAAACTCTCCGGCATCGGTATTGAAAACATTACAGAAATAATCTATCAACTCTTTAATATCAATGTTTCCATAATTTATGCTTCCTTTTGCATATATAGCATAAATCAGTTCGACAAGTTCTGTTTTAGTTCCTGTCCAAGTATGTTTTATACGGGGAAATTTAGAATTATCCATTTCGTTTTCAGGATGTTTTTCCAGTTTATTTAATTCAGCATTGAGATAAATACGGAGCATCTCATTGGCTAATATTTTAGAAACTTTGTAATCAAAACTGGTAGAAAAATTATTATCCCTTTCAAAGTAGAAGCAATCTACATTAAGTTCAATATTCGGCTCTACCCGAAGAAAATAATAACGGTCAAGATGAGTTTTCTCTGTCCTGTAATACTGGTAGAAATCTAAGTTTTTATCAAAATAATCTTTTATCCTGTCTAATTCCCTTATTATATAATTTTTCTGTGCCGTATCACTTCCAGTCGGTCGATTAGTTTCTATCTTATAAATCTCCGAGTAATAGATTAATTTGCTGAAAAGTTGGGGTTTGTACTCTTTAAAAAAACATATCTCTTCATCATCATTTTTGAACTTATAATCGTTCAGTTTCATCTTTAGCTGTTGCATAATTCCTTTTAGCAACAAAACTGCTTTTTTAGCTTTTCTTAAAGAGGCTTCTTCTTCCAGTTCAATAGCTTCAAGCTGATCATTGACTGTTTCGATTATAGTATTGACGTGTTTATTCATAAGGCTATATTTTAGGTACAAACCCCAACAGGGCATAATTAAAATTTCATTTTCAAAATCCTAATAGCGTTCAATATCGCCAATAACGATACCCCAACATCAGCAAATACCGCTTCCCATAAGGTTGCAACACCTCCTGCACCCAAAATCAACACAATGAGCTTTACACCGAAAGCCAGACTTATATTCTGTATAACAATTCGGCGTGTAGCTTTGCCTATCGTTATAGCCGTTGCTATCCGGCTCGGTTGGTCTGTCTGAATAATAACGTCTGCCGTTTCTATGGCAACGTCGCTACCCAGTCCACCCATTGCAATGCCTACGTCGCTCATGGCAAGAACAGGCGCATCGTTTATCCCATCGCCTACAAAAGCAATGTTATTACCCGGATCGGACTTCAACTGCTCTACATACTCAACCTTTCCTTCGGGCAGCAGGTCGCCATGCGCTTGCGTAACGTTCAACTCTGTGGCAAGCTGCGAAACGATGGCCTGTTTATCTCCTGACAGCATTACAATATTCTTAATTCCCAACTCACGCAAAGCGTTCACGGCTGTAGCTGCATCCTCTTTCGGAGCATCAGCTACCAGAATATATCCGGAATAGATGCCATTGATAGCGCAAACAACAATCGTTTCGGGTATAGTCGCTATTTCCGGCGGGAACTCTACATTGTTTTTTATCAATAACTTAGGATTACCCACAAGAACTATTTTACCATTGATAGAAGCCTGTAAGCCGTGCCCTGCGATTTCATTCACAATCTCCGGCTTAATTACTTCAATATTCTGCTCTTTTGCATATTCCACAATAGCTTTCGCTATGGGATGCGTACTTTGCGTTTCAACCGAAGCCACTAAATTCACAAGGTCTGTTTCGAGCAGAAAATCTGCCGGAACAATCTTTTGTACCTTGAAAACTCCCTGTGTCAGTGTTCCGGTTTTATCCATCACCACCGTATTTACTTTGGTAATAGCTTCCAAATAGTTGCTTCCTTTGAATAGTACTCCTTTACGGCTTGCCGCTCCGATACCACCAAAGTAGCCCAACGGTATGCTGAT